>DAISZP010000151.1:0-11175 GCA_036824745.1 Luteolibacter sp.
CATGGATGGTGGATTAAACGACATTTTTGAGCCGGGAGGCAATCTCCAAGCACGGAATATCCGACATTTCCCTCAAAACGGATCGGGAAATGCACGGGTTCCCGCCAAACTCATCCCTTGCCCCACGGCAAGGCCTCGGTTTTACTCCGCCCATGCATCAAGAAATCAAGCTCACGCGCGAGGTTCCCGCCATCCAGATCCCGAGCGGCGATTCGCTCACGCTGCCTGCCGGCACTCCGGTGTTCATCACCCAGCGCCTGGGCGGCACCTTCACCGTCGCCACCTCGCAGGGCTTGGCGCGCATTTCCTCGCAGGATGCGGACGCGCTCGGCGTGGATCTTGAGGAGGAGAAAAAGAAGCAGGAAGAAGCCGTCCGCCTCAAGGACGCCCCGCTCGAAGAGCAGGTCTGGGCGCAGCTCAAGAGCGTCTATGATCCGGAAATCCCGGTGGACATCGTCAACCTCGGCCTCGTTTACGACTGCGCGCTCGAAGAAATCAACGGCAAGACCGTCGCCGCCGTGAAAATGACGCTCACCGCTCCCGGCTGCGGCATGGGCCCGGTGATCGCCGCCGACGCGCAGGCCAAGATCATGACCATCGATGGTATCGATGACGCCACCGTCGAACTCGTCTGGGACCCCGCTTGGAATCAGGAAATGATTTCCGAAGAGGGCAAGATGAAGCTCGGGATGATCTGAGCCTCACTGCCGTCCCGCGCCGGAGTCCACATACGCGATGATCTTCGGGATCGCCGCTTCCAGCACTTTGGCCACCTCCTCGTAAGCGCCCATGCCCATGCCGATCGGGTCCGGCACGTCGATGCCCTGGCGCTTGTCCGAGATCCCGGAAAACTCGCGCACCAGATAGAACTTGTCCGCGTGATCGGAAAAACGCGCCTCTAACATCGCAAGGTGGCCCTCCGTCATCGCAAACACGTGCGTGGCTTGTTTGAGCAGCGCGTCGGTCACCGGGCGGCTCTTGAATCCATCCAGCGAGGCTCCGCGTTTTTTCAGGATGCTCAGCGTTTCCGGGCTCGCGCTGCTGCCCTTGTAAGCCGCCACGCCTGCCGATCCCACGGTGAAATCATCCCGTTCCTCGATGGCCTTGCGGAACAAACCCTCCGCCATCGGGCTGCGGCAGGTGTTTCCAGTGCAAACGAAGAGGACGTGCTTGGCGTCGGGCATGGCGGCGGAGCTTGGATGGCATCACCCGGTCCGTCAAACCGCAATGGCCGAGGTTTTCATTGAAGATTCTGGCGTAGGATGGACTTGAATGATAGCCTCGGGCCATGGACGCCTTGATTCATCACCTTGAGCAGAAACAGGAACTCTCAACCCGCGAAGTGGAGGTGGCCGCGGATCTTCTGCTCGATCCCGCCGCGCCGGATGAGAAGAAGGAGCGTCTCCTCGAAGCCCTCTCCGCCAAGGGCGAGACACCCGGCGAGATCGCCGCCTTTGTCGAGGCCTTCCTCGGCCACGCGGTGGATCCCCACCTCGGACTTCTCGATCTCGATGGACCCACGCTCGATGTCTGCGGCACCGGCGGCGACAAGCTGGACCTGTTCAACGTTTCCACCACCACCATGTTCGTCGCTGCGGGGGCCGGAGCGGTGGTCGTGAAACACGGAAACCGCGGCATCACTTCCAAGAGCGGCGGCGCGGACGTGCTCGAGGCGCTCGGCATCCGCATCGATCTAACGGCCGATGAGTTCCGCGCCTGTGTCGAGCGCG
The DNA here is from genome assembly GCA_036824745.1 of Luteolibacter sp. GTDB lineage: Bacteria > Verrucomicrobiota > Verrucomicrobiia > Verrucomicrobiales > Akkermansiaceae > Luteolibacter. Next base: position 1,731 of record DAISZP010000151.1, read on the forward strand.
CCGGCCTCGGTTTCATGTTCGCGCCGATCTATCACCCCGCCTTCAAGTCCGTCGTCGCCGCCCGCAAGAACCTCGCCCAGCGCGGAGTGCGCACCATCTTCAACCTCATCGGCCCCTTGCTCAATCCGGCAAAGCCCCAGTGCCAGCTCATCGGCGTCTTCACCCGCGAGCTTTGCCCCGCCTTTGCCGAGATCCTCCAGCGCCTCGGCCGCGAGAGCGCCTGGGTCGTCCACGGCACCACCGGAGACGGCCGCTCGGTGGACGAGGTGAGCCTCATGGGCTCCACCCGCATCTGCAAGGCCGGGCTCTATCAGGATCTGGAGGACGAGGAAGTCCGCCCCCGTGATTTCGGATTGAAACACGCCGAGGTCGAGGAACTCCGCGGCGGCGATGCGGAAACCAACGCCGCCATCCTCACCGCCATCCTCTCCGGCAAGGAAACCGGACCCAAGCGCGACATGGTCCTCATGAACGCCGGTGCCGCCCTCGCCTGCGCCGGCCTCGCCGATAACATGGGCGACGGCATCGAAGCCGCCCGCGAAGCCATCACCAGCGGCGCCGCCCTCGAAAAACTCCGCCTCCTGCGCGAGGCAGCGGGGCGTTAGAAGGTGAGGAATGATTGTCCGAAGGATCACGATGAACCCGCAGCCGAAGAAACAACGGGTGGTCCTTTGGTGGGTTTCGGGCATCGCCGCCTTGATGGCGGTGGCCTTGTGCGGCACTCTCGCCTGGAAACACACGATGCTTGGCCTGCGGGTCGCGTTTGCGAGTGATCAGTTCGCCGTTTTCGAGGAAATGCGGGTGAGGGCCCTCCGCAGCGTACCCGCGGAAGCGGTGGCTGATCTCCGATATGTGGTCGATTACTACCCTTCCGGGACCAAGCAGGACAAAGGTTCACGGTTGGACCGGATGGTGGAACAAGCGCGCGACTTAACCATCAGGGAGATCATATGTGATCTGCGCTCGAAAACCGGAGAAGACCTCGGTGAAAAACCGGAGAAATGGATTCGGAAATTTTCAAAATCGTCCGACCCGTTAGATCCACCTTCACGATAATCCGTGATAAGGGCAAGTCAGCTGCGTGGCTCCGCCATCGCCGAAGGGTAATTCAAGATTATCTTCCATGCATAACTCGGTGCGCGCCGGGATGCTGGCAATCCACTTCCTTTCATCGGGATTTCCCTAACCGCATGGATCCTCCGGGATTTCGGGAAGCGCATGACGGCATCGCACTCCGTGGCTTGCCGGGCCGAAGGGCGATTTGTTACACGGTGGCGCCGCCATGAACCGAATCGACCGCCTCACGGGAATGATCCTGCTGCTCCAGGGGCAGCGGGTGATCACGGCGGAGCGGATCGCGGAGCATTTCGAGGTGAGTGTGCGGACGGTTTACCGCGATCTCGCCGCGTTGGGAGAGGCGGGCGTGCCGATCGTGGCGGAGGCGGGCGTGGGATACAGCCTGATGCGCGGCTACCACATGCCGCCGGTGATGTTCACCGAGGACGAAGCGGCGGCGCTTTTCATGAGCTGCGAGGCCACCGATCAGATCGCCGATGGCTCGCTCCGCCAGTCGCTGCGGGCGGCGATGTTGAAAATCCGCTCGGTGCTGCCGGAAGAGCGGAAGGATTACCTGAACCGCTTGAATCATACCGTCGGCGTGTGGTTCCGGCGTCCGGGTGACGACGGGAAACGCGATTCCCTGATGCCGGTTCAGGACGCGATCATGCGTCGCCGTTGTCTGGCCATCCGCTACAATACCGCCAACCGCGGAGCGATCACGCACCGGGTGGTGGAGCCGCTGGGTTTGGTCTTCTATGCTCACCAGTGGCACCTCATCGCCTGGTGCCGGCTGCGGCAGGATGTTCGGGATTTCCGTCTGGACCGGGTGTCGTCCTGGGAGGTTCTCGACGAGTGCTTCAGCGGGCACGAGGGGTTCTCGGTGAAGGATTTTGTTAGAAAATGTGATGACGGTTGCGAGCTGGTGCCGGTCACCGTCCGGGTGGCGCGGGAGGTGGTGGAGCGCTTCCGTTTGGAAATGCCCTGCACGCCATTGTCAGAGAAGGAAAAGCCGGAGGGGTGGATTGAGATGGAGCTGCTGGCCTTTTCGGTCGATTGGCTTGCGGATGGGTTGCTTCGTTTCGGAGCGAGGGTGGAAGCCGTCGCCCCGGAGGAATTGAGGGTCAAAGTGCGCCAAGCCGCCCTCGCGGTCGCCGAGCGCCACGGGGAGATTTTCGCCGCCGTCTGAAAGTCTCCTGACATAGGGCTGTCAGTGCGCCATGTTGGGATTCCTCCGTCGCCCGCCAACAGGGTCGGCGCTCACACGAAAAACAACTCCTATGAAAACGAACGCACTGAACTGGTTTGAGATCTTCACCAACGATCTGCCGAAAGCCGTTGAATTCTACAGCAGCATCCTGAACGCCAAGCTGGAGCCCGGCTCGATGGATTGCTGCAAGATGGCGATTTTTCCCGGTGATCCCGACAAGGGAGTCTGCGGGGCATTGACCCAGATGGATGGCTGCAATCCCGGCGCGGGAGGCACCATGGTTTACCTCAATGTCGAGGGGGATCTGGACGGCGTGCTGTCCCGCATCCCCGCCGCTGGAGGCATCGTGATCAGGGACCGCATGGACATCGCTCCGCATGGCTTCATCGGGATTTTCCAGGATCCCGAAGGCAATGTCGTGGGGCTTCACAGCATGGTGTGAGAAACGAAAAAACGAAGGAATCGGAATCATCCGGCAAGCCCCGGGTGATTCCGATGTTTTGTTTGGGAGGGCTATCGATCCGCGATCCATCGCGTGACCAGCCTCGCCACCGCAAGGATCGCGAAGAGCAGCATGATCACCAGCGCGATGGTGGCGAGTTGGAGCATGAGGGAGGTTTCAAGCGGAGTCGGGCAAGGTCAAGGATCGCCTCAAATCCTTGAGAAAGCTTGACATTTGGGTGTTTTGAGGGATTTCTCGGGTTCAAGAATGGCGAAGAAACGGATCGAGGCAGCCAAGCTGATGCGTCTTGAGGCCCGCGCGCGGGTCATCAAGGGCGCGGGCAAGCTCGCGTTGATCGCGTTTTGTCTCTCGCTTGGATTCGTGGTCATCGCCTCGGCGGTTCCTCAGAAACGGGAGTTGGACAAGCTGAATGCGAAGCTGAAGCTGGTGAAGGAGCAGGAGCGGCTGGTCTGCGAGGAGCAGGAGCACCGCCGCATCGAGCTGCGCGCCTTGCGCGAGGATCCGGCGTATCTGGAGATCCATGCGCGGGACCGCCTGGACTACGCGCGCGATGGCGAGCGGGTGCTGCGTTTCAAGCGGGACCGCTGAGGGTTGCGAACAGCGCGCTGGACCCGGTGGGTTCTCCGGTCTAGGAATCCGTCATGCGCAATGACATCGAACGGATCCTGATCGACGAAGCGGTGATTGAAAAACGCCTGGACTCGATGGCGGTGGAAATCGAGCGGGACTTCCCGGGCGGGACCTTGGTGGTGATCATCTTGTTGAAGGGAGCGCTGGTTTTCGCGGCGGATCTGCTGCGCCGGGTGCCGCGCATCCTTGAGATCGAGTGCCTCAACGTGGCGAGCTACCACGGCGGCATGGAAAGCTCGGGCAAGGTGGATTTCCTGGATCGGCATTTCCCGGAAGTGGCGGGCAGGCATGTGTTGTTGCTCGATGACATTCTCGATACGGGCCGCACGCTGCATGCGGTGGAGCATCGCTTGCTGGAGGAGGGGGCCGTGGCGGTGCACAAGGCGGTTCTGCTAGCCAAGGACAAGCACCGCGCCGAAGAGGTGGAGGCGGACTATGTGGGCTTCGAAATCGGCGATGAGTTTGTGGTGGGATACGGGTTGGATTACCTCGGGAAATACCGGAACTTGCCGTACATCGGCGTCTTGAAGCCGAGCGCGATCTGACAGAATCGGTTTCCGTGGCGCGTTCATGGGGGCGATTTTTTATGAAACCGCTCTTCGTTTCCTGTTTCACCGCCCTTCTCGTCCTGACCGCGCCCGGTGAGGAGTCCGTCCGCCCGGTCATGGATGATCAGTCTCCCGGTTGGCGGGATCTCGGCGCGGGTGACTTCGCGCAAGTCAACAGTGCGCCGGACACCTGGTCGTGGAAGGACGGCGTCCTGCACTGCACGGGGCAGCCGGTGAGCGTGCTGCGAACGGCGAAGGAGTATCAGAACTTCGAGCTGGTCGTGGAATGGATGCATGAGAAACCCGCGGGAAACTCGGGAGTCTTTGTTTGGTGTCCTCCCAAGTCGGTGATGGATCTCGCCGCGTCGGGCAAACCCGGCCTGCCAAGCGGGATCGAGGAGCAGATCCTGGATCACGGCTACACGGAGAAGATGAAACAAGCGGGCAAGGCGACGGACTGGTTTGGCACGAACGGCGATGTGTTCGCGGTGGGCGTGAAGATGAAACCTTTTCCGCCGCTTTCACCGAACGGCAGCCGCAGTTTCCCCCGCAAGCATCTGGCGAAGGGGCATGGGGAGTGGAATCAATATTACATCCGCGCCATCAATGGAGAGATCCGCTTGTGGGTGAATGGTGAGGAAGTCTCGGGCGGAAACGGATGCGAACCGGCGAAGGGTTTCCTCTGTCTGGAGAGCGAGGGTTCGCCCATTCGTTTCCGCAAGCTGCGCATGCGGGTGCTGCCGTGAGCGATTGCTTTCCAGGCGGCTACTTTTTCCACCAATCCGCATCGCGTTCCCATGGATGGGTGGGAGGCGAGGAATGTTTGGTCCGGGCGAGTCGTTCGGCTTCGCGTTCTTCGCGTTCGAGCTCCTCAAGCAGCGCGTCCACATACGGGTCGCGTTTTGCGGCGGCGCGCTTCATGCAGAAGAAGAGCAGGGCGATGGTGCCCATGGCCAGTGCGATGACGCCCAGCATCGTGATCACGAAGCCGTCCGCCGCACCGATCTCTGCCGATAGGAGGGTCACGAAACCAAATTCCTCGAGTTCCCGCGGTTCCGCAACCGGTTTCCGATGAACATGGCGGTCTGCGGCGGGCCAACGCATCAGAATGGGATTTCAGCGAAACGGGGAGTTGCGGAGCGCGCGGAGGAAAGCGCTGAGTTTCATGAGCTGAATCCGCAAGATCGGAACCACGATGCATCGGTCTCCCGCCTCGCAACTTCCAGCCTCTGCGATTCTTCCATTCGCGTGCTCCCCGCCTCCGCGTTTCGATCCCTACATTTCATGGCGATTTTTGATGAGTCAGCCCTTGCGGTCTGCGGCTTGTCATCCGGGTCTGGAAAGCGCATGATGCGCGCGTGGAAATCCAAGGCGTCGTTCCGGGAGTCCCGTTTCATCACACCGCATGTCGAATCACATCTCCAAACTCGCGCAATCGCTGAAACAGATCGGTGACATCGAAGTCAACGATTGGGATTTCAAAGCCTTGTTGAACAAGGACATCAAGGATCTTGAGGTTTCGCGCTCGCTCAGGAGGCTGGGCGGCGTGCAAGTGATGGAGTGGGATTTCCGCACGGTGCTGCCCGCGGTGAACCGCATCGCGCACCAAGAGGTGGATGTGATCGACCTGATCCGCCGCACCGCGAACTACAAGGTGATGGAATGGGATCTCAGGAATCCTTCCCATGCGCAGGCATCCGAGCCGGAGGATGTTCCGGGAAAAGCCCTGAACCCCGAGGAAATGCAGGAGCTGATCCTCCGGCTGAAAAACTTCCTGCAATACGTGGTGGTCAATCTGATCGACGAACCGAGCCACGCCCAGATCAAGGTGCGGGAGATCGAACCGAACGTGCTCCGTTTCAAACTCATCCTCGTGAATCGTGACGTCTCGATGCTCATCGGCAGGGAAGGGCACACGGCGTCCGCGATCCGCAGCGTGCTTCAGGCGGTGTCGCGCCTTCACGGCGTGCAGGCGATGCTGCTGATCCATTCGCACGAAACGGAGGCCGGCCTGAACGACGAATGATCCGCGGCGCGGTCTAACCGATCAGGTCGCCGATCGATCCGAAGTCCGGCGAGAACAGGCGCTTGTAAGTGCGTGCCGCGTAGCCGTCCGTCATGCCGGCGAGGAAATCACACACCAGCCGCGCGCGTTTCACGGGATCGTTTTCCGAGGTGATCTCGTCCGCCGCGTCCGCCGGGAGAAGTTGGAAATCCTGGCCGTCGATCGTTCCGCCGCTGACGACGTAGCGTTCACCTAACACCTCCCAAAGCTGCCTCAACATCCGGCTGCCCTTGTGCTCGAGCTGCTTCAACTGCGGCGAGAGGAACACGACCTCGAACGCCAGCTTCTTGAACAACTCGGACTCCGCCTTCACCTCCTCATCAATCACAAGGCGGAAGTGATAGCGGTTCGTTGTGCCGCTGAGGAAATTCACGTCCGTTTCCAGGCGCGTCGATTGGATGTAGCGGCCGATGCGCTTGCCCACGAAGGGATCCACCTTCCTGCGGCGGATGGCGCGCATGAGATCGCCGAGCGGTGTGCCATCGCCGGTGGCATGACCGTTTTTCTCCGCCCATGCCTCGATGCGTTCGAGGTTGAGGAATCCGGCGCGCACGCTGTCTGACAAGTCGTTGAGAGAGTAGGCGGTGTCGTCCGCCCAATCCATCACCTGGCACTCGATGGACTTGAACGCATCCCGAGCCTTGCCCGGCGGCAGTTCTAACGGGAAATCGTTTCCGCCCATCGCCCAGTCGAGATGCGCGTGCTGGTCGTCATAGATGAAGTGGTGCTCGGGGTCCTTGCCGGTGGCCGTTTTCAACTCGGACCACAGCGACTTGTATTTCAGGATGCCATCGAGAAACGCGCGGGTCGGATCCATTCCGGCGCGTTTCGCGGAAAAGATTCGCTCGGTGAGCAGGCGCAGCGTCTGGGCGTTGCCCTCGAAGCCGCCATGACCGCGCATGAGGAAATTCAGCGTGCGCTCGCCCGCATGGCCGAAGGGCGGGTGGCCGAGGTCGTGGGAGAGACACACCGCTTCGACGAGATCCGGGTCGATGAAAAAATCCGGCGTGAGCGGGCCGTCTGCGCGGGATTTCAGCCAGTGGCAGATCGACTTGCCGATCTGCGCCACCTCCAGCGAGTGGGTGAGCCGTGTACGGTAGAAATCGTATTCGCCGCTCCAGAAAACCTGCGTTTTGTTTTGCAGACGCCGGAAGGTCGGCGTGTGCAGCACCCGGTCGCGATCGATCTGGAAGGGCGAGCGGTAGTCGCCGCCATCGCCCGCTCCGGAGCGCCGCGCCGTATCGAATTCCACGTAAAAGCGGTTCAACATCGCGCGCAGCTTAGACCGCCGGGCATTCCCGGCAATCATTTCCGGCTGAAGATGGGAGTGGCGATCTTTCAAGTCGCCATAACAGTGGGGCGGGCGGCTTCAAACCACCGCCCCTCCATTTCTGAAATCCACGTTTCCATTTGAAAACCGCTGCTCCCGGTGTTCGTAGTTCCCGTTTATTCCCGCCACTGCCATGCAGACCTTCAAACGCGCATTCTTCTGGCTCTCCGGAGCCGGCACCGAGACTCTCGAACAATGCCCGAAGTGGGAGCAGCGGAAATACGTCGCCTTCGGCGCGACGGTGCTCGTCCCCTGCGCCTTCGCCTTCATCGCCTGCGCCTACGCGCTCTCGACGCTGACGGACAACCCGCGAGTCATATACCCCGTCGCCGCCGTCTGGGCCTTCATCATCCTCGCCATCGACCGCGCCCTGCTCGCAGGCTACCGCGCTTACATGTCCGTCTTCCGCAAGCTCTCGCAGTTTTCGCTGCGCCTCGTGGTTGCCGTGCTGATGGGCATCACCATCGCCCACCCGCTGGTGCTGCTGCTCTTCCGCGACACGGTTTCCTCGGTGATCGAAAAAGACCGCGCGGCGGAAATCGAAACCGTCCGCGCAGGCTTCGCCACCGAGAAGGAAAAGGTCCGCACGCAGGCCGATGCCTTGGAAACCATCATCGCCGAGCAACGCCAGAAGTGGAACGAGTCCTTCCAAGCCAAATTCATCCTCCAAGAAACCGAAAAAGCAGACTCCGCCATTCCCGGCCTCACCGCCGAACAGCAGGCCGAGTTGAAAAAATCCATCGACGAAGGCACCGCGCCGTTCCGCGAACGGCTTTCCGTCATCGAGAAACAATCCGCCGAACTCACACCGCAATACACCAAACTCCAAGCCGAACTCGGCTTCTGGCAGGCCGAGTTCGAACGCGAACTGAACGGCCAGCGCTCCGGCATCAAGGGCGAGGGCCCGCGCGCCCGCTCGATCCGCTCCGACCAACTCGAACCGCGCCGCACCGAGTCCCAGCGCGTCGGCGGATTGTTAGAGCATCTCACTTCGGAAAAAGCCACGCTCCAGAAACAATCGCGCGAGGCGGAAGCCGCCGCCATCGCCCAGTTTGAAACCAAGCTCGCCGAGATCGCCAAAGCCAACCAAGCCGAGGCCGACCGTGTCGCCGGCCTCAAGCGCAAGGTCGAGGAAGACCAAGCCGGGCAGTTTGTCACCCAACAGAACGCCCTGCGAGATACGATCAAACAACAAATCGACACCCGCCTCGCCGAGTTGAAACGCGTGCAGGGAGAACTCGCCGCCGTTGCCCAGGAGGAAGCCGAACGCCTCTCCTCCATCCGCGCCGAGGCCCGCAAGGACATCCTCACCCAGACGCTCGCCCTTCACGCCCTGTTCAAACAAGGCAGCCAAGGCGGCCAGTTCGCCTTCTACACCTACATCGTCCTTACCCTGCTCTTCATGCTGGTGGATACCATCCCGCTCATCGTCAAGTTCTTCACCAAACCCGGCCCCTACGACACCCTCGTGGACCGCGACGAGATCACCTACGACGCCGAGCACCGCGCGTTCCGCCAGAGCCACCGCCGCTACATGGACCAACTCGCCGCCGGCAACCTCATCGCCGTCACCCGCAATCAGCGCCTCGAACACGCCCTCGTCGATGGCGTCGAACACTCCCGCGCCGCCCGTGAGTTCCTCGATTCCCTCATCGAAATGGAAAAATCCTTCGCCGAGAAAATGAAGGTCGAGGAACAAACCATCGGCATGGCAGAGAGCGACAAACGCGCCGCGTTGGAGGCCATCAAGAAACGCTTCTACGACGACCTCCACCACCGCATGGAAGTCTTCTTCGCCAAAGGCAAGGTGGAGGCGTGAACCAACCAAGGACCGCAAGGCTCCGCCTCGCGTCATTCCATTGTAGGCGCGTTGGTGACAACGCGACGGATCGTGCATCCGTATGATCACTCACTACCATTCAACCCAGCACGCCTAACAATCCAATGGCCTATCCCTCTTCATCCCGGCAGGGATGCCGGAAATTAGCCCCGGGTCGAGGAGCGTCAGCGACGACCACCCGGGGTATGCATCAAACGGAGATTCGACCCCGGCAGGGGTCGCAGAGGACATCGGTGTCCCCGGTGATTTGATGTCGACCCGAAAATGCGGACAGTTAGAAGAGGGCTTTTGATGGGGTCTGTT
>DAISZP010000152.1:0-11136 GCA_036824745.1 Luteolibacter sp.
TGAAACCGCCTTGGCGCAGAAACTCCTCGGCGACCTCCGGGCTGGGTTTTTCGCGGAAACGTTTCACTTCATGCGGCGCGTGGGTGAGACCGGAAATGCCGGCGTTATCGCCGCGTTCGATGTAACCGTAGGACGGGCAGGGCCAGGTGGGCTGGATGCCGATGGTGACAAGTCCGTCGCTGTTTTCCGCGGCGCTCAGCGCGTCGCGCATGACGTCCTGATAGGCCGCGGTGTCACGGATGAGCTGGTCCGCCGGGATGACGAGCATGACGGCCTCCGGATCGCGTGCGGCGACGAGGCCGATGCCCAGCGCCACGGCCGGAGCGGTGTCGCGTTTCGCGGGTTCGGCGAAAATGTTTTCCGGCGGGAGCATGGTGGCGTTCTCGCGGACACCGGCGGCTTGTTTTTCGTTGGTGAGGATGAGGATGTTTTCCAGCGGAACGAGACCCTCCAAGCGGCGGATCGCGTGTTCGAGCAGGGTGCCGTCGCCGAAGAGATCGAGCAATTGTTTCGGCTTCGCATCGCGGCTGAGCGGCCAGAAGCGGGTGCCGGAGCCGCCGGCGAGGATGAGGGCGTAGGTTTTGGTCAAAGTGGCCATGGCGTGGGAGGGAGAATCCGTGAATCGGCCGGACAGGCAAAGCTGGAATGTGCGTAATGCGCTTTTACGTAGTTGTCGTGGCGAGATCCGGTCGCTAGATTCGCATCATGTCAGACGAGCTTACCGAAACCACCCCCGCATGGATCGAAACGAGCGCTCTCACCGCTCCGGCGCTGCTTGGAGCCTCGGCAGGGCTTTTGCTGGGCGATCTGATGCACCGCAGCGCCCGCCGCGGCGTCGGCATCGGCCTCGGGGTGCTCGGCATCGCCGCGTTGCTTCCTTTCGCGGTCGGCGGAGTGGCTTGGCTCGTCACCGGTCCGCGCAGCAAGGTGGGCGTGCGCCGTAAGATCCAGCGCATCCGGGATGCTGGCATCGGGGCTCCCGACTACGACGAAGTGGACCAGGAGCTCCGTGAGCAAGGCCTGCTGTAAACGGCCATGCGCATCGCCATCACCGGAACCACCGGCCGCGTCGGCAAGGCGCTGGTTTCCCGGCTTTCCACCAAACACGAGGTGATTTCACTGCCGCGTTCGGTTTGCGATCTCGCGGATCCGGAATCGCTGAAATCCTGCCTCGCCTCGCTTGAATGCGACGTTTTCATCAACCCGGCCGCGATGACGAGCCTTGAGACATGCGAGGACGATCCGCGCCTCGCCATGCGGGTGAACTCGGCGGCTCCCGGCAAGATCGCGCTCTGGGCGGCCGAGCGTGGCGTCCGGGTGATCCACTTCAGCACCGACTACGTGTTCGAAGGCGAGACCACGATCAAGCTTCCCGAAGGCGTGCCGCCGAAACCGCTGAGCGCCTACGGCCGAAGCAAGCTGGCTGGCGAACACACGGTGCTGATGCATCCGCGGACGCTTGTATTGCGCGTCTCTTGGGTCTTCGGCATGGAGAAACCGGCGTTTCCCGATCAGATCTTCGATGCCGCTCTCGCCGGAATGCCGCTCGCCGCCGTGGCGGACAAGTTTTCCCTGCCCACCTGCACCACCGATCTCGCGGAGTGGGTGGATGCCTTGTTGGAAACCGATGCCGAGGGTGTCCTGCACGCCTGCAATCCCGGCACGCCCGTCACCTGGCACGGAATGGCCACCTTCATCGCCAGCGAAATGGTGAAACGCGGCGTGATTCCCGAAACTCCGGAAATCGCCGAGCAAACCTTGGCAAACATGCCCTCGTTCCGCGCACCGCGCCCTCGTTTCACCGCCATGGACACCAGCCGCCTCGCAAGGCTGTTAGGCAAGCCGCTCCGTCCCTGGACGGAGGCGCTGGCTGAACACGTGGCCCTGCTCTGCGCCTCGCGTAAATAGGGGATTTCGAACAAAAACCGATGTTGCCGCCGTATCGGTCCCTCTCCCATGAATTCCCAACCCACCGACCGCCGCCGCGTTCTCAAACTGCTCGCCGCCTCCACCGCCGCGCCTCTCATCCTGCCGAGCCGGATGTTCGGGGCGGACTCGCCCTCTAACAAAGTTACAGTCGGCTGCATCGGCGTCGGCTGGCAAGGCGGTTCCAATCTGGATTCCTTCCTCGCGCTTGATGACTGCCGCGTGATCGCCATCTGCGATGTGGATGAAAAGCACCTTCAGGACGCGGTGAACAAGGTGAACGCCCGCTACGGGAACCAAGATTGCAAGGGCTACAAGGACTTCCGCGAGTTGATCGCACGCAAGGACATCGATGCGGTGGCCATCTCCACCCCCGATCACTGGCACTCGATTCCCGCCATCGCCGCGGCAAACGCGGGCAAGGACATCTTCTGCGAGAAGCCCCTTTCGCACACGCTCAACGAGGGCATCGCCATGGTCCGCGCGGTCCGGAAAAACAACCGCATCTGGCAGACCGGCTCATGGCAGCGCAGCCAGGCGACCTTCCGCTGGGCCGTCCAGCTCGTCCAGAACGGCTACCTTGGAAAAATCACCCGCGTCGAAGTGGGACTGCCCTCCGGCCACGCAGACTTCGGCGGCACGGGATCTAACAAACCAGACGGTCCGGTGCCTCCCGGCGTCGATTACGAACTGTGGACCGGCCCCGCGAAGATGCTGCCGTTCAACCCGAGCCGCTTTCACAAGAACTGGCGCTGGAACTACAACACCGGCGGCGGCCAGCTCATGGACTGGATCGGCCACCACTGCGACATCGCTCACTGGGGTCTCGCCAATCCGAAATTCGGCTGCGGCCCCGATGACAAGATCGGCCCGCTCGAACTCAGCGCCACCGCCGACTTCCCCGATCCCAAGGCCGTCTGGAACACGGCCACCAAGTTCCGCGTCGACTGCAAATACCCGAACGACATCGAGCTCGTCATCGCCGGCGGCCATGGCGACATCGCCGGCGGCGCGAAATGGATCGGCCCCAACGGCTGGGTCAGCGTCGATCGCGGCCGGTTCACCGCCTCCAACGTCGAGTGGATCCGTGAAATGCAGGCCCGCGAGAAAAAGGGCGACCTCGAAATCCAGCTCTACAAGAGCCCCGGCCACTTCCGCGAGTTCATCGACAGCGTGAAATCCCGCAAGCGCACCCTCACTCCCGTCGAGATCGCCCATTGCTCCCAAACCCCCGGCCACCTCGGCTACATCGCCTCCGTCACCTGCCGCAAACTCAAGTGGGACGTCGCGAAGCAGCAAATCCTCGATGACGCCGAAGCCAGCAAGATGATGGAGTTCCATCCGCGCGAGCCTTGGAAGCTGTGATGATCTAGCAAATCATCAAAACTCCACCTCCGCCGTCACCGGGAAGTGATCGGAAACCATTGGCTGGTCTTGGACTTCGGCGGACACCACCTTCACGCCCTTGCTGGCTAGGATGTGGTCGATTTTGCGGTTACCGGATTTGTCCGCGCTCCAGAAATGCAGCGTGGTGCGGGCGGATGAGTTGGGATGGATGGCTTGGAAGGTATCCACCAGGCCGTTTGTCCAGATGCTTTCCGCGCCGTCCAATTTCACGGGTCTTCCGGTGAGATAGGAAACGCCGGGGTTGCCTTCCACCGCGTTGAAGTCGCCTAGCAGAATCACGGGGGCTTTTGAGTCCCTTCGTCCATCAATGCGGGAAGCGATGAGTTTGGCTGCCTTTTCGCGCGATGGCTGGTTGCGGTGATCCCAGTGCGTGTTGAAAACGTAGAACGAGCGCCCGGACGCGCGGTCGGTGAGTTTGATCCAAGTAACGACCCGCGGGATCTCGTTGCCCCAGGTCTTGGAGCCCGGCGTCGCGGGTGTGTCGGAGAGCCAGATCGTGCCTCGCTCGTTGGCATCGGCGTCGAAGCGGTCGCGCTGATAGAAAATTCCGGAGTATTCGCCCTCCGTTTTCCCGTCATCGCGGCCGACTCCGAAGAATTCGTAATCCGGCAGGGAAGCCCAGAGATCGGCGGCCTGGCCGTGGAGCGCCTCCTGCACGCCGAAGACCGCGGGCGACACCTCGCGGATGAGCCGCACCGCCCCCGGCACGCGCTGTTTCCACGACCGTGAATCGAGATCCTCGCCGTTTTCGTAGCGAACGTTGAAGGTCATCAGCCTGAGCGAGAGTTTCCCGTCTTCCGAAACGGGGGTGGCTCTTGGCGGGGCGAGTTTCCGCTCGCGGCAAGCCGTGGCCGAAAGGGCGATCAGCGCGATGAGGAGAATTCTGGAGATCATGGGCATGAAAAAAGCCGCCATCCGTGAGGAAAGCGGCTTCTTGGGGAAATTTCTTTCAAGCGGCTCAGTTCACTTCGGCCACCACGTTGATGCGGCGGGAATCCTGGTCGAACTTCACGCGGCCATCGACGAGGGCGAAGATGGTGTGGTCGCGGCCAATGCCGACGCCCAAGCCCGGGTGGAACTTGGTGCCGCGCTGGCGGACGATGATGTTGCCGGCGATGACGGCCTGACCGCCGAATTTTTTCACGCCGAGGCGCTTGCTGCGTGAGTCGCGACCGTTCTTGACGGAGCCTTGTCCTTTCTTGTGGGCCATGAGAGTGGGTAAGGTAAGTGGTTGGAAATCAGCCAGCGATGGATGTCACCTCAAGCTTGGTCAAGCTGCGGCGGAAACCCTTGGTCTTGTGGAAACCCTTGCGGCGCTTGAACTTGAAGGCGATGCCCTTCGGTCCGCGGAACTGGCTCAGGACCTTGACGGTCACGGAAGCGCCTTCGACCACCGGGGTGCCGACCTTCACGCTTTCACCTTCACCGACGATCAGGGCGTCGAACTTGATTTCGGAATCCACCGCAGCGTCGAGTTTCTCGACATCGAAGCGGGTGCCTTCTTGAACGCGGTATTGCTTGCCGCCGGTTTTGATCACTGCGTAGGCCATGGCCGTATGGGAAAAAAGGTTGGTTTCCCGGTCCGGAGCGGACGGGGCGGGGAGAACACCACCGTTGCCCCACCCGCGCAAGGTTTTTTTGCCCGCCGGGTGGGGTTTTTTGGAAAAACAGGCCGGAGTTCCACGGAATTTCACCAATCGTTCCTTGACCCCCGTTGCCCGATCCGGTCGGTTGATGTGAATGAAACTGTGGACTTTCATCATGATGGGCGCCGTTGCGGGCTTTGCGGCTGCGAAGGATGTGGGTGAGGTGCTGCTGGATAAGGTGATCGCGTTTCCCGGTTCCTACAGCCAGGTCTGCGATGTGATGACCGCGCCGCAGGACATTCCTTACCGCGCCTACGTGCTGTCGGACTATGCCGGGGCCTCGTTCTCCGAGCGAAATCTCAAACTGGTGGGCGAAAGCCGTGATTCCATAGTGAAGGCGATCCGTGCGAAGCGCCTGTTGATCGACTTCAACCGCGCGCCGAAAGATCCGGGAAAGGATCCGAAGCCGGATGAAAGTTTCGATGGCGATGACACCGGTTGTGATCCGGCTGCGCTCAATCCCTTGTTGCTGGATCTCATCCTGAAACTGAAGGCCACCGAGGCCCTTCCGGAACTGCTGGCGGTGGAGGACAAGCTCGTCAAAGCGATCGCAAAAGCCAAAAGCGATGCCAAGGCTCCCGCTCCCCGCGTGGATGGCTGGCACGTGGGCATGGAGAATCACGATTACGACGAGAACGAACCTCAGGAAAAAGCAGACCGCCGCGTGCATCTCTTCAACTCCCGCGTCGCCCAGCGCGATCTCGTCATCACCATGGGCAAGCTGCTGCGGGAAAAGTCCTACAAACCGTATCTCGCCACCGCGTTGGAAAAGGCTTACGTAAAAGGCATCAAACTGGAAGCGAAGGAAGAGGGTTATGCTTCACTCAAGCAGGGGCAGGAAATTCCGAAGAAGTTTGAAGGCTATGAGATCACGTTTGATCCCGTCACCCAGCTTCCATTCCGCGCCTATTCCGCGGTGAAGATTCCCTACAGCCGCGAATCCCGCGATGAGGTCCGCGCCGCCGCCGCGAAATGGATCGCCGAACATCCGTGAGATGAAGCGATTGCTGTTAGGTCTGGCGTTTTTCACCTCCGCGTCCGCGGTGGGAACGAAACCCGGGTCTAACAAACACCAACTCGTCGAGGTGCCCCCCGGTGTCTATCGGCTCGGCGATTCCGGGCACAAGCTCAACAAACCGCACGCCTTCAAGACGAAGGGATTCCTCATCTCGGACACGGAAACGACCAACGCGCAGTTCGCCGCCTTCGTCGAAGCCACCGGCTACAAGACCTTCGCCGAGCGCGCCGGCTGGAGCCTCGTCGGCGGCGAGGGCAGCGCCGAATGGGAGTGGAGGCGCAAGGACGGAGCGGACTGGAGACGTCCTTTTGGCCCCGATGGCCCTGACGCCATGAAATTCCCGGATCACCCGGTCACGCAGATTTCCGGCGAGGACGCACGGGCTTATTGCAAATGGATTGGCGGACGCCTGCCGACCATCGACGAATGGGAAACCGCCGCCCGCGCCGGTGTTTCCACACTCTACCCGTGGGGCCAGGAATTCGACCCGAAGAAGGCCAACATCTGGAACGGTGCGAGTCATTTGAAAAACACCCGTGAGGACGGATTTGTTCTAACGGCGCCTGTCCGCAGTTATCCTCCGAACCCGTGGGGACTCTACGATGTGATCGGAAACACCTTTGAATACTGCGAGGGCCATCCGCCGTGGATGAGTTCCGATGATGCGGCGAAACGCATCTGCGGCCGCGGCGGATCTTGGTGGTGTGCTTCGTTCTGCTGCGGCTTCCACAATTTGTTGGACATCGGCAGCATGGTCAAAACCGCCTCGCTGCCGAACCAGGGATTCCGAGTGGTGTTCGACCCGTGAAATTGAATGTGGAATCGGTTTTGTCGATCCGCCGGAGTCCAAACCGTGGATTTCAAAAATCGCTGTAACCTTTGGCGGATCCTGCCCGTACTTTCAAAGTCAATCGTCGCCATCCGTCACACGCAACATCCGCTCCACATGTCCACAAAAGCAACTCTCGCCGCCTGCCTCGCTCTGACCCTCGCCATCGTCTCCGCCATTTTCATCACCCGGGGCCGGTCCAGCGAATCCACTTCGGCAAAATCGCCAGCCGCGGCGAAAGGCGGCTCGGATCAGGCTCCGGCCACAGGTGGGATCGCTTCAACGAGGAAGGCGTCGGCGAAATCCGAGCGTGCCCGCGGCGAGATCAAGCACTCCGAACTCGTGGAAAAATATGGCGAATCCCGCACCAACCTCTCGAAACACATCACCGGAAACATCGTCGATCTTCTCCAGGACACCGTCGAGATGGGTGAAATGGCGACCTCCGGCCAACTCGGCGGCGCGTTCGGAGGCCCGGACGCCGGACTGCGAATGGGGCTTGGGCGGGTTGGCAACGAATTGAACCTCACCGAGGAACAGCGCGGAAAAGCCAAGACTCTTTACGCGGAGTTTCAAAAACGCCAGATCGATCAATCCAAGGAAACCATCGACCGCCTCCGCAAGGATCCCACCGCGATGATGGAACTCATGCTGGCGAGCGACGCTTTCGCCCGCGGCCAGATCGACGAGGCGGAGTTCAAAAAACTCCAGCAGGACTCCGGCAAGGATCTCAACGGAGTGCTCAATCCGCTCGACCAACGGAACTTCCGCGGCGGTCGGCCGCTCAATGACGAGGCCTTTCTCACCGGTTTCAAGGCCATCCTGGACCCGGAACAAGCCGCCACTCTGGAAGCCTCCGTCGGCCAACCAAACATGGGCGACTCCGCATCGGCGGAAAACGAAGGATCCATCACCAACCTGCCTTCGATGGAACTCGAGAAACTCGATACCACCATCGAGTCCGTCAAGAAAGTCACCACCGGCATCAAGGGCATGATGGAAGGCTTCGGCGGACTGCAGGACCTAGGCCCCCTGCTGGAGCAGCAGCGTCGGCAACGCGAAGGGCAGACCGCCCCGGATAAATCCGCCGAATCGAAATAGCAGTGGCCGCGGCGAATTCCATTCCCCAATGCGGATCGGAGGACTATACAAAATCCCAGACAATTTGTATAGTTTCCTCTTGCTGGCAGGGAATCCGGATGTAAAAGGGGAGGCATGAGCAGCAAGCGGTGGTTGGCTCCCTGGAGGGATTCGGCGGACAAGCCGGCGATCTACCACTGCATTTCGCGGGTGGTGGATCGTCGTTTCGTTTTTGGCGACGAAGAGCGTGAGAAGTTCCGCGTCTTCATGCGCATGCAGGAGAATTTCACTGGTTGCCGCGTGCTGTCCTACTGCGTCATGTCCAATCATTTCCACATCCTGCTGGAAGTGCCGCCGATGCCCGAAGGGGGGCTTTCCGATGATCAATTGCTGGATCGGCTTTCCGCCACCTGCACCGGGGCATTCGTCGCTGAAACCGCCGCCGAACTCGCCGAGGCAAGGCGCCAGGTCGCGCAAGGACTGGCCGCGGAGGATGTGGTGGTGGGCCGCATTCACGAGCGTTTCACCTACCGGATGCACGATCTATCAGAGTTCATGAAAACCCTGCTCCAGCGCTTCACCCGCTGGTTCAACCGCAGGCACGAGCGGGCCGGCACGCTGTGGGAGCAGCGCTACAAGAGTGTCATTGTGGAAAGCGGAGTGGCCGCGCGGACCATCGCCGCCTACATTGATCTCAATCCTGTGAGGGCCGGCATCGTATCGGATCCTGCGGAGTACCGCTGGAGCGGCTACGGAGAGGCCGTGGGCGGTGGACCGAAGGGAAACGGGAAGAAGGCCCGGGCCGGACTGGTTCGCGCCTGCATGAGTCATCACGGGGCTGGGTATGATGCCGGGAAATGGAAGGAAACTTCCCGCATCTATCGAAGAGCGATGGGTCTCGCACTCGGAAAGCGGAGTGGCGGAGCGGACGTCCGGGAAAGGGTTGTTAGGGATCCGATGAACACTGCCGAAGCTCTCGCTGCGGCGAATGGCGAAAACGGCACCGTGCTTCCCGAATTGAAGATGGCGGCGATGCTGCGCCGGAGGGTGCGATATTTCACCGACGGAGCGGTGATCGGCAGCAAGGCATTCGTGAACGAGTTCTTCCAGACCGCACGGAAACGATTCACCCCCGATCGCTGCGATGGTGCGAGGCGGCTCAAAGGCGCGGCGAAACCAGCGTCCGGCGTCCTGTGGAGTTTCCGCGATCTCCGGTTGCGCGTTTGATCCAACCGGACAGTCCAGCGCACTGAGGGATCGGCGAACACTCTCGTAACGAATTCCTAGCTCCGGTCAAAGTGTCACTTTCCGATACAGAAACTGCTGAAGATCACGCCTAACAGGTCTTCGGTGTCCACCTTGCCGGGGATCTCGCCGAGGGCGTCGAGGGCTTCGCGGAGGTCGATGGCGGCGAGTTCCGGGTCGGAGCCGTCGCTGAGCAGATCCAACGCGGCGTTCAGAGCGGCTTTCGCTTGTCCGAGGCTTGTTTGATGGCGGGCGTTGATGGCGACGGCGTGATCGCCCCAATCGATGTCTCCGAAATGCAGCGCCTCGCGGATGTTTTCCGTCAGTTCATCAAAGCCGGTGCCATCGGCGCAGGAGATTGGGGTGGCGGAGATTCCATTCCATGAGGGATGCAAGCCAAGGTCGCATTTGTTGAGCACTTGCAGGTGCTTGGCCTGGGTCGCGGGAAACACGGCATCCTCCGGGCGTGGTTTGCTGCCGTCGAGGATTTCCAACAACAAATCCGCGGCTTCGATCTGGCGCACGGTGCGCTGGATGCCCTCGGCCTCGATGAGGTCCGCGGCTTCGCGGACGCCGGCGGTGTCCACCAGGCGCAG
Organism: Luteolibacter sp.; assembly: GCA_036824745.1. Classification (GTDB taxonomy): domain Bacteria; phylum Verrucomicrobiota; class Verrucomicrobiia; order Verrucomicrobiales; family Akkermansiaceae; genus Luteolibacter. The sequence goes on from DAISZP010000152.1 coordinate 9,748, forward strand.
CGGGATGCCATGGAGGTTGATGGTTTCCTCGATCGTGTCGCGGGTGGTGCCAGCGATGTCGCTGACGATGGCGCGCTCGAATCCTAACAGCCGGTTGAGCAGGCTGGATTTCCCGACGTTCGGCTCGCCGAAGATCACGGTGCGCACGCCCTCGCGCAGGACCCGGCCCTGATCGGCGGTGGATAGAAGTTTCTCCACCATCGAAAGCACAGTGGTGATGCGGCTGCGGAACAAGTCACCGGTTTGCGGGTCGATGTCCTCCTCGGGAAAGTCGATCCATGCCTCCAGATGGGCCAGGGTGTCTAACAAAAGGTCCCGCGCCTCCATGGTGCGCTTGCCGAGCGTGCCTTCGAGCTGGCCGCGTGCGGCGCGGAGCGAGAGCCGGGTTTGCGCGGAGATCAGGTCCATCACGCCCTCGGCCTGGGTGAGGTCGAGCTTGCCGTTGAGGAAGGCGCGTTTGGTGAACTCGCCGGGCTGCGCGGGCTGCGCGCCGCAGGCGAGGAAACGTCCCAACACCTCGCGGGTCACGAGGATGCCGCCGTGGCCGCTGAACTCCACCGTGTCCTCGCCGGTGTAGCTGTTAGGCGCGTGGAAAACGACGAGCAATCCGTCATCCAGCACCGAGCCGTCCGCGTCCGTCACCATGCAATAGCGGGCCACACGGGGGAGTTGGGTGGAAACCCGGCCGTCGGTGGCGAGGTTTGCGATCTGCAGGGCATCCGGTCCTGAGATCCGGATCAGTGAAACGGCACCGGCTCCGGGCGGCGAGGCGACGGCGGCGATGGTCGTGCGGGAGGAGTCCGAAGGAGCGAGCATCCGGCGGTCAGTTCGTGGAAGCCGTGGAAACGGTGGGATCCTTGCCGCCGAGTCCGAGGAATTCCCAACAGATGAATCGGCCGATCTCCAGACTCGGAGCGTCGTTTTCACCGGTCCACTTGAGTTCGACGGTGGCGGTTCTGGCTTCCGGGCGTTTGTCGCTTACGCCGCGCCAGTTGATGATGGAGAGGGCGCGTCCGGTTTCGGAATCCACCTTCACGTTGACGCGCGCGGTGTCGGTGCGGTTGGCGGGATCCGCCATGCGGTAGGTGCGGGTGCCGGGTTCCAGGTTTCCCTTGTCAGGCACGTCCTCGATGATGAGCACGCGGAAAACCGCGGAATGGCCGACTTCCGGCAGTTCCACGAAGTTCTGGAAGGTGCGGTATTTCGTCTGCACGAAGATGTCCCAATCCAGCTTGAGTCCGGATGGAGTGCGCTTGAAAAACGCGTGCACGCTCATGGGTTCCATCGCGAAGTTTCCGACGCGCGCCATCGTGCTGAGCAGGAGGTCCGCCTCATCGATGCCGTATTGCACTTCGAGCGGAGCGATGGGGCGGAAGAACTCCTTCATGT
>DAISZP010000153.1:0-10321 GCA_036824745.1 Luteolibacter sp.
TCCGGGTCGGCTGAAAAGCGGATCTCACTCGTCGGTTTCCGCGCCCGTTTCGGCGGCTTCCAATGCCGCCACCGCGCTGATGCTGCGGCGCTCGATTACGATGTCGCCTAACAGTTCGCTTTGTTTCACGACGAACTGGTTGAGCTTCATCAGCTCCAGCAGCGCAAGGAAAGTGACGATGACCTCCGCCTTGGTGGTGGCGGACATGAAGAGTTCCTCGAAGCGCTTGGACTCCCCGGGCTGCACGTGTTTCATCAGCAGCTCGATCTTGTCGGAAACGGTGTAGCGGTCATCGATGATGTCGCCGAAATCGTGGGATTCCTCGAAGCGTTTCAGCACGTTCTGGAACGCCCGGATCAGATCGAAAATCGACACTTCCGCCAGACCCGGCGCTTCCTCGACCGGTTGCTCCGCGGCATCCGGCTGGTGGGCGAATCGTCCCTCCTGCTCAAGCTCGCGCAGCGAGAGGAAACCGGCGGCGTCCTTGAACTTCTTGTACTCGATCAGTTGGCGGATCAGCTCCCATCGCGGATCGTCCTCCTCCGCCTCCTCGTCGGGGGGCTGCTCGGCCCTTGGCAGCAGTGTGCGGCTTTTCAGATACATCAGGTTCGCCGCCATCACGATGAACTCGGAGGCGAGGTCGATGTTCAGCAGTTTGAACGTGTTGATGTAGTCCAGATACTGGCGGGTGATCCGCTCGATGGAGATCGAGTGGATGTCCACCTCGTCCTTCTTGATGAGGTAGAGCAGCAGGTCGAGCGGACCTTCGAAAATCTCAAGTCGGACCTTGTAGTCGTTGGCTTCCACGCAGGCAGGGGATAGGGATTGGGGAGTAGGCGGGCTAGGCAAATTTCCCTCGCCTAGCCATCGGGCGGCGGTTTAACTCGCGGGGCTGCAAAGCCATCCGAATCATGGAGTCCGAGCAACTGCAAAATTTCAACGAACGCCTCAGCCAATGGGTGGCGAATCAGGGCTTTTGGTTCCAGGTCCGCTATTCGATGGCGGGCAGCGGCGTGAAGGGGCGGGCGCTCTTCCATTTGCTGCGGATGGCGTTCCGCGTGACGATTTTTCTGGCTCTAGTGGCCATTGGTTTCTGGATCTTTCTGGTGAAGCGCCCGGACACCGCGCGGTTCCGAGACGAACTGCAGGGCAAGATGAAAGAAGGTCTCGCCGCCTCGGAGTTCCAGCTTGGCGGCTTCCAGCGCGTCCAGGGGCAGCTTGAGATCGCCCGATTCGCCGCCGAGGGGGGTAAAGGAACGTTTTTTGACCACCTCGAAGTCCGCAACCTCCGCTGCCAGATGGGCTTGCTGGATGGCTTCCTCGGCATCTGGAAACCGGGAATCATCTCCGTGTCCCGCATGGATCTGGATTTTCGTGCGGGCTCCGATGATGACGCATCCTCGGCAGACATCGCCAAGGTGCTTTTCCACCGTTTCGGAGAGTTCGAAGCGGATGCCTTCGAAGTCGCCGACGCCACGGTGCGCTGGGGAAACTGGGGCAAGGATTCCGATGTCACCCGGGGCTCGATCGAGTCCAGCTCGATGAAAATGCAGCGCACCGAGGCAGGCTGGCGTGTTTCGTTCCGCGGCGGGCATTTCCAGCAGAACTGGCTGCGCGATTTGGAAATCGTTCACATCGAGATCACCTGTGATGAAAACGGAGCGGTGTTCGAAAAAGCCGAACTCCGCGACGGGGTCAGCACTGTGGATTTCCGCGGCCTGCGGGTGATTGCCGGTGCTCGGCCGGAGTTGAAAGGCGTGGTGAAAATCCGGAACCTTTCTCTGGGTGCGGTGCTTCCTTCAGCTCTCGAGACCTTCATCGAAGGTAGTTTCTCAGGAGATTTCCGCGTGTTCGGCTCCGTCAATACTTCGGACGGCGTGGGATTCGAAGGGCAGGTCGTTTTGCAAAGCCGCGAAGACCAACCGGACGTCAAGGACTCCATCATCCTGCGCGAGCGGATCCACCTCCTCAAGGCCCTTTCCGATGTTGATTATTCGAGAAACTACAACCGGGTGGACCTCGATGACGGCAGCTTCGACCTCAAGACCCAGAAAGGGCGCATGGAAATTTCAAACGTCTCCCTTAAGGCCAAGGATCTCTTCTCCTTGGAAGGCCGGATGATCGTAAGACCTCCGACGGAAAAGGAGAAACAGGAGGCCATCGCATCCGGGCAGAATCTGAACCAGTCGCCCATTTTCCGGCGCGAGGATGAAGCCGCGGAAGAACGGGACCGGTTCCGTCCCGATGCCGGCATCACCCTGAAGAACGTGGCAAAACAACTCAAACGCGAGCGTGAGGGAACCACCGCGGGCCAGGATCTCTTCGAGCGGGTCGGGCTGGCCGTTGAGGAACGCCAACTTCAGGAGGAGGAACTTTCCCGCCAATCACAAAACCTCCGCTACGAGGGGATGTTCCGCATCTCCATCCCGGGAGATGCCTTCGAAATGGCTCCGCGGCTCCGCCAGGTCTATCCGGCGAATCCGGGCGATGGACGCGTTTACATGCAGGTGCCGCTGGAGGGCACTCGTTTCGATCTCACGCTCAAGCAGGCCGAGGACGTCTATCAGCTCCGCCAGCGCTGAGCCTCACGAGTCGAGGCCCAGGCTGTGGAAAATCTCGCGCGTGGCCTTGCTCTTGTTGAGCGTGTAGAAATGGATCCCGTCCACGCCCTCGTTGAGGAGTCCGGCGCATTGCTCGGCGGCATAGTGGATGCCCACGCGCTCCACCGCCTCGGGGCTGGAATTCGCACGGTTCAGCGCACGGATCAACTTCGCCGGATAGCGCGCTCCGGCAGCCAGTTCCGCCATCCGTTTCATCCCTTGCAGCGAGCTCACCGGCATCACGCCCGCGATGATCGGCACCGTGATGCCCGCAAGCCGGCAGCGGTCGCGGAAATCCAGGAAATCGTGATTGTCGAAAAACAACTGCGTGCAGATGTAGTCCGCGCCCTCGTCCACCTTCGCCTTGAGGTGGTCCAGCTCCGCCACCCGGTTCGGCGTCGCCGGGTGCCCTTCCGGGAATCCCGCCACGCCGATGCCGAAGCCGCGCGGGTCCGGGTGCGCGCCGGATTCGTTGAATTTCCGGATGAAACGCACCAGATCCGCCGCGTAGCGGAAGTCTCCCTGGCTCCAATCGTAATCCGGCTGGTCCTTCGGCGGATCGCCGCGCAGCGCCAGGATGTTCGCCACACCGGCCGCGGCGTAGCGTTCCAGAATGCCCGCCACCTCCGCTTCGGAGTGGCCCACGCAGGTCAGGTGCGGCACCGGCGGGATCGACGTCGTTTGTTTGATCCGCACCACCAGATCGTGCGTCATCTCGCGGGTGGTGCCGCCCGCGCCGTAGGTCACGGAAACGAACGAGGGCTTCAGCGGTTCCAGGTCACGGATGGTCTGATAGAGTTCCTCCCAAGCCGCCGCCGCTCGGGGCGGGAAAAACTCAAAGGACAAGGACGGGCTGGCATCGGCGAGGATGTCGTGGATGTGCATGTGGGTGGGGTGCTTTGAAAATCAGGGGAGGGGGAGACGGATGCGAAACTTTCGCCAAGAGCCGGAGTTTCCACTCCGATGGTTCCGCGGAACGCGCACCAAACAAGCTTCAAATTCCGATGAAAACAATCCCTGTTTCTCTCATTGTCGCCGGTCTGATGATTCCGGTGATCGTGCAGGCCCAGCCGAAGGACCAAGGTCCGGGCGGCCCGCCTCCGGAAAACCAGGGCGAGCGCAAAGGCGGCAAAGGCCGTGGATTCGCGGAATTCTGGAAAGCCATGGACAAGGACCACGACGGCTTCCTTTCCAAAGAGGAATTCGCCGTGATGCCCCGCATCGAAAATCTTCCCGAGGAGAAACGCGACGACCTCTTCAAACGCTTCGACAAGAACGGCGACTGCAAACTCGGCCGCGATGAATTCCCCGGCAATGATCGTGACAACAAGCGCCCGCCATTCCAGCGGTTTTGGGAGCTGGACGTGGACAAGAGCGGCGGAGTGAGCCTGGAAGAATTCAAAGCCAGCGAGTTTTTCAAGAAGCTGCCACCCGAAAAACAGGAGGCGGTCTTCAAACGTCTCGATTCCAACGGAGACGGTGTGATCACCGCTCAGGACAAGCCCGAGATGCCTTTCCGACGGGATGGCGACAAGCAACGTGGCGGCAAGCGCCCGGACGGTCCGCCGCGCGATCCGCGCCAGATCATCTCCCAGTTGGATACGAACCAGGACGGCGCGCTTTCATTCGAGGAATTCCGAGTGGGTCCCGGCATGAAGAATCTCACCGAAGACCAGCAGGAAGACCGCTTCGAGGAAATGGACAAAAACCACGACCAAAAGCTCACGGCGGACGATTTCCCGCCGCCACCTCCACATGAGGAAGCCTGCCCGGTCCCTCCACCCGCGCCGCCTGCCGCGAAGGATTGATTCCCCGGGTTTCCTAACGACGGATCGACTCAAAAAAAAGAACCTCCAACCGGATCGCCGGTTGGAGGTTTTTGTTGGAACGGTTTCCGTTAGGAGGATCAGGGAGCGGCGATGACCGCTTCTTCCTTCTCCTTCGAGGCAAGAACGTCCTTGCGGAGGTCTCCGCCCTTGCGACCACTCCACCACAGCACGACCGGCGAGGCGATGTAGATTGAAGAAAAGGTTCCGACGATGATGCCGATGAATATCACCAAACCGAAGTCGCGCAACGCGGGACCACCGAGGATGCCGAGGAAAACCACACTCACCAAGGTGGCGCCGGAGGTCAGAATGGTGCGGGACAATGTGGAGTTCACCGCTTCGTTCATGATCTTCTCCACCGGCTTGTGCTCGTTGACGAGCAGCAGTTCCCGGATCCGGTCGAACACGACGATGGTGTCGCTGATCGAGTAACCGGCGACGGTTAGAATCGCACCCACGTGGATGAGCGAGATTTCCCGGCCCATCAGCACCACGAGGCCGATGCAGATGATGATGTCGTGGAAAATGGCGACGAAACCGCCGAGCGCGAAGGAGAACTCGAAGCGCATCGTCATGTAGAGCATGATGCCTAACAGGCCTAGCGCGACCGCCAGCATCGATTGCTTGAGGAAGGTGCCGCCGATGAGCGGTTCCACGACATCGAGACTTGGGGCGATCACATATCCCGATTCCGATCCGGGTTTCTTCTCGCCCAGTATCGGGAGCGTCTCACGCAGCTTGGCGATGATGGACTCGGAATCCGGCGTGGCGCAGCGCACCGTCAGCAAGTCGCCGGTGGCCGGGCTGTTCTGGATCTGCGGATAGGCCTCCTTGCTCAGCTTCATCGAATCCAAGGCCTTGTTGGCATCTTCCAGGCTCACGTGTTTGTCCCTCCCGAGTTGGAAGGTGATCATCGTGCCACCGGTGAAATCGACGCCCATCGCCTTGTCCCGGCGGACGGCGACCGCTCCGATGGCGATAAGGACTGTCACCAAAGCCAGGGTCATGGCGAGCTTGCGCTTGCCCATGAAGTCATGGTTGTGGGACTTGATGAGATTGAGGAACTTCAGCTTCTTGAGCATGTTCAGATCGAATCCCCAGCGGAAGAGGACGCGGGTGACGAGAATCGCGGAGAACAACGAGGCGGTCACACCGATGGTCAGCGTCACGGCGAATCCCTTGATTGTGCTGCTGCCGAGGATGAACAGGATGACGGCCGTGATCAGCGAGGTGACGTGCGAGTCGAAAATGGCGCTGAACGCCCGGTCATAGGAGGCTTCAAGAGCGGTTCTCAGTGACTTGCCGTGTTCGATCTCCTCGCGCAGGCGTTCGTAGATCAGCACGTTCGCGTCCACCGCCATGCCGATGGTCAGGATCATCCCGGCGATGCCGGGAAGGGAGAAGGTGAAACCCATCATCGCCATGATGCCGAAGAGGATCACCGTGTTGACGCAAAGGCCGATGATGGCGATGAAACCGGAAATCCGGTAGTAAACCAGCACGAACAGGAAAGTCGCGACGAGCGAGAGAATGCCGGCCAGAACCCCTTGTTCGACCACCGCGGCTCCCAGCGTGGGGGAGATCCGTTGCATGGTGCCGATTTCCAATGGATTGTCCAAGGGGTTCATCAGGGCGTTGGCCAAGGTCTGGACCTCGCCGGGTTCGCGCAGGCCTTCGACGTAGAAGCTCTTGCCAAGTGGCACGCTGTTGACCACCGGAGCACTGATCACTTCGCCGTCGAGCACGATGGCGATGCGGTCCACCCGCGGGGTCATGTTCTTGGTGAGGTTGATCATCTTGTCCTCACCGGCGCTGTTGAGGACGATATCCACCGCGTCCGGTTGTTGGGCGGAAGGGGAGGCGAGCGCGATGTCCGAGCCGGTCAGCGCGGCGCGGCGGCTCAGAAGGATGGGCTCCTTGGTTTCCTTGCCGTCACGGTCCTTCTGTTTGTATTCGAAGGCCTGATAGCCGGGAACGATTTCGGTGCGGGCCAATACCCGGGCGGCCAGGGATTTGCCGTCCGGTCCGGGCTCGCTGCTGCGCTGGCTAACTTGGCGGAGCTCCAGTTTCGCGACTTTTTTGAGGATCTTCTCAATTTGCTCGCCTTCTTCCGGAGTGGCTCCGGGCATCTGGACGAGGATGCTGTCGGCTCCTTGAGCAACGATCATCGATTCCTTTCCGCCCATCGCATCGAGGCGCTTGCTGATGATGATGATGGCTTGTTCGACCTGTTCCTTGGTCACCGGCATCTTGTTGCCGTTGGCATCCTCGCGTTCCTGAACTCGGAGCGAGAACGAGGAACCGCCGACGATGTCGATCGCGCCCTTCAGTTTCTCCCTCGGAGGCAGGGCGGCCATCAGGCAAAGCGCGGTAACGCCGACCATCAGGACGGTGCCGATATTGCGTTTTCTCCGGTCCACATCCGTGGCGAAATACCAGAAGAACAGAACCAGCAGAGTTAAGCTGATCACGAAGATCGTGAGGTGATCCTGCATGAGAGAGGCGGCGATGAACATGGCGGAGTGACGGGTGTCGGGAGTCTGAAAAACTGAAACTCGGAACAGCTTACTTGGATGCCGTTTCCTTCTTGTGGACCACGGTGATGGCGAGCTTGTCGAACTCGATCATCGTGCCTTCGGCCACTTTGACCACGACCGTATGTTCGCGGATGTTATGAACGATGCCGTGGATGCCGGCGCTGGTGACCACCTTGTCACCGGGTTGGAGAGCGGAGATGCGCGCTTGTTGTTCCTTGCGCTGGCGCTGTTGCGGACGGATCAGCAGGAAGTAGAACATGACGACCATGACCACCATCATGACGATGGGGCTGCCCAGCGGGCTGGAGGTCTGACCTTGGGTGGCGTCGGCTAGGAAGTTGAAAACGGGGTTCATTAGGATTCGGATCGAGTGTATCGCCGGATGAAGGAGTCTTTGTATTCAGGGAAGTTCCCCGCGGCAATCGCCTCCCGCGCCCCGGCGACGAGGCGCAGGTAGAAATGCAGATTATGGAAGGAAAGCAACCGCAAAGCGAGGATTTCACCCGCCCGGAAGAGGTGCCGGATGTAGGCGCGCGAGAATCCGGAGACGTGGGGATGCGAGGTCTCGCAGAGCGGCCTCGGGTCCTTGGCGTGGACGAGGTTCTTGATGTGCAGCGGGCCGTCCAAGGTGAAGGCCACCCCGTGACGGGCGACGCGGGTCGGCATCACGCAATCGAACATGTCCACCCCGCGGGCGATCATTTCCAGAATCTGCGGCGGGGTGCCGAGGCCCATGGCATAGCGGGGTTTGTCCTGCGGCAGGAAGGGCACGGCGTTCTCAATGGCCCGGAACATCTCGTGTTCGGGTTCGCCCACGGAAACCCCGCCGATGGCGTATCCGTCAAAACCCAAATCCACAAGTTCCCGGGCGGATTGTTCCCGCAGATCGGCGTAAACCGAGCCTTGGACGATGCCGAAGTGGAGCTGGCGGCCGTTTCCGGACCGGGGTTCGTTTTTCACCACCCAGTCCTTGCAGCGCCTCGCCCAGCGGGTGGTCAGCGCGAGGGACTTGGCGGCGTATTTCTCATCGCAAGGGTAGGGCGGGCACTCGTCGAAGAGCATGGCGATGTCCGATCCGAGCGCGGCTTGGATTTCCATGCTGAGCTCGGGGGTGAGCAGCATTTTCGAGCCGTCGAGGTGGTTGTTGAAACGGACGCCCTCTTCCGTGATTTTACGGAGTTTGGCCAGCGACCAGACTTGGAAGCCCCCGGAATCGGTCAAGAAGGGCTTCTGCCAGGCGGAGAAACCGTGCAGCCCGCCCATTTCACGGATCAACTCGTGCCCGGGCCGCAACCAGAGGTGGTAGGTGTTTCCCAGAATGATCTGCGCGCCGAGCAACTCCAGCTCCGCCGGATGCAGAGTCTTTACGGAACCCTGGGTGCCCACCGGCATGAAAATCGGGGTTTCGACCTCGCCGTGCGGCAGGCTGAGCCGCCCCAAGCGGGCGGAACTGGCGGAATCGGTCTGGAGCAGGCGGAATGACACGGGCGGCCGGGCGGAATAGACTCTGGCGCTCTATCGGCCAAGCCCAAACAATCGATTTGCCAGATCGGAAAAAATCTGTTCTTTGACAGAAACTTCCGTCTTTGTGCGGAGTTTCCGGAAAGATGTCCGTGGTTTATTTCCGGCCAGCGAAAAAAATCGAATAAGTTTTCCGCCAGCCGCTCTCAGACCACGGGCGCTGATTCCAAGATCCGACCCGAACCCACAACCAAAACCAACACTATGAAACTGTTCCTCAGCGCCATGTGCGCTTCGTTGATGATCGCTCCCGCCTTCGCCGAAGGCTGCAAGAAAGATGGCGATTGCGATAAGGAGAAGAAAGAAGGCACCATCCTCGCCGATTGCGGCAAGTGTAAGGATGGCGACAAGGAGAAGAAGGAAGAAGGCACCGTCCTCGCCTCCGAAGAAAAGGAAGGCGATAAGGATAAGGAGAAGGAAGAGGAAAAACTCGCCGACTGCGACAAGTGCAAGAAGGACGGTGAGGAGAAGAAAGAGGGCACCATCCTCGCCTCTGAAGAAAAAAAAGAAGGCGACAAGGACAAGGAGAAGGAAGAAGAGAAGCTCGCCGGCAAGTGCAAAGACGGCGATTGCGACAAGGAGAAGAAGGAAGAAGGCACCCTCGCTGGCAAGTGCAAGGACGGCGAGTGCGACAAGGAGAAGAAAGAAGAAGGCACCCTCGCCGGCAAGTGCAAGGACGGCGATTGTGACAAGGAGAAGAAGGAAGAAGGCACCCTCGCCTGATTTCCGGATTTCATTCCTAACCATTCACAAAGCCGCTGGAGCAATTCCGGCGGCTTTTTCGTTTCCTTGAGGCATCACTGGCGGCACGGAAAATGCTGTTGCGTTCGAGGGGGCGGCTTTCTAGATTCCGCGCCTCGTTTACCGACGCAACCACATGAAATCCGGATTCTCGCCCCCTTTCGCCGCTGCGGTTCTCGCAGGTTTCGCCCTGATGATGTCCACCGGTTGCAAGAAGACTGACGAGAACTCCATCAATATTGGCGAGGTGGCTGCCATGACGGGCGGGACTGCCACTTTCGGCCAGTCGTCACACAACGGAACCCTGTTGGCGGTGGATGAAATCAACGCTTCGGGCGGCTTGCTCGGCAAGAAGATCAATCTCATCACGGAGGACGATCAATCCAAACAAGGCGAGGCGGGCATCGTTGCGAAGAAACTGATCTCACGCTCGAAAGTCAGCGCTTTGCTGGGCGAGGTTGCTTCAGGCCGCTCGCTGGAAATGGCCCCCATCGCCCAAGCCGCGGGTGTGCCGATGATCTCCCCGGCGTCCACCAATCCCAAGGTGACCGAAGCCGGTGACTATGTTTTCCGTGTCTGTTTCATCGATCCCTTCCAAGGCACGGTGATGGCCAAGTTCGCGCTATCGAAAGGGTGGAAGAAGGTTGCCATCCTGACCGACAGCAAACAGGACTACAGCGTCGGCCTCACCGAGTTCTTCAGGAAATACTATTCCGCGAACGGAGGCACGATCATCGGTGAGCAGAGTTATGCCTCCGGTGACAAGGATTTCAAGGCACAGCTTACCGCGATCAAGGGTGGCGCTCCGGATGCGATCTTCGCCTCCGGCTACTATAACGAAGTCGCGCTGATCGCCGTGCAAGCCCGCGAGCTTGGAATCACCGTGCCCCTGCTTGGTGGAGACGGTTGGGATTCGCCCTCGCTCATAGAAGTCGGTGGCAAGGCGATGGAAGGCTGTTACTTCTCGAACCACTTCTCCAACGAGGACCAGAGTCCGGCGATTCAGGAGTTTGTGAAAAAATACGAGGCGAAGCACGGTGCCAAGCCCGATGCCATGGCGGCACTTGGTTATGATTCGGCGAAGATCCTGTTT
>DAISZP010000153.1:10331-11130 GCA_036824745.1 Luteolibacter sp.
CGGCACGCTGGAAGGCAAGGCCCTGCGCGATGCCATCGCGGCCACCAAGGACTACGCCGGCATCACCGGCAGGATCACTTTGGATGAGAAACGGAACGCGAACAAACCGGCGGTGATTCTAACGATAAAGAACGGCAAGGTGGTTTACACGGAGACGATCACACCCTGATTCGCCGCCCGAACGGAAATCCCTAACCCCCGTCCAGATCCCTTGGAGCAATTCGTTCAGCAACTCTTCAACGGCCTGTTTCAAGGTTCGATTTACGCGTTGATCGCTCTGGGATACACCATGGTGTATGGTGTCCTGCGCTTCATCAACTTCGCTCATGGCGACGTTTTCATGCTCGGAGCCTTTTCCGCGTTCGGGCTGCACAAGTGGTTCGGTCCGGCGCTTTCAGGAATGCCCTGGCCTTTGGCTCTGGTCATCACGCTGGTCGCCGCGATGTTGATCTGCGCGCTGTTCGGGATCGTGGTGGAACTTTTGGCTTACCGCCCGCTTCGCAATCGTCCCCGGCTCAATGTGCTGATCACCGCGATCGGAGTGTCTCTGTTCATTGAATACACCGCCCAGTATGCGTTCGGAGCGACGCAACGGCCCTTTCCGGAGCTGATTCCGCGCACGGCCATCGCGAACACCGGTGGCCTGACGATTTCCGTGGCCCAGTTGGTGATTCTGATGATCACACTCATCCTCTTGGTGGGGCTTCGGTTTGTCGTGATGAAAACCCGGATGGGTCTGGCGATGCGGGCCTTGTCACTGAATCCCACCGCCTCCACGTTGATGGGAGTGAACAACAGC
>DAISZP010000154.1:0-7647 GCA_036824745.1 Luteolibacter sp.
TCCCGGTTGAAAAGCACCTTCCAACCATCCGCGAAACGTCTCAGTTCCGCGTAATTCTCTTTCTTCCCGAGATCGCGCGCCATCTGCGCGGCGGCGAACGAACTGAAGCTGTATTCGAGCGTATGGGAGGCGGAAAAATTCGAGCCATTCGCATCGGTGCGATCTTCGGAAGAGAATGGAACGTAGCCTCGTTTCACGAAGGCCTCCAAGTCCATCTTTCCTGCGCCGACGGGACGACCTTCCCAGCCGAGTTCGTTTTTACGAACCGCTTCGTAAATGGGTTCGAAGTCTCCCTCAATAATTCCGGTCTGATAGGCACCGGCGATCGCAAGGCCGACCATGTTGGTGCCCACACCCGACGTGAAGGCGCTGTTGGAGAATCCGTCGCCAAACCAGCCCCGGTCCTTGTAGAGCATCATCTGCGTGTGGACAAAACTGGAGTACCACTCGGGATAGCCCAGCGCCCATAATTGCGTGAGATTCCAGTATCCGCCCTAGATCGCGTCGCTGTTGATGAACTGGCGTTTCGAGTCACCCGCCCCGGCAGGGAAATGACCGGTGCCGCCGTCGAATTTCGGGTAGTCCCCGTTCACATCGCTGGCGACGCCGCGGCCTAACAGGGCGTGATACAGTCCGGTGTGAAACTTCTTTTTGTTCGTTGCATCCGCGTCTTCAATGGCGATACGCCCGAACGCCTGCCGCCATTCCGCCTGCGCCGCCGCTTTGGCTTCGTCGAAGTTCAACTTGGCGGCCTCGGCCTTGAGATTGGCCTTCGCGGCGGCGGTGGAGGTGTAGGAAAGGCCGACCTTGATCCCGATTTTCTCGTCCTTCCTTGTGACATAGTTCAAGGCAAGTCCGGCGCCCTTGCCTTCGATCGAGTTATTCCCGTCGAAGGTCCCCTCGTGGTTGAAGGCGCTGATTCCAAAGGGTTTCCTGTCGAGCTCGCCGTGGAAATACATCGTCACGCTCCCGGCTGGATCGTAGCGCTCGACGTATTTCGGATAGGTCCGGACAGATCCTTCGAAATGCACATCGTCGATCATGCGGACGGAGGCTGCGGTCACCTCGCCGCTCTCACCCTGCTTGTTTCCGATATCCAGAATGATGTGGGCCGAATCCGATTCCGGAAACGTGTAACGATGGAAACCCACGCGCTTGGTTGCGGTCAGCTCGGCGGTGACACCGTAGTCGTCGAGGTGGACCTGATAGAAACCGGGTTGCGAGATTTGTTTCTCCCGCTGGAATCGCGAGCGATAACCGCTGTCCGGATCCTTCAAATCACCGGGCCGGGTTTGAAGTTTTCCCACCGTCGGCATGAAACAGACACCGCCGATCTGCCACTCGTGGAAATGCACAAAACCGGCCAGCGAATCGTGCCGTGAATCATATCCCACCGCCTCCCAGCCGGAAGGATTGCCTTCGTGGCCGTTGGTCGAGGGTGCCAGCTTCGCCATGCCGTAGGGAACCGCCGCGGGTGTGTAAAAGAACCAACGGCTGTGCGCGGTCCCTATCTCGGGATCGACATAAACAAGCGGATCCTCAGCCCCCCTGCCCGACAAGGTCAGAGGGAGAAACAGCGCGATGAAGAGCGACGGACGGATTTGCACGGTGACTGCGTGGATGGGGTTCGACTCGGAGATTTCCGCATTGGATCCGGCCCGGCAAGGCCAAATGTTCGAACATTTTACTTCCCATGCGCCGGACTTGATTTCAAGGTCCGCGCGAAGGCGCAATTCATGACTCGATCCAATTACGACAAACATCCCCATCTCAAAGTCAGCGGCATGGACAACCAGTGCTGGAGTGGCTGGGAATCCATCATGGCGGTCCTCTCAAAGCAATCGGACACCAAGGCGATCGTGATCGAGTGCTACGTCGGCGTCTCGGTGGATGAGATCGCCGCCGCGGTCCGCAAACACTTTCATTCAAGCACCGTATTCGAATCGGAAACGGCTTTTCATGATTTGGAGGAAATCGAGCGCAAGTTGGAACCCTTCCTTGGTCATGGCGATCCGATCTTCGGCTACAGCTCCGCGCTGCGGATGGAGGACTTCTTTTCCCCGGAAAAACTCGCCGCTCTCCGAGGGCAGATCGCTGCGGTGGAATCGGGTCCAGTGTTGATCATCGGACCTGGAGCGAGCATCGTCCACACGGGTGATCTGTTGGTTTACGCCGAGATGCCGCGCTGGGAGGCGCAGGGACGCATGCGCCGCAATGAGATGTCCAACCTCGGCACGCACAACCGCGGGTTGAAATGGAACCTCCAATACAAGCGCGCGTTTTTCAACGACTGGCCGGTATGTGATCGGCTCAAACTCGGGCTGAAACACGTCGATTTCATTCTGGATACCTGCAAACCGGGCGAGCCTCACATGATTTCACGACAAGCCGCGGAGAGGGCCTGCGACACCGCCTTGTCACAACCTTTCCGCGTGGTTCCCTTCTTCGATCCCGCGCCGTGGGGAGGTCAGTGGATGAAGGAGACGATGGCTTTGCCCGAAGACGCGCCGAACTATGGATGGTGTTTCGACTGCGTGCCGGAGGAAAACAGCATCCTCTTCCGCTTTGGTGACACTGTGGTGGAAATGCCATCGATGAATGTCCTGTTTGCCGATCCCGCGCGACTGTTAGGCCGGCGGGTCCACGCGCGTTTCGGCCTGAGTTTCCCGATCCGTTTCGACCTGTTGGATACCGTTGGCGGCGGCAATCTGTCATTCCAGGTCCATCCCTTCACCGACTACATCCAGCGCCACTTCGGAATCCACTACACGCAGGATGAGTCTTACTACCTGCTTGCCGCGGAAGAGGATTCGTTTGTCTATCTCGGACTGAAGGAAGGCACCGAACCCGAGGAAATGATCGGCGCGCTCGAGGCCTCGCAATCGGTGGGTACGCCTTTCGACGATGAAAAATTCGTCTGCAAATGGCCCGCGAAAACCCACGATCACTATCTCATCCCTGCGGGCACCTGCCATTGTTCCGGAGCCGGCACGTTGGTGCTCGAAATCAGCGCCACGCCTAACATTTTCACCTTCAAACTATGGGACTGGGGCCGCCTCGGCCTCGACGGCCTGCCCCGCCCGATCAATGTCGAACGCGGCAAAAGCAACATCGCGTGGGACCGCACGGAGAACTGGGTGAAACAGGAACTCGTCAACGCGGTCACCGAAATCGCTTCCGGCGACGGTTGGCGCGAGGAACGCACTGGTTTGCACGAACTGGAGTTCATCGAGACCCGTCGCCACTGGTTCACCGGCACCGTTGAGCACCACACCGATGGCGGCGTGAATGTTCTAAATCTTGTCGAAGGGCGCGAGGCGGTGGTCGAAAGCCCCACCAGTGCCTTCGAACCTTTTGTTGTCCACTACGCGGAGACTTTCATCATTCCGGCCTGCGTGGGTGCCTACACCATCCGACCCTTTGGCGAATCCGAAGGATGCCCATGCGCGACGCTCAAGGCATTCGTGCGGGCGTGACCTCTAACACCCAATGAAACCATGAACGCCCAATCCACACTCCGCCCTCCCATGAGCCGCTTGTTGCTTGCAAGCGCGCTGACCTCGTCGATCGGGTCGTTCCTCTTCGGCTTCGATACCGCGGTCATCGCCGGCACGACCTCGTCGTTGCGGGAGGTGTTTTCCCTCAGCGAATCCCAGATCGGCTTCACGGTTTCTTCCGCGCTGTTTGGCGCCTTGTTCGGAGCGGCGGCGGTGGCGAAGCCCTGCGAACGGTTCGGCCGGGTGAAAACCCTGTTCGTTCTGGCGGTGCTTTACCTCGTGTCCGTCATCGGTTGCGCGTGGGCCTGGGACGTGAACTCGCTGATGATTTTCCGCTTTATCGGAGGACTTGCCGTCGGAGGTTCATCCGTGGTTTCGCCAATGTACATCACGGAGATCACACCTCCGTCGCGGCGTGGTTTGCTGGTGGCGGTCAGTCAACTCAACATCGTGGCGGGTATTCTCGCGGCATTGGTTTCCAACTATCTCATCGCGGAAACGATGGGCCTGGCACCCGAGGCGAATGCCTGGCGCTGGATGTTTGGAGCGGAGGCCCTGCCTTCCCTGCTCTTTCTCGTTTCCGTGCTGCTTATTCCCGAAAGCCCGCGCTGGCTTGCACATCGCGGGCGCCATCAGGAAGCCCTCACCACTTTGAAACGCCTGGGATACGATGACGGCGAGGGCGAACTCAGCCGCATCGAGGCCTCGTTCCATGGTGGGCAGGCGGTTCGCGAATCTATCTACCAGAAACGGTATATCAAACCCTTGTTGTTGGTTTTCGCTCTCGCGGCGTTCAATCAATTCGATGGCATCAACGCCATCCTCTACTACGTCACGGACATCTTCCGGATGGCCGGCTTCGCCGAAACGGACGCCTTCAAACAATCCGCGGTGGTCGGAGCGGTGAACCTTGTTTTCACCATTGTCGGCATGGTGCTCATCGACCGGGTCGGCCGCCGCTTGCTGTTGTTGGCCGGCTCCATCACTTTCGTTTTGTCCCACGCGCTCGCGGCCTGGGTGTTTCTAACCGGCAGCGGCGGGGGGCTTGCAGTGGTCTCCGCCGCCGGCATCGTCGCCTCCCACGCCTATTCGCAAGGCGCGGTCATCTGGGTCTGCATCAACGAACTGCTGCCGAACGCGATCCGCGCCGCTGGATCCTCGGCGGCTTGTTTCGTCCTCTGGGGCTTGGCGATCGTCGTCAGCACGGCGTTTCCCGTCATGATCGGTTCATGGGGCGGGATGGTCTTCATCTTTCTCGCGGCGATGATGGTGTTGCAGTTCGCCGTTGTCTGGATCTATCTGCCGGAGACCAAGGGCAGGTCGCTTGAGGAGATTGAGAGCTCGCTTGTTTAGGCTGGGCGCGAATGCCTGATTCCCATAAACCGACGGCGATGAGAATCGATCACAGCAGCCCGCTGCCATTGCATGCCCAGGTGGAGAAACTGCTCAGGGAGATGCTCAAGGAGGCCAAATACCGGCAGGGTGCGCTGCTGCCGCCCGAGGCCGGCATGGCGGAACAACTCGGGGTGAGCCGCAACACGGTGAGAGCCGCCATCTCCCGTCTGGTGCAGGAAGGGGTGCTGGAGCGGAAAGCCGGCCATGGCACCCGTTTTCTCAACCAACCGCTAAGGACCAGTCTGAAGAGCTGGCCGAGTTTCACGCGGGAAATGAAACAGCGTGGAATCGAAGTGGAGGTGTTTTCCCTCGACTCCGGGAATGTCCGTCCCACCAAGGAGGTGGCCTTGGCCCTCCGTCTCGCGAATCTGGAGAAAGGCGCCCGGGTTGTTAGAATGCGGCGGATCCGCGGATACAGTGGAACACCCGCCGTGTATTCGATCTCCTGGTTCCACGGCCGGACCAGGCTTCAGCCGGACGATGACTTTTCCCTTCCTCTCTATCAACTGATCCACACCAAGAGCGGCCTGCTGGTGGATTCGTCAGAAGAGGAAATCTCCGCCACCATCGCCGATCTGGATCTCGCTGAAAAGCTGAACTGCAAGCCCGGTGACCCGGTGCTTGTCCGCAGGCGCATCGTTCGCGACTCATCGAAGAAGGAAATCGAATACAACCTCAATTACTATCGCGCGGATCGGTTCGTCTATGGATTGACCCTCCATCAGGCGCCGGATGACAGTCAGCGCTGAGTGGCTTGGATGATGTCCTGAGCCTGAGATGGATCCTTCCGAAGCTCGATCGCTTCAAAGCCGCTCACGAAAACAACTTCCGGTCCATCGACCGGTATTGGATGGCCTCAAGCACGTCCGCCGGGCGGATGGTTTCCGCACCGGCGAGATCCGCGAGCGTGCGGGCCACCTTGAGGATACGGTCGTGGGCGCGGGCGGAGAAATTCATTTGTTCCATCGCGTGTTCGAGATAGCCGGTGCTTTCGGAGTCGAGCGCGCAATGTTGTTTCACCTGTCGTGGTGACATGGCGGCATTGGTCGCGTTGGATGCCTTGTGGAACCGGTCGGTTTGCACCTGACGGGCTGCCACGACCCGTTCGCGGATCTGTGAGGATTTTTCTCCCGCCGTGCCGGATGAGAGTTCGCGGAACTCGACGAGCGGCACCTCGACGTGGAGATCGATCCGGTCCAACAAGGGTCCGGAAATCCGCTGGCGGTAGTTTTCGATCTGCCGCACCGAGCAGCGGCACTCGCGCTTGGAGTCCCCATAGAATCCACAGGGACAAGGATTCATCGCGGCCACGAGCATGAAGCGTGCGGGAAACGTGAGCGAACCGGCGGCGCGGGAAATCGTCACATCTCCGTCTTCGAGCGGCTGGCGCATGACTTCGAGCGTCTGGCGGCGGAACTCCGGAAGCTCGTCGAGAAACAACACGCCGTGGTGCGCGAGCGAAACCTCACCGGGGCCGGGGTTGGTGCCTCCGCCTAACAATCCCGCGTCGGAGATGGTGTGATGGGGAGAACGGAACGGCCGGGTGGTTAGAAAAGCCTTCTTCAGATCGAGCATCCCGGCGATGGAGTGGATCTTGGTCGTTTCGATGGCCTCGTCCTCCGTCATGTCCGGCATGATGGTGGGGATTCGTTTGGCGAGCATCGACTTGCCGGTTCCGGGAGGCCCGACCATCAGGATGTTATGCCCGCCGGCCGCGGCGACTTCCAGGGCGCGTTTGACGAAGTGCTGGCCGCGGACTTCGTCGAAATCGGACTCATAGCTGCGGTGGGATTCGAAGAAGGCGCGGCGGTTGAGCTGATAGGGAGGAATGACCAGATCACCTTCGAGGAAATCCCAGGCGTCACGCAGGCAGCGGATCGGATAGATCTGGATGCCCTCGATGACCGCGGCCTCCGGGGCGTTTGCTTCCGGAACGAGCACGCGGAGACGCCCACGGTTCTTGGCTTCGAGGGCGATGGACAGGACGCCTTTCACCGGGCGGACCGCGCCATCGAGACCGAGTTCACCGACCACGCAGCAGTCGTCGCAGTTGAACGGCTGGGTGCGGCTGGCGGCGACCATGGCCAGCGCGATGGGAAGGTCGAACGAAGGACCCTCCTTCTTGAGATCCGCCGGGGCGAGGTTCACGGTTTTCACGCCATCATCCAGAAACAGCGCGGAGGCCCCGATGGCGGAGATGACACGTTGGGACGATTCTCTAACCGCGGCATCAGGAAGGCCGACGATGATCACCATCGGCTTGTCCGCGCCGCGGGCGTTGACCTCGACCTCCACCTCCATCGCCTCGACTCCGCGCAAGGCGGCTGAATATAACCGGGTAATCATGCGAACAGCTCAAGGCTGTGCGCCCGAACGCGGGATGGCAAGATGATTTCCGTCACCGGGACGGCATCCGTTTCATGCCATCATGTCATCTCCCAGCTCGACGCTGGAGTGTTCTTCGAAGTCCATTTCGCGGACCCGTTTGCGGTCGCGGATCAGCTCGACCTGCTTGCGGAGAATCTCGCGCATTTCGGTGCCGCCGTGGATGGCCGGGATCACCAGTTCCGGCAAGGAGCGGTCCGAGGTTTGCATTTCGATGGAGGCGAGGCCGGTGAGGCGCATCCACCAGGTGCGCACCATGAGGGTGTCCTTCACGCGGTAGAGTTCGATCTCGTCCACCTTCTGATTGATGACCCCTTTGGTGATGCGGAGGCGCTCGCTGGTGAGTTCGAAGACCTGGGTTCTAACGAGC
>DAISZP010000154.1:7657-11103 GCA_036824745.1 Luteolibacter sp.
AGATATTTCCAGATGACGTATGCCAGCGGCAGAATCAGCGCGGCGAACGCGGGAAAGAAAAACACACCACCGACAATGATCCCGATGGAAACGATCACGGCACCGGAGAACGGGCCGATGTTCAACCATTGCGACGGGCTTCCCTTCCAGAGCGTGCTTTCATCGTTCATGGGCGCATCATGGGTTCATCGGACGAGCCACCGCAAGTGGAGATTCCGGACCGGATTCCAAAGCACCGGCGCTCAACCCCGCGGACGGAGACTCATAACGGCGCGGATCATGAGCAGGGGCATGGCGGAAATCACCAGCGCCGCCGCGGCGGTGCGCAAGCCGGGATAAACGCGGGCCTGGTTCCGTTCCAATGCCGCCAGCGCTTCCGCCACCACGGTTTCCTTGGGCACGAAAAACCACTCGCGCCCCGGGACGTCGCGACCACTGCTGCCACGTTTCGCCACATCGCCGAATCCGGTGTGCACGGGTCCCGGGCACAGGGCGAGCACCGGGATGCCGTGCGGTTTCAACTCGATGCGGAGGGCTTCGGAAAAACTGGAAACATAGGCCTTCGTCGCGGCATAAACGGCGAAGTCGGGGATCGGCAACAAGCTGGCGAGCGAGCTCACGTTGATCACGGCTCCCCCACCCTGGCGGATCATGCCCGGCAGCATCGCGTGGGTGAGATGGGTGAGCGCCTCCATATTGACCCGGAGCATGGCTTCGATCCGCGGCCATTCGGAAGTGGCGAAGTCACCGTAGTCCCCGAGGCCGGCGTTGTTGATGAGCAGATCCGGCACCAAACCTGCGGCGGAAAGCGAAGTGACGAGGTTTTGCCGCTCCGTAAAATCCGCTAGATCGGCCGCCTGCACGGTGATCTCGATTCTCGGAAACCGGGTGCGGATTTCTTCCGCCAATGTTTCCATCAGGGCCGCACGGCGGGCTACTAGAACCATTCGCCGGGCGCGGGACGCGAGTTGGATCGCAAACTCCTCCCCCAATCCGGAAGAGGCTCCAGTGATCAGGACACAGTCATATCGGCTCGCATCAGGCATGGAGAACTTGTCGCAGTTCCATCATGGGCGCGCAACGGGATTTCCTCGCCGCTCAATCCGCCATCAGCTTTCTTCGTCGCTCTCGGTGTCACTCAGGATCTCCGGACTGCGAAGTTTCTCATTCTGAACTTGCGCCCATTGGACCAGATTGCGGATGGATTCCCTCATTTCCGTCATCGTCCGAAGCGCCTCATCGTGATCGGGAGGTGCTTCACACTTTCCTTCGTCGATCCAGTTTTTCTTATCAGTCATTGTTTTGCTCCCTGTGTAAACTGTCTCACAAAGTCGGCGGCGGCGATGAAATCCCGCGTTTTGTTGAAAAACGCCGCCGCACCCGAGTCCCTCGCCCGGGTTTCGTATTCGGTTTCCTCATGCGTCGTGATGACGACCGCCAAGGTGGCCAAACCCTGAATCCTGATGTGTTCCAAGACATCAAATCCGGTCCCGCCGGGCATGTTGATATCGAGCATGACGATGTCCGGAGCCAAGGCCATGACTCCATCCATGGTCGTCCTGACGTCCGAAGTCTCCGCGATCACCACCACGCCGGGGATTTCACAAAGCAATGCCGCCAACCGCTCACGAATGGGGGTTGAGTCATCGGCAATCATCACCCGCACCTTCGCGGAGGCTTCGTCCATGGAAACGATACTGACGTATCGCCCACAAAAGGCCATAGGATGCATTCACATTCGAAAGTAGTCACTTGAACTACAAATTTGTCAGAATTTCTCCGACAACGGGAATACCCAGTCACTCCACCAGTCCATGGCGCAAGGCGTAGCGGGCCACATCGACATCGCTTTCCAAGCCGAGTTTCTCCAAGAGCCGCGTCCGGTAGGTGAAGACCGTTTTTTCGCTCAGCGAGAGGTTCGCGGCGATGGCTTTGACCGAATTTCCCACAGCGATGAGTTTCATCACCTCGTATTCCCGGTCGGAAAGCTTGTGGTGCGGATCCGAGCCGCCGCCCCAGCCGAGGTCCGCGGCCAGCAGTTCTCCCAACGCGGGAGTGATGTAGCGGGAACCGGACACGGCCTTTTTCACGGCATCGATCAATTCCCGGGTCACGCTGCCCTTGTTGACATATCCGGCGGCCCCCGACTTGAGGGCGCGGACGGCGTATTCTGACTCCGAGAACATGCTCAGAATGAGCACCGGCATGCGGGGTTTCGCCTTTTTCAAGTCAGCCAGAGACTCGATGCCGCCACGACCGGGCATGTTCACATCCAGAATCACCAGATCCCAATCCCCGGCGACGGCTTTCTCGAAGGTTTCGGCGGCTGAAGACGCCTCACCGAAGACGACATCCGGAAATTCATCCGAAAGCATCTGTTTGAGGCCCTGCCGCACAACCTCATGATCGTCCGCAATCAGAATCCGCATCTCGAGTCGGGGTCTATAGTACTTTCAGGGGAACCGTCAAGGCCACGCGGGTCCCGCCTTCGCGTAGCGGGGCAAATTCAATGAGAGATCCTATCAATTCCGCGCGCTCTGACATTCCGAGCAGTCCCATGGAATCCTTTGATTTCAAAACCTCCAGGTCGATGCCTCGGCCGTTGTCCTCCACCAACATGAGAAGGTTTTCATTCTCACGTTTCATGGAAATCCGCACCTCGTCAGCATGCGCATGCCGGGCCACATTGGTGAGGATCTCTTGGAAAATGCGGAAAATGTTGGTCGAGATTTCCGGCGGGAAACCGTCCGTGTCGGCAGTTTCGATCACTTTGCAGGAAATCCCGGTGCGTTCACCGAATAGTCTCGCCTCGGACTGGATGGCGGCCATCAGTCCCAGACTTTCGAGCACCCCGGGCCGGAGATCGCGGGAAATCTTCTGCACGGACTCCACCATCGAATCCGTGAGGGCGGTGGTGGCGGAGATCTTGTGAGCCAGGGTTTCCCGCAGATCCTCATTTTCAATGCCTCCCAACCGGCGCTCGATCCAGTTGAGGTCCATCTTCATCCCGGTGATCAACTGCCCCAACACATCGTGCACCTCGCGGGCCAGCCGCGTGCGCTCCCGTTCACGGGTCTCCTGAATGCGCGCCAACAATGCCCGCAGCCTCAGGCGCGACTCGGCGAGTTCCTGTTCGAACCGCTTCCGCTCGGTGACATCCTGGATCGACCCCCGAACCTTGACGACCTCACCATTCCGGATCACGGGCCGGCCGATCGTTCTTACCCATTTTTTCGTCCCGTCACGCGTGATGAGTTCGAGTTCCAGATCATAGGGAGTGCCGTGTGTGATCGCATGAAACACTGCGGTCTCGATTTTCAACCGCGATTCGTTCTGGAAAAACGACAGTCCGATCTCCGAAGTCACTTCCTCGGACGGATCCAGGCCGTGAATCCGCGCCACCTCGTCGGACCATGCCCCCTTTCCTGTCGCCGGATCGAACTCCC
>DAISZP010000155.1:0-11097 GCA_036824745.1 Luteolibacter sp.
ACGACGATCTGGCCGAAAAACTGCCCTGGACCGGTTCCGCATTGCCCGCTGCTGATGGCCCTGACCGCGGGCTCGGCCAAGCCTACTCGATCGCGTTCCAGCTCCTCAACATCGTCGAGGAACGGGTCGCCGCCCAGGTGCGCCGCTGGCGGGAGAAGTCCCACGGAGCCACCGCCGAGAAGGGCCTGTGGCCGGACAAACTCGCCGCCATGCGCCACATGGGGCTGGACTCCCAAGGCATCCTCGAAGTGCTGCGCGAGGTCTGCGTGGAGCCGGTGCTCACCGCCCACCCGACCGAGGCGAAACGCGAAACCGTCCGCGAACGGCACCGCGAGATCTACGACCTGATGCAGGAGCGGGAAAACACCAGCTTCACCGAACGAGAACGCTCCCGCGGCCGCAGGTTTCTCGAAGGGCAGTTGGAAACGCTGTGGCGCACCGGCGAGATCCACGTCACCCGGCCCAGCATCACCCAGGAGCTGGAGAATGCCTTGTTTTATCTGCGCGAGGTGTTTCCCGAGGCGGTGTCCCGATCGCACACCCACCTGCGTGAGGCCTGGGAGGCGGAGGGTTTCCGTGCGGAGGAACTCGACGAACTTCCGCCCATGGTCCGCTTCGGTACCTGGATCGGCGGCGATCGCGACGGCCACCCGGGCGTCACCGCGGAAGTCACCCGCCAGGCGCTCGCCGCCCTGCGCTACAACGCGCTGAGACTCTTCGCCCGCCAGCTTGAGCGCCTTGCCCACAATCTCCCGCTCAGCAAGCACTTCCAGCAGGTGCCCGCCGAACTCGATGCACTCATCCGCCGCCTCGCCGGGGAGTTGGAAAACCGCGGCGTCGCCGACGTTTCCGGCCTGCTCAGCCAGCACGATGAGGAACCCTGGCGCCTCGCCGCCCACCTCATGCGGCAGAAGATCCTTCTTTCCCGCGATCAACCGGAAGCTCCCTCAGTCTATCAGAAACCGGAGGATCTGCTGGAGGACGTCGCCGTGCTCGCGGAGACCTTGCGTGCCGCCGGTGCCTCCACCCTGGTGGGCGAGTTCATCGTTCCGCTGCGCCGCCAGCTCGCGGTCTTCGGCTTCCACTCGGCCATCCTCGATGTGAGGCAGAACTCCGCCTTCCACCAGAAAGCCCTCATTCAGCTATTGGCAAAAGCAGGCATCGACGACGCGGAAAACTTCCCCACCTGGCCGGAGGACAAACGCCGTGCCTTCCTCGACCGTGAATTGCGTTCCCCAAGGCCCTTCCTCGCTCCCGGCATCAGCGCGGGGCCGGAGGCGGATGCGGTGCTCGACTGCCACCGCGTGCTCGCCGCCCACCTCGCCCGCCACGGCGGCGCGGGTCTCGGCGCGCTGATCGTTTCCATGACCCGCGGCGTCAACGACCTGCTAACCGTCTATCTGTTAGCCCGTGAGGCCGGCCTGATGGAAATGACGGACGCCGGGTTGAAGTGCCCGCTTCCCGTCGTGCCGCTCTTTGAAACGATGGACGACCTCGAAGCCGCGCCCGGCATTGTCGAGGACTTCCTTTCCCATCCGGTCACCGCCCGCAGCCTCTCGAAGGGCGGGGATTTCCAGATGATGCTCGGTTACTCGGATTCCAACAAGGACTGCGGCATCCTATCCAGCCAGTGGGCTCTCCACCAGGCGCAGGTGAATCTCTCCGAAGTCTGCGCCAAACGCGATGTGCGCCCGGTCTTCTTCCACGGCCGCGGCGGCACCGTCGGCCGCGGTGCGGGCCCCACCCACTGGTTCATGGAGGCGCTTCCCCACGGAGCCCTCGGCGGAGCCTTCCGCATGACCGAGCAGGGTGAGACCATCTCGCAGAAATACGCCCACCTCGGGTCCGCCACCTATCACACCGAGCTGCTCGTCGCCTCCGTCTCCTCCGCCACCGCCAAGCACCGGCGTACCAAGACCGGCACCGATGCGGATCCCGCCTTGCTCGATCAGTTGGCCACCTGGAGCCGCGAGGCCTACCGCGCTTTCCTGCAAAGCCCGGATTTCATCACCTTCCACCGCGGAGCCACGCCCATCGATGCCTTGGAAAACGCCCGCATCGGTTCCCGTCCCGCACGCCGCACCGGACGCGCCACGCTTGAAGACCTCCGCGCCATCCCCTGGGTCTTCTCCTGGACTCAGTCCCGTTTCTACCTCCCCGGTTGGTATGGAGCCGGCACCGCATTCGCACGACTCCGCTCGGAAAATCCGGATGCCTTCTCCCGACTCGCCGGACAGGCCAAGGGCGTCGCCTTCCTCCGCTACGTGCTCACCAACATCGACGGCTCGCTCGCCAGCGCCAACCTCGACATCATGCGCGCCTACGCCGGACTCGTTACCGATCCAGTGATCCGCGATCGCTTCCTCTCGATGATCCTCGCTGAGCTCGAACGCACCAACGAGGCCCTCCGCGATCTCTTCCAAGGCCCCTTCGCCACCCGCCGCCCGCGCATGGCACGCACTCTGGAGATCCGCGAGGAACCCCTCCGCGTCCTCCACTTCCAGCAAGTCTCCCTGCTCCGCGAATGGCGGTCCCGCCTCGCCTCCGGCGATCAAAGCGGCGCGGAAATGATGATCCCCGATCTCCTCATCTCCGTAAACGCCATCTCCTCCGGCCTCCGCACCACCGGCTGAGACGGCGTTCATGGCGTGCGGGCGCTCAGAGCCTGCGCCACTGATTGCCGTCCTTTGCCAACAGATCATCCGCCTCCTTCGGTCCCCAGGATCCGGCGACGAACTCGGCCATCGGTGGCGGGTTGTCGGACTGGTGCCAGGCGTGCTCGATGTGGTCGATGAATTTCCACGCTTCCTCCACCTCGTCGCGGCGGGCGAAGAGGGTGGCGTCTCCGGAGATGGCGTCTAACAAGAGTCGCTCGTAGGCCTCGGGCGATGCCTTGCCGAAACTGGTGGCGTAGTGGAAATCCATCTTCACCGGTTCGAGGCGCAGGCTGTTGCCGGGGATCTTGGAAACCATGCGCAGCGAGATGCCTTCATCCGGCTGGATGCGGATGACGAGCACGTTGCCGCCGGGGATACCGTTGCAGGGGGTGTTGAAGAGCACGCAGGGGGCGTCCTTGAAGTGGATGGAGATCTCGGTGGATTTCTTCGGCAGGCGCTTGCCCATGCGGATGTAGAACGGCACGCCGCTCCAGCGCCAGGTGTCGATGAGCAGTCTAACGGCCACGTAGGCTTCGGTTTGCGAACGCGGGTTCACGCGGTCCTCGTCGCGGTATCCGGGCACCGGGTTTCCATCGACATGGCCGGCGGTGTATTGGGCGCGCACCACATTGGCGGCGACCTTCTCCGGTGTGTCCCACTGGCGCAGCGAGCGGATGACCTTCACCTTCTCATCCCGCACGCCATCGGCTGATAGATCGGTGGGTGGTTCCATCGCCACCAGACTGAGAAGCTGGAGCAGGTGGTTTTGAACCATGTCCCGCAGGGCTCCCGCGGTATCGTAGTAACCGCCGCGCCCGCCCTCCATGCCGAGGTTTTCGGCGCAAGTGATCTGGACATGGCTGATGTGCTTGCTGTTCCAGAGCGGTTCGAAGATGGCGTTGGCGAATCGCAACACCATCAGATTCTGCGCGGTCTCCTTGCCGAGGTAGTGATCGATCCGGTAGGTGTCCTTTTCGTGGAAGGTGGCGTTGACCACTTCGTTGAGATGTTTCGCGGTGGCGAGATCCGTGCCGAAGGGTTTCTCGACAATGACGCGTGCCCAGCAGCCTTTTTCCGCCTGGTTGAGGCCGGCTTCCTTGAGCTTGATCAGGATGTCGTCGAAAAACTCCGGCGATGACGCGATGTAGAACAGTCGGTTACCCTTCCCGCCGCGGGCGGCATCGATTTCTGTTAGCTTCTCCGCGAGCCGCTTGTATCCCTCCAGATCCGAGAACTCGGACTGGTGGTAGAACACGTTTTCGATGAAAGGATTCCACACGCGTTCGTCGTGTCCGGAGCGGGAGACCTTTTGGTTGATGTCCGCCAGACCGGCGCGGAACTCGGTGTCGGATTTCTCCCTGCGGGCGAAACCGATGATCTTTACGCCAGTGGGCAGTTCGCCATCCACGGCCAGGTTGTAAAGGGCCGGGATGAGCTTGCGGTGCGTGAGGTCGCCGGTGGCACCGAAGATGACAACGGTGCAGGGCTCGGCCATCGAACGGGCGACGAGGTCTTCGCGGAAAGGGTTGCTCATGAATGCGCGCGAGCTTCAGCCCGGTGCGTGCCGGAGGCAAAGCCAAATCAAGCGGGGCGGAGAAATCCGCCTCATGGCGGGCATGTGCGCCATGAAACCCTCATGCTTTCCAAAGCGGAGCCAATCTCGCCTTGCGCATCTTGCGGTCCATCGTTGCCAACGGAAGCTTGAGATAACGCGCGGTCGCCACGATCAGCCGGTCCGCCGGATCACGATGGAAAGCGGAGGGCAGGCGGTTCATTTCCGCAACAATGCCGGGAGTGATCGGCTGAATCCTCACGGTGGCTGGGGAAGTGGCAATCTGCAGCCAGTTTTCCACCGAACCATTGATTTGGATCCTGCCGAGATCCACCAGGGTGGCGAATTCCCACAAGCTGATGTCAGATATCACCGGGCGGATCTCCGCAGGCAGGGTATCAAGCGCATTCCGTTCGGCGCGGCTTAATCCGGGATCCCCCAGCATCCACCAGATCCACACATGGGTATCCAACAGCGGCGGAGGATTCATTTGAGCGACTCGATTTCGGTTTCCCCAAGCGCCGGTGCGAATGGATCCGCGGTGTATGCGCCCGTTCCGCGGAGTGCGAGCCACGGCTTGATCTCTTTTTCCGGAATCACACGCGCCACGGGTTTGCCGCGTTTGGAAATGACCACCTCCTCACCTGTGCGGTGGACTTCACTGAGAAGCTGCAGGCAGTTCGCTTTGAACTCCGTGGCGCTGATCGTCTTCATGTGGTCATTTTAGATGACCATTTCACGGATGCAATGGGTTTTGCCGGCACCGGGCTTCATCGCCATGTCCGGATCTTGCCAAGCGCCTGGATGCGCGGTAGTTTGATGCCATGTCCGCGAAGGAGAAACCCGGAAGTGCGTTTGAGAGTGACCCTCTCTTCCTTGAGGTCATGGCGGAGGCACTCGCCATTCAGGACCGATTCTCCGCAGAACCTGTTTACGCCAGAACCGGCAAAGGCTACCTGAAAAGCGTGGGAGTGAGTGAGATTCAGCAAGCGAAGGAAGCTCAGAAAAAGACACCTTCGGAGCCACCCCATGACAGCTGATTCGTATTGGTTGAAGCCGTTTTCATAGGAGTTTGTGGTGGCCCAGAATGAAGTGCTCTGTCGCCAGAAATCGGCGCACCACGGCCCAACTTCTGACGGGCATGCGATTGCCATGAGTTACTGGGAAGATGCGCGCGATACAGAGATGAATTTGTATGAGGCGATCGAAGTTTGTCGGAAATGTCACCGGCTTGCTCCGTTCACCAACTTCAATGGAAATACCTTCGCCGCAATCGCGCGAATTCTAGTGAAGCGCTTGAATCTGGACCTTACGCAGGAAAATGTCGCCCGCAGCCTCGCGGGCCACATCGTGGCCGGTGTGGCCAGCGATGAGGAAGTGCAAGCGTTCCGGAAATTCTGCGAGAGCCTTGGTTAAAGGCCGGGATTACCACCTCTGTCCATCAACCCTCGACTTTCAACTATCAACCTCTCTCACCAAGGCATCGGGAAGGCACGGTTGAAGGCGTAAACGCGTTCGCGGATGGTGTGGAGTTTCGCGGTGTCCGTGTGATGCGAAAGCGCTTCGTGGATGAAGTCCGCCACCTGGATGACGTCCGCTTCCTTCATGCCGCGGGTGGTGACGGCGGGCGTGCCGATGCGGATGCCGCTGGGTTTCATCGGGCTGCCGGTGTCGAAGGGGATGCCGTTCTTGTTGACGGTGATTCCCGCTTCGTCGAGCGCGTGCGAGGCTTCGGCGCCGTTGAGGCCCTTCGAGCGGAGGTCCACCAGCATGAGGTGGTTGTCCGTGCCGCCGGAAACGATGCGGTAGCCGTGTTCGGTGAGACGCGCGGCGATGGCTTGTGCGTTCCTGATGACCTGCGCGGAGTATTCCTTGAATTCGGGCTTGAGCGCCTCTCCGAAGCAGACGGCCTTGGCGGCGATGACGTGCATCAGCGGGCCGCCCTGGATGCCGGGGAACACTTGCGCGTCGATCTTCTTCGCGAACTCCTCCTTGCACAGGATGATGCCGCCACGAGGACCACGCAGGGACTTGTGGGTGGTGGAGGTGACGAAGTCGGCGTGCGGCACCGGATTCGGATGCAGCCCGGCGGCGACGAGACCGGCGATGTGCGCCATGTCCACGAACAGATAGGCTCCGATCTCGCGGGCGAGTTTGCCCATGCGTTCGAAATCGATGATCCGCGGATAGGCGGAGGCACCCACGGTGATGAGCGCGGGTTTCACCTCGCGGGCGGTTTTTTCAAGCTCCTCGTAGTTGATGCGCTCGTCTTCGGCGGAGACGCCGTAGTGGACGACTTCGTAGAAACGACCCGAGAAGTTCGCCTTGTGGCCGTGCGTGAGGTGGCCGCCGTGGGCGAGGTCCATGGTGAAGATCTTGTCGCCGGGTTTCAGCACGGAGAAGTAAACGGCGGTGTTTGCCTGCGATCCGGAGTGCGGCTGCACGTTGGCGTGCTCGGCTCCGAAGAGTTTTTTCGCGCGGTCGATGGCAAGCTGCTCGATGACATCCACGTTCTCACATCCGCCATACCAGCGGCGGCCGGGATAACCTTCGGCGTATTTGTTAGTGAGCACCGATCCCTGCGCCTCCATCACGGCGGGGGAGGTGAAGTTTTCCGAAGCGATGAGCTCGATGTTGTTGCGCTGGCGGAATTCCTCGGCGGTGATCGCCGCGAAGACTTCCGGATCCACCACCTCGATGCGGCTGCCGGAGGACTTGGCGACCCGGCACTCGTGGCGGCCACCCTCGAAGGCGGTGGTTAGAAACGCCTCGGCCATGGCGATGGCGGTGGGCGTGTCCGTGTATTTGCCGCTCAGGCAGAGCACGTTCGAGTCGTTGTGCTGGCGGGTGATGGTGGCTTCCTCGACGGTGCGGATGTTCGCCGCGCGGACGTGCTTGTGGCGGTTCGCGGCGATGCACATGCCCACGCCGGAGGTGCAGGCGAGCATGCCGAAGTCATAGGTGCCGTCAGCCACGCTGCGGGCGACGAGATTGGCGTAATCGGCGTAGTTGACCGAATCCGTCGAGTTCGTGCCGAAGTCCGTGACCTCGTGGCCGATGGATTTCAGGTGTGCTGCGACGGCGTTTTTCAATTCGACTGCGCCGTGATCGGCTCCAATGGCAATGCGGAAGGTGGGGTGGCTCATGGGCGGGCCGGGATTCAAGACCGGGAAATCCGGATTGGAAACCGGAAATTTCCCCCCAATTCCGCATTCCTTGGAAATCCGGGTTTTCCCGTTGTGTCTTCGTTCATCCGGAGCTAGTCCGGGGCATGGATTTCGACACGCTGTGCCGCTGGGCGGACGAGGAACTCAAGGCGCTCATCAAGGTGCTGCCCGAGGATGTGCGGCAAGCTGCGGAAGCAATTCCGGTCTCCATGGAGGAAAAACCCGGCCGCGGCAGCTTC
Organism: Luteolibacter sp.; assembly: GCA_036824745.1. Lineage (GTDB taxonomy): Bacteria > Verrucomicrobiota > Verrucomicrobiia > Verrucomicrobiales > Akkermansiaceae > Luteolibacter. The sequence continues at coordinate 7,616 of DAISZP010000155.1, forward strand.
GATGACGAGCTGGAAGGCGACGAACTCGGCCTCTTCGAAGGAGCCTCCGTCGCCGAGGAACCAGACCCGCTGGAGCCTTCCCGCATCCGGCTTTTCGTCAGCAACATCTGGGAATGGGTGGAGGAGGACGAACAGGACTTCCGCGATGAAATCGGCACAACCTTCCTCCATGAACTCGGCCACTACCTCGGCTGGGACGAGGATGACGTGAACGAGCGCGGGCTGGAGTGACCGATTCTCACGGGACAAGTTTCTTGGTGCGGATCTCCTTGATCGTCACTACGGAGCCTTGGAAGCGTCCTTCGAAAGGCTGCAACAGACTGATGCTGTCGCCATACGTGTGCAGAGGCAGAGTGTCGTTGCAATCGACTTGATAGTCCAAAACCTGCTCCTTGCCGGTCGAGGGGTCCTTGCTCCTCACTGAAAACACAATGCCAACCACCATTTGGTCGGTCAGGCCATTGTGAATCTTGAATGCGAAGCCAAAATCGCCTTTTGAGTCGGAACTCAGTTTCGTCGAAATCCGAACCTTCTCGGTGAGTTCCTTCGACAGCGGGGTGGCCGCGAGAAAGGCTTTGTATCGTTGTTCCGGAGTATCCGCGAGCGAGGTCATGGGGCTCAATGCGGCGACGGCGGCGACGGCGAGGTGGCAAATCGATGGGATTTTCATGATGGATTTGAATTGTTTGAAGGGACGTTTTGCAGCGTGATTAAATTCAAGGTTGGCGACAAATCAGTACGCTGACCGGAACATGCGAGATCAATGCCCGCATCGGAGGAATGGATTCCGCTCGCAATCCCAGGCTCCGCATTTTTCGATTCACCCATGCAGCGCTTCCACCACCGCCAGTTCGCCGACCTTGCGGGGCTGGTGGCCTCGAAGGGTGACGCGCGGGTTTCCGTCTGCATCCCCACGCTCAACGAGGCAGAGACCATCGGAAGCATCGTTTCCATCATCCGCGGGGAGTTGATGGAGGCCGTGCCGCTGGTGGATGAAATCCTCGTGATCGATTCCGATTCCACGGATGAAACCCGGGCCATCGCCGCGCGGAACGGAGCACGGGTTTTCCTATCCGGCGAGATCGCTCCGGAAACCGGAACCCATACCGGCAAGGGCGAGAACCTTTGGAAATCCCTGTTCGCCAGCAGCGGTGACATCATCTGCTACCTCGATGCGGACATCGCGAACTTTCACCCCGGATTTGTCACCGGGCTCGTCGGGCCTATTCTTTCTGATCCGTCCATCGACTACGTGAAAGCCTACTACGAGAGGCCACTGACGGACGGTGATTCGTTCCACTCGAACGGCGGCGGCCGCGTTTCCGAGATCCTCGTCCGTCCCTTGATCTCGTTGTTCTATCCGGAGCTCGTCGAAATTCTCCAACCGCTCTCCGGCGAATACGCCGCGCGCCGTTCCCTGCTGGAAACCCTCGCTTTCCCCACCGGATACGGCGTGGAGATCGCCCATCTCATCGACCTCTCCCGCCGCGGGCTGCTGGAGCGCGTTGCCCAGACCGACCTCGTCCGGCGCGTCCACCGCAACCGCGACGACGGCGAACTCGGCGATACCGCATTCGCCATTCTCCGCGTGATGCTGCGTCGGCTCGAACGCGATGGGAAACTCAGCCTCGCCGCAGCATTGCCGGAAACCCACCGCCGCTGGATCATCGACGAGGCCTCGGTCCGCGCGGTTTCCAAGCACATCCCCGAGCCCGAGCGCCCCGCATTGAGGATGGAATCGGAATTTTCCGGGTCCACGTCTTGCCAAGCGGAGGCACTTCGCTAAGTTGCCGCGCCCATGTCCCTTCCCGCTGATTTCGAACCCGCTGTGCGCGATGAGAAAAAACTCCGCCGCACGGCCTGGGTTCTCGTCGCCATCATGGTGCTCGGCGGAACCTTGGTGACCGCCGCCTACAACAAATGGGCCAGGGAAAAGTTCAAGGACACACGCCCGGCGGTCGTCTATCGAATCACCAAGGAACGAGACCTGCGAATGGTCCGCCAGGACGGCAAACAGGCCAATATCTTCGATCTCCGCGGCCATGTCGTCGCCATCCACATCATCAGTCTCAAGAATCCCGAAACCGCGCGACGGAGCTTCGAGGTGATGCACCGGCTTTCCGCGAAATTCTCCGCGCGCGAGGATTTCAACCTCGTCACCCTCGTCATCGATCCCATCGCACCCGAGGCGAGCTCCGCCACTCTTGCGAAGGCCGCCGATTCGCTTTCCATCAAGCTCCCGCAGTGGTGGCTCGGCACGAATGACAAACCCACGCTCGACAAGTTCATCAAGAACGAGCTGAAAACCAGCGTCTATCCGATCGAGGAAAACGGCAAGTGGTCCTTCGACACCTCCGTCATCCTCATCGACCGCAACGGCCACATCCGCCGCGGCGTGGTTCCGCAGAAACGCGGCGGAATGCCTTACGTCGCCAACTTCGACTTTGATCAGGCCGCCGAATGGGACGGGCGCGGCGTCAAGACCGGCACTCCTAACAACAACGTGGCGGAAATGGAGAACCTCCTCCACTCGACCATCGATCTCCTGCTCGCCGAAACCTACGTGAAATGAGCCGCAAGACCACCATCGCACTCTTCTACACCGGCGTCGCCGTCATTTGCGCCGCCATCCTCGGCGTCGCATTCTACCTGCGCTCGCAACTTCCCAAGCCGGACATCGAGAAGATCGTCAACGCCGGCAAGGCCAAGGCCCCGCAGTGGTTCGACATCCAGAACGACCTCGCCGCCACCAATCAGGAAGGCAAGTCCGTGAAACTCTCCGACCTCCGGGGAAAAGTCTGGCTCTGCGCCGAGTTTTTCGCCGTCTGCCCGAAGTGCATCGAGCGCAACGGAGCCGAACTCCGTGAGATCTACGACAAGTTCAAGGATCATCCCGATTTCCAGGTCGTCTGCATTTCCGTGGATCCTGAAAACGACCACCAGGAGCGTCTCTCCGAATACGCCAAGGCTCTCAGCGCGGATTCGAAGAACTGGTGGTTCCTCAACGCGGGCGACATGAAGACCACGCACCACTATCTGGAGCATGAGCTCAAGTTCTTCGGCATCCGCGAGCGCACCGATCCGGTGGACATCGAGTCGAACGGCCGCTTCGCCCATGACCTCGGGTTTCTGTTAGTCGATCGCGACTTCCGCGTCGTCGGCAAGTGGCCGCTCGCCGACGCTCGCTCGGAAGAGGCCCGCAAGCGCGATCCGGATCTCTATCAGCGGCTCAAGACCGAGCTGATGGATCGCATCCAGTCCGAACTCGGCAAACCCTCGAAGTGATGGAAAACGAACGCGCCCAATGGTTGTCCCGCGCGCCGCGCGAGGAGTTCTCGAAGAAACTCGGCGTCGCCGCTTGGATCGTCACCGCGCTGGTGCTCATCCTCGTCGGCCTGATGCGCCGTCCCGAGCTCCGCATCCCGCTGCCGGATGGCGTGAGTCTCGGTTTCCTTCCTCCATTCCATGCCGCGGTGAACGCG
>DAISZP010000156.1:0-11088 GCA_036824745.1 Luteolibacter sp.
CGTGAAGGAGAAACGCCTGCTCGCCCAGGCCGGCGCGCTCAACGAACTGGAGGAGGTGGGCCACCGCCGCCACGCGCTGTGGCGGGTGGAGCTGCCGCTTCACGATGATTTGTTAGATGCTCCGTCTGTTGGAAACGAAGTGCTGCCGCCGATGACGATGGCCGAGCGGATGAGCGCCGATTTCCTCACGCAGGGAGCCAGCACCGGCCCGCATCCGATGAAACTCTGGCGCGAGCGCCGCGGAGAAAAACACATCCTCCGCCCGCGGGACCTGCACGCGCTGCCGCACGGCATTCCGGTGACCATGGGTGGCATGGTCATCTGCCGCCAGCGCCCCGGCACGGCAAAGGGCCATTGTTTCATCTCGCTGGAGGACGAGACGGGTATCGCCAATCTCTTCGTCAAGCGCGAGACCTTCCAGCGCCTGCGCCTCGTCATCACCAGCGAGCCGTTCCTGCTCGCCCGCGGCATCGTCCAGCGCTCGGAGGGCGACCAGCCCACGGTGTATGTCCATGAGATCGAGCCACTGCCCGATGCGGAGGCCGAACACGGCGCGCGTTCGCATGATTTCCATTGATAGCCGAATCGGTTTGAATCTCCGGGTGAAACCGCCAGCTTCGGCGCATGTTCAAGCGATTCCGTTGGCTCCTGCTCGCCGCGATCCCGGCGGGCGCCTTGCTAGGTTTGCTCGCCGCCGCGGTGATCACCTATCTGATGCCGAAGAAATACGAAAGCGTCGCCGTGCTCCAAATCCCGGCCAATCCCGACTCCTTACCGGTGGACATGGCGGCGGAGGCGGCGCTGGTGGAAAGCGGTGATCTGCTGGAGCAGGTGATGGAGTCCCGGGATCTCGCCAAACGCTGGAATCTTCCGAAGCAGGAAGCGCTGGATGCCCTTGGGAAGTGCCTTTCGGTTTCCCGCATCGATAACGAAAGCCGTCTGGTCATCCGGGCCGAGCACACCGACCGCGAGTGCGCGCGCGACATGGCGGAGGAGGTGGCGGCCATCTATCAGAAATCCCGGGCCGCGTCCTCGCTTCGCGCCAAGGAACAAGCGATTGGCGCGCTGAGCAAGGAGGTGCTCGATCTCCAGTCCGCGGTGGAACAGGGCAAGGAAACGCTCGGCGGCTACGTCGGCGGTCTGGGCAAGGACGGACGCGATATCTCCGACGTCAAAAGCAAACTCGACGCGGACCAGAAACTGCTCGACGAGATGATGAAGAAGCGCCTCGAACTCGCGGCGATGATTCCGCCGGAGGTGACGTTGGTGGAAAAGCCGGTGATTTCGCAAATCCCGTGCTCGCCCAAGGTCACCGGGAATCTTGCGACGGGAACCGCGGCCGGTGCCATTTTACTGCCTCTGCTCGCGGGGATGATGATGCCGCTGTTGAAACGGCAATCATGAGGGAAGAGGCGGCGGACCTGCTTTCTTGCCGCCGCTCAATAAGAGGATCGCTCCCAGTCCGAGGCCGAGCAGCGACATGATCGCACCCACGGCCATGGAAGGCTTTTCTCCTTCCGCGAGAATGATGGCGTCCGGGGCTAGATTGTTATAGAGCTTGCGGATTTTCCGTTCCTTCTTCCCGCCCGAGTCGATGCCGAATTTCACCAGACCTTGAACGGGCCGTTGGACTCTCAGTTTGGAGAGATTCTGCATGATGAATTCCGTGGCCTTTTCCTCGGACACGTTCTGTTTGTCGAGGTCCTTCATTTCGTTGGTGAAACCCAGCAGTTCCGGATCCTTGGTCTCCACCAGCACATGGATGGTGGTCTCGGTGGAATCCGTGTCCTTGGGAACCAGCGGCACGTAAATGCTCTTGGCGTCGCCGCCGGTGATTCCGCTCACATAACTGGAGTTCGCGGTGTCCAGCACGGCATCGGAGATCTTCAGCCACTTGGCATCCGGTTTCTTGCCGACAATGGAATCGATCGTCACGTTGGCGGGCTCGCGGTTTCTCACCGCCGTGTAAACCGACTGGCCACCGCCGATGATCATGGCGAGGGACACCAATGGAAGCAAACATCCTAAGCGCATGAGTCCCGTCTATCAGTATCCGCGCCGGTTTGACAAATGGATAAAAGCGAAAGTTCGCTCAAGCAGGCTGCTGCTGTGAGATGCAGTGCAGGGTGCCGCCTTCCTCGACGAGGTCGAGGCAGTCGATGCCGGTGATCTCCCGGTCCGGGAACATCTCGCGGATCATGCCGAGCGCGCGGTCGTCGTTTTTCGCCTGCCGGAAGGTGGGGACGAGCACGCCTCCGTTGACGATGAGGAAGTTCACGTAGGAGGCGGGCAGCACGGGCAGCCGCCAGCCGGGCACCTCGCAGGCCTCGGGCAGGGGGATTTCAACCACATCGAAGGGCCGGTTGTTAGGGGCTAGGAAGGAACGCAGGTTCGAGAGGTTGTCCGCGAGGACTTGCCGGTTGGGAGAGGCGGGATCCTTCTCGACGCAGGCGAGCAGGGTGGTCTCGTTGGTGAAACGGGCGAGGTCGTCGATGTGTCCGTCCGTGTCGTCGCCCTCGATGCCTTGTTTGAGCCAGAGGATTTCGGAAACGCCGAGTCCGTCGCGGAGTTTTTGTTCGATCTCCTCTCTTGATAGATGAGGGTTGCGGTTGGGATTGAGCAGGACGGCCTCGGTGGTGAGGAGCTGGCCCGCGCCGTTGATCTCGATGCCGCCGCCTTCGAGGATCATGCCGCCGTCGAACACGCGCTTGCCGAGCGCGGCGGCGATTTTTCCGGGAATGGCGTCGTCCAGATCCCAGGGCGGGAACTTGCCGCCCCAGGCGTTGAAGCCCCAGTTGGTGACGGCGGTTTCTCCGGTCTCGCGGTGTTTCACGAAGATCGGTCCGTGGTCGCGGCACCAGACGTCGTTGTGCGGGTGATCGAAGAGCTGCACGCGCTCGGGCACGGCCTTGGCCCGGTTGCAGGCCGCGGCGATGGCGGGGTGGTCACTACCCGGCGCGTTGATGCGGACCGGTTCGTGTCGCGAAATGGCGGCGGCGATTTCGGCGAACTTCGCCCAGATCAGGTCACGTTTCGCACCGCCCCAATGGCGCGGATCATCGACAGGCCAGGAAAGCCACACCGCTTCCTGCGGCGACCATTCGGGGGGCATTGAGAAACCGGCGGCGGCGGGAGTCATGCGGGGACGATTGATGGATCGACCGGGCTAGGGAAGGAAGAAACGCCGCCTCACCGTGATGGGATGGTTCATTTTCTCCGGCGGAGCAGCGTTGCTAACAGATCCATCACGCCCGCGCTCGGCAACGTGGGATCGACGTAGGCGTGAAGAACATGGAACAGGAAGTAATAGAAGCGGCAGCTCGCCCAGATGCAGACCACCAGCAACAGCGCGCGAATCCAAAGCGGCTGATCGCCAACCAGCACGAGCGGGACGCCCGAGAGGGGGACGATCACGGCGAAGAGCAGGCCTTTGGCGATGATCCAGCGTTTCGACTTGAGATCCGGGCCCATGGTCTGAGCTCAATGTCCCTTGGTGCCATCCACGCCGACCACGCCCTCATGTCCGCTGAGTTTGCTCCAGAAGAGGCCGTAGGACATGACGAGCAGGAAGCAGAGGCCGGGCACGAAGAATGCGTGGGACATGCCGTAGAGGTCACCCATGTGACCCATGAACTTGGGCATGATCGCGCCGCCCATGATGGCCATGACGATGAACGAGGAGGCCTTCTTCGCACGTCCCCCGAGGCCGTGGATGCCGAGCGAGAAGATCGTCGGGAACATGATCGACATGAAGAGATAGCTGAGGAAAACCGCGATGCCGGAAACCCAGCCGATTTTCAGGAAGACAACACCGCAAGTGACGGCGGCGAGGATGGCGAAGACCGCAAGCACCTTGTGGGCCGGGAATTTCTTCAACAGCATGGCTCCGATGAAACGACCGGTGAGGAAACAGACGAACGCGTAGGAGGCCAGCTTGGAGGCTCCGGCATCGCTCAGGCCGACGGTGCCGTTCGCGTGGGTTTCGAACCATTCCTTGAACGATCCCGTGAGCCAGGACGCATCGAAGGCCGGGATCTCCTTCGTCATGTAGTTGATGAAGTAGGCGAAGATGCCGCACTGCGCCGCCACGTAGAAGAACTGGGCGAGAGTGGCACCGGAGAAATGCGGATGGCTCCAGATGCTGTGGTTGGTGATCCGGGATTGTTTGGCGAGGAACACCGCGGTTCCGATGCCGCCGAAGATCAGGGTGGCGATTAGAAGCGCCTGGTTTTCGTAGGTTTCTTTCTCAGCGAGGGTTTTGCCAAGGGTTCCCGCGATTTTCTGGCTCACCAATGGAATCGCCACTACGGCGGAAATGATCATGGCGACGGCGAAGGAGAGCACGATGACGTTCAGCCAGAGCAGGAACATCGCCGTTCCGCGGTTGGAAACAGGTTGCGGAGCGCTGCCGGGAGAGTCCTTGTCATCGAGATGGAACTCATCCTCGGATTTGATGTCCGGCAGCTTGGAGAAGAAGAAGGTGACCGCGAGCACCAGCACGATCACGCCCACGCCGGCGTAAGGAATCCACAGGGTTTCGGAACCGGTGCTTTGTCCCGATGCGTCCTTGCCATAGAAAAACATGGAGCCGATCCACGGGCCGAAGACCCAGCCGATGCCGTTGCAGGTTTGGGAGAGATTGATGCGGGTGGCGGCATACTGTTTCGGCCCGAGTACCGTCGAATACGGGTTGGCGACGGTTTCCAGGAAGGTCAGGCCGGAGGCGATCAGGCAGACTCCGAACAGGAAGGCGGGAAACGTGGCGATCTTCGTGGCGGGAATGAACCAGAATCCACCGACCGCGACCATGAGCAGGCCGCCGATGATGCCGCCTTTATACCCGAGCTTGCTGGCCAGCCAACCGGCGGGCAGCGCCATCAGGAAATAGCCGAGGTAGTGGGCGAACTGCACCCAGGCGGATTGGGCGAGCGTGAGGTGCAGTTCCTTTTGGAAATGCTTGTCCATCACATCGATCATGCCGTTGCAGAAGCCCCAGAGGAAAAACAGGGAGCTCACGAGAACAAAGGGGACCAGGAGGCTTCTGCCGTCCTGCGAAGTGAAGAGACCGGGCTTGGACATGATGGATGGGTTGGGAGTCTTGGTTAAAAATGTTCATGTTTGGATGAAATCCGCAATCTTGGCGCGTGCCCCGAATGTGGTTTCAAAACCGAGGTTTTTGATGAACGGTTGAATGCCAAGGAGGCTGGGTTTTGTCAAACCAAGATGCAAAATCCGGCAGTGGCCCGGTGATCGAAGACGGTTTGCCCGGCGGCGGCTTTGCCGCTTGCTAACGGAAAAAGCTTGTCGTCGCGGAGCGGCGGGGATTGAACTGGAACCCTATCCCAACCCCCTAACCAGTATGTTCAAGGAATTCAAAGAGTTCGCCCTCAAGGGCAATCTGATCGATATGGCGGTCGCTTTTGTCATGGGCGCCGCGTTCACCAAGCTGTCCACCTCGTTCATCGAAGGGCTGATCATGCCATTTGTGGGCCTCTTGTCCGGAGGGATGGACTTCACCAACAAGTTTCTCGCCCTTTCGGACAAGGTCACGGCGACAAGCCTGGTCGAAGCCAAGAAACAGGGTGCCGTGGTCGCTTACGGCGACTTCATCACCGTGGCGATCAACTTTTTCATCGTAGCCTTCGTGATGTTCTTGGTGGTCAAGGCGATCAACAAGGCCAAGTCCCTCGCCGAGAAACCCGCGGCTCCCGCCGGGCCGCCGGAGCCGAGCGCGGAGGAGAAATTGCTCTCCGAGATCCGGGATCTGCTCAAGCAGAAGAACTGAAACTCCATGCCGGAGGAGGAAATCGGGATTTCGCGGAGTGGCGGCCTTTTTCCTCTCGTCAGAACAGCCGTTCACGACTAGCCTCGCCGTGGAAAATAATTTCGGCCCTGCGAAAAGTTGGCACGACCGATGCTAGGTATGAATCACCCATCACCACCAATCACTGAACCATGAAAAAAATTGAAGCGATCATCAAACCGTTCAAGCTTGAAGAAGTCAAGGAGGCCCTCGCCGAGGTGGGTGTGCAAGGAATGACCGTGACTGAAGTCAAGGGATTCGGCAGACAGAAAGGGCACACGGAAATCTACCGTGGCTCGGAATATACCGTGGATTTCCTTCCCAAAGTGAAGATCGAGATCGTTGTTGATGACGGCCAGGCCGAAAACGTCGCCGGCGTGATCGTCAAGAGCGCCAACACGGGCAAGATTGGTGACGGCAAGGTTTTCATTTCCACCGTGGAACAAGCCATCCGCATCCGCACCGGCGAGACCGGTTCCTCGGCGGTGGCTGTGAACTGATCTCTCCCCCCCTGCGCAAAAACATCACTCACATGACCAGCGGTTCCGGAAACGGGACCGCTGGTTTTTTGTGGGGAAACGTCAGCGGGTGGCTTGCCTCCAATCGAGGAAAGCCCGGCCGAGGCAGATGGCTACATCCGTGGGGGTGAGGGATTCCGGCGATTGTTCCCCTTTAGCGAGGGCTATTTCCGCCGCTCGGCCGCAGAGCCAGGCACCGAGGGCGGCTGATTCGCGGGGTGGATTGCCGATGGCGAGCAAGGCACCGATCACTCCGGAAAGCAGGTCGCCTTGGCCGCCGGTGGCCATGCCCGGGTTTCCGGTGCTGTTGATCCACAAGGGGAGATCTCGATTGGCGATGATAGTGCGGGCTCCTTTGAGCAACAGGGTGGCGGGGGACCTCCGGGCGAACTCCCTTGCCGCGTTCTCCCGTGATCGGTCCGTGAGATCCGGCGCGAGCCGCTTGAACTCGCCGGGGTGGGGTGTCAGCACGTGCCGGGCGCGGAAAATTTCCAGCTCTTGATGTATTGCCGCGATGTTCAAGGCATCGGCGTCGATCACGGCGGGGATCTGGCAATTCCGGATCAATTCGAGCAGGGCGAGGGCTTCGGCTTCTGGCAGATCACCGATTCCGCAGCCGACAACGAGCGAATCGAAAGAGTCTGAATGGACCTCGCCGAACGAATCCACGCCGCGCACGATGATTTCCGGCGGGCACTTGCCCGAGATGATCTCCGCGACGTTTTCAGGCACCATCAAGGTGATCAAACCCGCGCCGGCCCGGAGCGCGCCGGTGGCGGTCAGGACCGCGGCTCCGTTGTAGGACATCGATCCGGCAATAATCCCGACTTTCCCCGCCCGGCCTTTGTGGAAATCGTAGGGGCGCGGCGTTTTCCCGAAGTCCATGGTTTGCGGAGTGATCATTTCCAAGTCCGCCGCCTCTTCGGAAGTGAGCGGCTCGACAGGGACGAGAACGAGCGAACCGCAGGCGTCCGCCGCGTGACCGCTGAGCAGGCCGCGTTTGGCGTTGGCGATCATGAAGGTGGCATCGGCGGTGATCGAGGGCTCGGAATGCTCTCCGGTATCTGCATTGGTGCCGGATGGCAGATCGATGGCCGCGATGAAGGCTCCGGCGTGTTGCCTGAGCGAGTTCATTTCATGGACGAGAGAGACCAGTGGCTCCCTCAGCGCGCCTTTTGCTCCGCTGCCCAGCAATCCATCCAATAAGATCAGCGGTTGCCGCCCGTCCAGCGACTTCGGGGTGTCGTCCAGCGGTTTCGGCGCGCCAAGCTCTCGCCATTTCCGACTGGTCAGGGGGGCGCACTCGATCAGGGGAAACCCGCAGCGGACCGCGGTTTCCCAGCCGAATTCGTCCCTGAGGATTCTCAGTGCGACAAGGGCGTCACCCGCGTTGTGGCCTTTCCCCAAGTAGCCCACCGCCATGCCAGGCTTGGGGAAATACCGACCGATGGCGCGGCCGAGATTTTGCCCGGCGAGTTCCAACAAGGTTTCCTCGGTCCACCCGGCGGCGATGGCGCGCGCCTCCGCGGCAAGCATGGCCTGAATGGTGACCGCGCCCATGGCGTCACTCTATCGGATGGAAAGCGGCGGCGATAGCCGGAAAATCACCAGCTCCGGCGATAGCGCTGGATGCCGTTGGCGATGCCCCGGGCGATCGCTTCGCGGAAATACGCGGATTTCATCCGGTTGCGCTCGGTTTCGTTCGAAACGAATCCGCCTTCCACGAGGATGGCGGGGAGTTTGGAATTCCGGATCACGTAGAAGCGGGCGAATTTGGCGTTGCGGTCCACGGTGCGGGTTTCGCGAACGAGGCTGCTTTGCACGAGTTGGGCGAGACGCTGGCCTTCGGCATTATAGTAAAAGGTTTCCAGGCCGCTCACGTTTTCCTTCCACGTGTAGTTGTAGTGGAGGGAGACGAAGATGGCGTCCCGGTAGCGGTTTCCGATTTCGACCCGCTGGGGCAGAGTGATGAAGTAATCGCTGCGGCGGGTGAGAACGGTCTGGTAGCCCATTCGCTTGAGGTTGTTCTCAAGCCGGACGGCGGTGTCGAGGGCGAGGTGCTTTTCGTAAACCTTGCCCCATTGGCCGCCATTGTCTTGGCCGCCGTGGCCGGGGTCGATCACGACCGTCCGGAAATTCGCGGCTTGGGCGGCGCTGATCATCGCGATCGCGGCACCCAGGGAAATCAGTCGGCTGATGGCTTTCATGAACTTGTAAGGGATGGAAAACTGTCAGGAAATGTTAATAATTTTTAAAAATTGTAAAGATCAATCGACCTGCGGCGGCATTTTTTTCGGCATCCGCCGGGTTTCAATAGGTGATGGCCGGGCGATCCGAGGCCTTGCGGGTCTTGGAATTGGCCTCCGCAGCCGCCTTCGCGTCGTAGGGGATGCTGTTGCCCACCTTCACCGTGCCGTCGCCGAACGTGAGCAGTTGGGGGTCGCCCATGGCCGCGCGTTGATGGATCTGGCGTTCCACCACCTTGCCGTCGGTATTGATCGAGTAGTGGACCCACATGGTGGGCGTGGCGAGGAAGAGGACGTGCATCCGCTGTTGGCGGTCCACGGCGACGAGCGGCTGGCGGATCATCAGCACGTCGCCCAAGGGGAAGGTGGTGATGAGCTGGCCGGAGGTGCCATCGCAGATCTGGGTGTAGATTCGGGTTTTCGAGTCTCCGGAGAAGAAGATGAGGCGGTATTCCCGGGTGCGGTTTCCGCCGGTGGAAACGCCGACCTTCTGGCTCCAGTAGGGGCGACCGGAACTTTGGCTGAAGAAGACCTTGTTGGTGGACGTGCTGTTGCCGTTGGGATCTTTGGGCGTGCTGATCACGGCGACCGCATTGAAATTCCCCGTCTGGCTGAGCATGAAGAATTTCGAGAGATCCACCTCGCGCGCGAGCGTCTGGCCTGCCTTGATCTTCATCGGGCCGAAGCCGCCCTTGCCTTTGGGATTCACCGGAGTGCCCGAGGAGCTTTTCACGATGAAACTCAGCCAATCCATGCGGCCGTCGCTTTGGAAAACGAGGTCGCGGCCGGAGTAGTTCGTCACCGTCACCACCGCGATGACGGGCTCTCCGGACAGGTGCTCACTTTTCTCGAGCTTGAGCGTGGCGGAGATTTGCGCTTGGCAGAATCCCGCGCTGAATGCCAGCGCGGCGAGGGTTTTGAGACACCGTTGAAACATGGCGCGGAAGGACTAGCCCACCGGATCGTGGCCGTCAATCTAACCTAGGGGATTCGTGCGTTTCCAGAGCTTGGCAACCCGGGCGGATTGTCCTAGATGGATCCCATGAATCGCAGGAACTTCATCCGGACCACCGCCGCCACCACCCTCGTTCTCTCCCAATCCAGCCCGCTGATGGCGGCGCTTGCGGCGGATGACACCTACCGGAAAAACATAGGCATCCAGCTTTACACCCTGCGCGACTCGATCTCCAAGGACACCGCCGGGACGCTGAAACAAGTGGCCGCCGCCGGTTACAAGCAAGTGGAGCCCTACGGCTTTCCAGGCGCGGATGAAATGATCAAAGCTGCCAAGGATGCCGGACTCGCCGTGCGATCCACCCATTTCCAGTGGGATTCGGTGGTCAATCCGAAGGATGCCGCTATGTCGGATTTTTCCAAAATCCTCGAAAAGGCCCACGAAGCCGGTCTCAGCCACCTCGTCATTCCCTACCTCCAGGACGGCAACCGCAAGACGCTCGATGACTACAAGAAAGTCGCCGAAAACGCCAACAAGGCCGCCGCTCTCGCGAAAAAGGCCGGCATCCAACTCGCCTACCACAACCACAACTTCGAGTTCGGCCCCAAGGAGGGCGGCAAAAGCGGTTACGACATTTTCATCGAGGAGTTCTCGTCGGAAATGAAGTTCGAGATCGATGTGTTCTGGGTGAAAGTCGCCGGCGCGGATCCCGCCGCCCTCATCACGAAATTGAAGGGCCGTGTTTCCCAACTCCACCTCAAGGACCTCAAGGCGGATGTGAAAACCCCGAACTTCGGCTCGCCGATTCCCAACGACGCCTTCCAAGCCCTCGGCGAAGGCGTCATTCCGATGGAACCCATTCTCGCCGCCGCCAAAGCGGCCGGAGTCGAGCACTGCCACGTCGAGCAGGACCAGTCGCCGGACCCCATCGCCAGCGTCGGCCGCAGCGTGAAGTATCTTGAAAAACTGTGACCCGGTGATGCCTCCGGGAGGAGCGCTGATGGAGTGATCTAACCGATCACCATCCGCATCCAGTGGCTAAGGTTGTAGTAGTTTGAAACACGCGAGATTTTCCCGTCGCGGATTTCGAAAAACGCCCCCACGCGCAGGTGGTAGGTCTGGCCCTTCGCTTCGGGCAGTCCCTCGTCCGTATTCAGGTATTCGCCACGGATGAAGAACTCGGCGGCCGCGCGGTCCGGTGTGTCACTTGAGAACACGACGAGATCCTCGACCTGCTCGCGATAACAATGGTCCATGCGTTGCAGGAACGCGCGGAAAGCCTCCTTGCCGGTTTCCGTGCCGCCTTCGTTGATTTCGTGGACCACGTCGTCGCTGAGCAAGGCCAGCAAGGCCTCGCGGTCGCCGGAATTGAACGTGTCGTAATAGTGGCGGATCAGGGAATTCATGGCGGATTTCATGATCCGCCGGACCGTGGCGCATCAAGCGGAATCATCCGGCGTCTTCTATCAGAACCCGCTTCGGAACCACCCGCGAAGGATTCGTTTCCTCCGTTGCGGCCCGGCTGGCCGCCAGTCCCGCGAGATCCAGGTTCACGGCCATCCGGTG
>DAISZP010000157.1:0-11052 GCA_036824745.1 Luteolibacter sp.
GAAGGTGTATGTCGCGGTGGAACCGTGTGACATGCGGCGCAGCTTTGATGGTCTCCACAACGCGGTTTCCGCCGTGCTTGGCGAGGACCCGCGCAGCGGCGCGGACTTTGCCTTCACCAACAAGCGCCGCTCGCTGCTCAAGATCTTCTACTTCGACGGAAACGGGCAATGGATTTTGGCAAAACGGCTTGAGCGAGGGACGTTCTCGTGGACGAAGCCCTCCGATGTGACCCACGGCAAGATCCGCCTGAGCGCCACCGCACTCGCCTTGCTGCTCGACGGCATCGACATGCGCGACGGCTGCCGCAGGCCCAGGTATGAGGATGGATGAAAAATACGCGCTTGTCCTAACAAAACAATCGCATCGGGGCGAGGATCATGTCATGCTGGTTCCAGCGAATGGACGCGGTCGAAAAACAGCTCCTGCTAGACGAGAACGCCCGCCTGCGCGCCGAGATCGCCGTCCTGCGCCAGACCATCGATGCGCTCAGCCGCCGCATCTTCGGCTCGTCGAGCGAGAAGCTCGACGCCGCCCAGCTCGAACTCCTGCTGGACCCCGGCGACTCAAAAAAAGCCCCCGCCGCCGATCCCGCAGACCCAGGACCGGCGGTTGACATCAGGGACCACAAGAAGCGGCCGCAAAGATCACGCTCTCAGCTCCCAGCAAAACTGACGGAGTGCCTTTATTCTCCGCACCTCCTCCGGGCCGACTGATCCAGTCGCTGTAGTATTCGAAGCGGTTTGCTTTCTTTGACATGGGGGGCGGGGTTTGAGTTTGAATGCCGCCGACATCGTCGGAACCGTCGCATTCCTTACCGAAGTCGATCCGCAGCCCTCCCAGCACATGCGCCGGGGGCAACGCGGAGGGGGAATCGGATAGTACTCCGAGGCGGGCATGGCGCTGGAAAGTTTAGTGAGATGTAGGCGGTCTTTGCTTCCAAAACAGGTCACCGTTTGCCGGGAGAGAGCGAATCAGGTGTGAAAGCGCGGTTCGTTCGAACCGCCGGAGGGTCGGACTGAAATATGAAGCGTTCAAGCGTCGGGAAGGCGCTCCGATTTCGGTTTCAATGGGTTAGTATGGCCAACGCTATTGGTTTGGCGCGTAAGGCTCACTCCGCGGCGCTGGGGTGAGGTTATGGATTGTTTCCGGATGCGGGTTCCGGTCGATATGCGTTGAGGTTCATGAGCTGGCCGATCTGGTTTACGGCGATAGAGGATTGAATGATGTGAAGTTCGTCGATTTCGATGGTTGGCGACATTGGGGCCGGGCGTCTGTCGCTGTACATGTCCGTGAACAACGTGACGGGGATCGCCCCTTGGCCGCGGGTGATGGTGTCGAAAATGATTTCTCCATGAGAGTTTCTGAACGGCGTCACCTGCTCGTGACGAGTCACCGGCTCAGGTTTCCCATCCACATAGCAGAGTATTTCCGGATCTCCTTCGCTGTTTGAATGTCCTGTGTAAATGACGGCGAGATGGTGCCATTTTCCGTCATCAATCGGGGTTGTTCCTTCGATCCAGAATGAATCACAGGACGCCGCCGTCACCACGCCTTGGGGGAGCGTCTTGACATAAGTGAAAAACGAGCGGAGTTGGTTTCTATCACCCCATCCGACGATGGGATTCAGACAGGATTGTCCCGGAGCGATTTTCAGCCAATAGGCGACCGTGCGCGGGGAGGAGCCATCAATACCGGGCCAGTTGGTTTCCAGGTAGCCTTTCTTGCCCGCGGATGCGAGCGCCCTGCCGAATTTACCGGGCACGCTGGTGAATGCGGCGGGGTCTTCATTCGTGACAGTCGTGGTTCGGAGGCTGTCGGCGGCTGGATGGTTTCCACTTGCGGTGATGTGGGCGGTATCCGGTTCGTCAAAGGACCAATGGAGGAAATGAGGGGCCTCCGGCAATCGGGTTTGGAAGAGTGACGGTTTCGTCTCAATGTCCACCAGATTCCCATCGGGTGAAACCGCCCTTGATTGACCCGCCGAGAGAAGCTCGCGGATCGATTTTCCCTTTAGGACGGCGGCCTCGACCTTTCCCTTGAGCACATGGATTTCATCCGATCCGTCGGCGCGGGAAACCACGCCGAATTCCGTTCCCAGATCGATGATTTGCAGTTTCGGCGTGACCACTTCGAACCCAGCCGCTTCCCGGGGAACATGGAACCATGCGGCTCCACGCTTGAGGTTGAGTTGGCGCTCATGGGTGAACGTGATCGTTTCTGGTGCTTGAAATACTCCACGCACTCCGGACGAAAAGTTCAGCTCCAAGGAACCCTGTGTGAGTTCCACCGAAGTGCCTGGATGGATCACTCCATGCCGGGGCCGGCTCGCGTCGCCGGAGGCTTGCTGGAACTTGTAAACGGAATCGCTGGAGGCGGTGATTCTCGCGCTGGGGGCGGCGGGCACCATCTTCCAACAGAGAAAACCGAGGACAGGTGCCAGCACCAATGCCGCCAAGGCCATGGGACGATGGTTCCTTTGGACCATCCGCATGAACCGTCCACCCCCCCTGTTCAGGCGTTGGCGCGATTTCGGCGGGTGCTCGCCATCCTGGGCAAGTGGTCGGAACTTTTTAAGGTATGGCCTGCGGGCAAGTGGTTGGTTGGCGGGGCCCTTGAGGCTCAGGGGATCAGGGATGCTTACCATCATGGGCGCTACTGCCACCAGTTCCAGCAGGTTGTGCGTGGAGGCCAGCTCAAGATAACGGCTTCTGGCTTCGGGGGTTTCCATCAGGATGTCCTGGAGCTTTCCGTGGTTTTCCGGGGATATCGTACCGTCCAGAAGCTCGAAGATGAGGATATCCAGAGTCCGGTCGTTGTTATGGTCCGCTTTCATTCCTCTATCAGTTCGAGTTGTTGGTTCATGCACCTGCGGAGCAGGACGCGCAATCGGTTCAGAATGACACGCAGGGAGGCTTCCGTGCGCCCGTCGCATCTGGCGTAATCCGCCAAGGGCGTTCTGGAACCGTACCTTGCATCGATCAGGGCGCGGTCCTTGTGATTGAGCAGGCCAAGGCAGTGTTCCAACGCGCTGTATTCCGCGTCGATCCTGCGATTCGGCGTTTCCAGGCATGCCTGATCGAGCAACTGGATCAGCCCGGCATCGAAGGTGATCCGGTTTTCCCGCCTGAGCCTGTGGATGTGTTCCATAACGCGGAAGCGTGTGATGGCGAATGCCCAGGCTTTGAAATTGCTGCCGACTTCGAACTTGGCCCGCCGCTCCCAGAGGAACATGTTCGTGTTCTGGAGCACGTCATTGATATCGGCTTCCTGCGGGATCAAGGCGCGGATATAGCCGCGGATGGCGGCTTGATGCTCGGTCAGCAGCCGTACGAAATCCCCAAGATCGGCGGATTCATCTTTGGGTTTCATAACGGCATTCGCTCCCGAGGGTTGGATTCGCCCACCGTTTTCCGAAGTCCGGACCATGGTTGGCAGGCGAGGTGTTCATGATTCATGGAACGGGTGTGAAATGAAACATCATTGCAAGGTGAAGGAGGCACGCGCGAAACCTCCATGGGGATTCGCCGGCACCACCAGTGTCCACTCGTTGCTTGAGAATCCGCCGGGCAGCGTTTGCTGCGAGAGCAGGGTGAACTGATCCAGATCGGCCCATGCCAGAAGATTGGTGCTGAATTGAAAACGGAGGTTGATGTCTGCCAACTGATCCCGTGTTACAAGCGTGAGGACGAATGCTCCAGATGCCGGTGTGGATGAACTCTTCAACCCGCCCGCCGTGCCGAAAATGTAGGATTCGAGGGCGGTGCGGCCCGCGTTTCCGAAAGGGTCGCCGGGAAGCATCGACTGCTCGCCCTGATCCCGCTTCCAGCCTTCGAATCCGCCGGGCAGGACGGTGATTTCCGCGGCACTGGCGTGATTCTCACCATTGATTTCCTCCAAGGAGGTGAAGCGGAAATAGCGGGCCTTGACCGCCTCGTTGAACGCAATGGTCTGAATTACCGGATTGTTGCGGATGTTGTCGAACTCGCCGGTGGAGCGCTCGGTCCAGGAGACGCCGTCCATGCTGGTTTCAAAGCGGTGGACTTTCACCGTGCCCTCGCCGCCGTCCGGACGGGGGAGATAGCTGAATCCCCTGATCCAGCGGGCGGTCCCCATATCGATCGTGAGTTGGTGCGGATGAGCCGAGGGCGAGGAGGATGACGTGTGCCAGAAGGTGGCGGGATTATCATCAATCGCATGGCTGGCGGGGTGGGCTGGACCGTCCTCGCTATCCGTGGATAAAATCTGCCAGCCGATTGGTGCCGGCCCGGAAAATTCCTTCGCGACGGGAAAGCTGGATGAGTTTCCGGAAATGGCGATGGCGCGGATGGTGCCGCCGAGTGGCAGCGCGATGGAGCCGGAGCAGAGCGGTGAATCCATGCCCGGTTCCTTGCCGTCCAGCGTGTAGCGGATCGCAAGCCCCGATCCCGCTGTTAGAGTGACGTTTCCCGCCGCGTCCCGGCTGCCGATCACAGGCGGCTCGATCAGGGTCACTCCCAGATGCAGGGAAACCTCTGCCAGAGACGGCTCCAGCCTGGATTGGAGGATGCGGACGCGCAGCCGGTTGCTGGATACCGGATTGGAAAGGCGCAGGATGCGTTTGTAGCCCACGGTGGTGGCGGTGGCTTGCTGGAGCCAGGTGTTGCCGTCCCAGGAATCTACCGCAAGGGACTCGATGCGCTGGCCGCGGGTGGAGATCGCCTCCTGAAGGACGATGTGATCGAACTGGCGGGTCTGCGGCAGGTCGATGACGAGGGAAGGTGTGGAGTTTCCGCTCGCGGGCTCCCACCAGGTTTCGGAGTTCTGATCGACGCATCCGGATGCGGGGTGCGAGGCATCCGCCGAGTCCGCGCTGGCGGTGGAACCGGTTGCGAGGTTGGTGGCGAAGGTCTGGCGGATCACCTGGCTCATGGACCGCAGCGGCGTGAGTTGATTGTCCGGAATCAACCCCCGG
Organism: Luteolibacter sp.; assembly: GCA_036824745.1. GTDB lineage: Bacteria > Verrucomicrobiota > Verrucomicrobiia > Verrucomicrobiales > Akkermansiaceae > Luteolibacter. Next base: position 4,953 of record DAISZP010000157.1, read on the forward strand.
TTGTCCGGCGACAGGTTGAGGAGCAGGTTCGAGTTCCGCCCGACCGATGTGTAATAGATATTGATGAGTTCCGTGGGAGTGCGCACGGATTTTCCTGCGGCCCAGAACCAGCCGTGAAGAATCGGGACATCGGTTTCCGCCGGATACCAAGTCAGATAGGAGCCGCGGGTGAGCTTGGCGCGGCTGCCGAGGTCGATGGCGGTCATGTCGCTCCAAGTGTGCGTTTCCGGGGAATTGGGAATGGGCAGGGTGCTCCACTCGGTTTCGCGGGCGGTACCGCTTTCATTGCCCACCCAGCGGCAGTCTGGACCCTTGACGGCGATCACTGCGTCCGGGCGGAGGGTGCGAATGAGTGTGTACCACGCCTGGCGGTCGTATTGCTGCGGGGGATTGGTTTGCTTGGGCGTCGCCCCGTCAAACCAGACCTCGGCGATGGGGCCGTATTCGGTGAGGAGCTCGTAAAGCTGGTTGAGGAAATAGCGGTTGTAGTCGTCCACCGTGGCATTCAGGGCGGGAAATCCGGCCGGTGGTGTGCGTCCGGTGCCCGGCGAGGTGCTGAAGCCCGCGGGATCCGTGGGAATCACCGAGGCCTGGGCGGCGCTGCCGTTTCCATAAAGGCCTGAGCCGAATCCCGGCGATGATTCAATTTGATAGAGATCCGCCGGCGAAAGATAGACACCGAAGGCGATGCCGCGTGCGGCGCATGCATCGGCCACCTGACGCGCGAGGTCGCCGTTTCCGCCGAGCCACGGGGAGGAGGCGACATCATGGTTGGTGTATCTGGACGGCCAGAGGCAGAAGCCGTCGTGGTGTTTGACAACGAGCATCACCATTTTTCCGCCTGCGCTGTGGATTTCATCCACCCATTGCCGGGCATCGAGCGCGGTGGGGTTGAAGACGGAGGGGGACTCGGTGCCGGTGCCCCATTCGCGGCCGGTGAAGGCGTTCGGCCCATAGTGGATGAAAAAGGTGGTTTCGAGCTGCTGCCACGCGACCTGCCGCGGCTGGGGCAGAAGTTTGGCGGCTTTTTCAATGATCCGTTCGTCGGTGTCCTCCGCCAGCAGTTGTTGGACGGTGGCATATTCGATGGGCGCGGGAGGCTCGGGCTGAGTGAGGATGCCACCAGACAGATGGACGCGGTCGATGTGGATGTCCTTGCCGCCGGCGGTTAGAGTGAACCGCAGTCGCAGGTGCGTATTGCCCGTGGCGGCGGTATGGGTGAAATCGGATTTGAGAAACGAGGACTGCGTGGTAGCGGTGTTGAGTGTTCCCAGCGTGGCGTAAACGGCGTTGGACGAGGAGTCCCACAAGCTGACGGTGAGCGTGGTGTTCGTGCCGGAACCGCCGGTTTTGTAGTCCAGGGAAAGTTGGATGACATCCCCCGGCTGGACGGTGAAATCCGCATTCGAGGTCAGTGTTTCCCCGCCATTGTTGTGGATCTGGATGAAACGCGAGTCTGCCGCGAGATCAGCGCCGAATGGCAACGAGTTGAGGCTGGAGTTTCCAGAGTCGATCCAAACGCCGTTGGCGGCGGTCCATCCGTCTGGCGAGCCATTGGAATTCGCACTGCTGCTGACGAAGCCGCCGTTGCCGACGCCCGGGCCGATGAGCACATCCGCGTACAGAGGGAGGATGGCGAGCAGGGTCGGAATGAGGATGCGGTTGTGCATGGAATGATACGGGTGCATGGAAACCACGGCCAGGCAGGGAGACCCGGATGACCGTGGTTCGCGCGGATTTTGCTAATGATCAGGGTGTCACGACTGCCTTGAGGCGGGCGAATTTCTTTGCATCCGGAGTCTGTGTCACGGTCAGTGTGACCGTGTCGGTGCCGCCATTGTCCGTGACGGTTACGGGGCCGTAAACCCCCGGGGTTTCCGGCACGTTGTAGCTGTCCGGCCAATTTGCGAGATCGGTCCCCACCTGGATGTCAACCGTGGCACCATTGGCCCATGCCGCGTCGTCGCGCACGAATGTGAAAGTCAGGTTGCCTCCGGCCGTGCCAACGGTTGGCAGCTTGCCGAGGTCGTTGGTGGTGGCTGATCCTCCCAGTACCCATTCCAGCGCGTTGGTCACGCCGTCACCGTCGTAGTCATCGGTCGGCGTGCCGGTTGGCGCGTTGGTGGAGGCCCACAGCGCGTAGCCGGTGAGTGGGCCGGTGGTGACAAGCAACACTCCAGCGGTGCCGGAGAAGCGGGCATCATCAATGTGGGTGGCACCCGATCCGGTGGCTCCCCAAGTGCCTGCGGCCTGCTGGGTGGCTCCGAAAAACAGGTTGTCCACGGTTTCCGTGCCGGTGGGGACGATGACACCTCCGTCAATCACCAAGCTGGAGGAATCAGCAAGGGCGGTGCCGTTCACAGCCAGCGTGCCAGCGGTAACGGTGGTGGTTCCGGTGTAGGTGTTGGTTCCGGTTAGAGACAACGTGCCGCTGCCGGCCTTGGTGAGAGCGCCAACCCCCGGGTAGTCGCCGGAGCCATTTGTCAGGTCGGAGGAAACAACCAAATCCGCATCCGCCGAGGCGGTGATGTCCGCCACATTGAAGGTTGTGGTGCCGCTTCCGGGCAGGTGGATCGGTCGGGTACTGCCGTCGTCGAGAATCTGGCAGGCAGCGGGGCCAGCGCTCACCGTGACATCACCGAGCAACTGGAAGCCGCCATAGGAGGGGGCGGTTTCCGTGGATGCATTGGCGAGCGACGCTCCGTTCGAGAGAGTGGTGTTGCCGATGATGTTGAAGCGCACCGTCCGCAGGGTGCCGCCGTCGATTTGATAAGACGGAATAGTGGCGGCGGTTTTGCCGCCGCCGCCGAAGACATTCGCCTGAGTCAGCCGGAGAGTGGCACCGGATTGCACGCTGACCGTGCGCGAGCCATCGACTTGTCCCAGATAACTATTCGTGCCGCTTCCTGCACCCGGACCGGTTACCAAAGTGCCCGCAGCAACGACCAGCGGCCCGGAAAAGCCGTTGTTCACATTGCCGAGCGTTTGGGAACCCGATCCTTGCTTGGTCATTGTGCCGCTTCCCGCCAGAAGGCCGGTGTATGAACTGTCGGTGGCGGAGCCGAACGTGAAGTTGTTGGCTCCCATGCCGATGCCGCCAGCTCCCGCCAGGGTGCCGACCGATAGCGGAGCGTCGGAGGTCAACTGGCCCGAAATGGCTGTTAGGCCGCCGGATACCGTGGGATTGCCGCTCAAGAGGATGTTTCCCGTGGTTTGGAGATCTCCGGCGGTGAGATTGGCGGATATTTCAAGAAACGCTCCGGATGCCGCGGTGATGGAGCCGCCGGTGGCGATGTCCAGCGTGCCGTTCGCTAGAGTGACGTCACCTTCCTCGACCAGCACGGATCCCGCCTCCCGGGTCGTCGCTCCGAGATCGACCGTGAACGGGCTGGTAGCATCCGCACCCGCGGAAAAGGCGGCATTCCAATCTGCTGTCCATGCCGCCGTGGCCGCGTCTCCAAGCGAGCTTGGCGACCAATTCGCATCACCCCAATTCCCGCCGGGAGCGCTTCCTCCGGAACCAGGAGTGGCTACATCGGTATCCCAATAATGATAGACGACGGGTGGTGGCGGAGTGAAGAGCTGGAAGTCGGTGGCAGGGTCGAATGCGGTTCCCGTGAAAGTGGCGAAGCTGACGGAATCGATCAATCCATCGATCGAGCGATTGTCGAAACCGGAACGGCCGAGATAGCCGAAACTCACATTGGAGGCGTCCGGCACCGCGTAGGCATTGTTGTTCACCGTCCCGATGGAGACGCCGTTGACATAGGCTGTGAGGCTGGAGGCCGCCGCATCCCAGACCAAGGCATAGTGGGCGGAAGTGCCCGTGGCGGGTATGGGGGTGGTGACGGAGCCGAAGGTGCTGCCATCCCAATAGCCTGCCTGCAGGTTTGTGGGAGTACTGTGAACCCGTAGATCCGTGTCCCCTTGGACATCGATCATGGTGCGCTGGCCGCTCTCGAACGCATCGAAGGAAATGATGGCCTCGGCCACCCAGTTCTGGGTGGTCAGCGTGCCTAGCGAGGTTGGGTTGAAATCGAAACCGTCATTGGACGTGCCACCGTCGAGCGAGGCGGTGCCGGCGGAGATTGTAGGCGTGCCGTTGGCCTTGAAGCTGCTGGTATCGTCGAACTCGCCGACGCCGAGCGTGTAGGTGGTTCCCGAAACGCTGCCGTTGAAACGGACAAGAACTGCGGGATCAAGCGTGGCGGCGATGGAGGGGACTGCGGTGAGTGCGATTGCGAAGAGGGTTTTCATGGGATTGGAATGAGTTGGAACGATGAAATGCTCCCGGTCCGGCATCCGAAGAGCGGACCTGGTCTTGAGAAACGGAAATACGGGTCAGGCGCGCCGACGGCGCATCAGACCGAACATTCCGAGACCGCCGAGCAGGCAGGCGGATGGCTCTGGAACGGCTTCCATATAGACCCGGTCCAAATGAAAGTCCCTGCCTGTGGCTGCGGGATCACTGAGGGTGAACCGGAGTGCGAGATTGGAACCTCCGCCGGCCAAGACGCCGCTTGTGAGGTCTTTTTGTGAGAAAGCGGTGCTGGTGGTGCCGGTATTGAAAACCGTCCCGAACGTGTACAGTGTTGTGGCGTTGACCGTGTCCACAATCGAGATGGTCAAGGTCGTTTCCGGACCGGAGCCTCCCGATTTCAGATCGAAAGACAAGTTGATCGTGTCACCTGTGCCCACGGTGAAAAGGCTGGTGGATGTCAAAACGCATCCGGAATCGTTGTGGAGTTGGATGAAGCGGCTGTTGGTGGTTGTGTCGCTGCCGAAGGGAGTGGTGCTCAGCGATGTGTTGCCGGAGTCCACCCAGAAATTGGTGGTGGCGGTCCAACCGGTAATCGAGGTCGTATTGACGTTGGCTGTGGCATTGACAAATCCACCGTTGCCGGTGGTTGAGCTGATAATGACGGCCCCCTGGCTGAGGGGTGATGACGCAAGCATGATAAGGCTGCCTAGGGCTGTGACTATTTTCATGTTCTTGTTTTGGGTATTATTGACCATATGACGGGGCTTTGGTTTTTGCGGGTTCAGCAATTCCGGAAGCATAGGAAACAAACCGCCGGTTTGTTAACGAGCGGTCGCAGTCCTCTCCAACTGCGGCTTCGGCGGCATCCACGGCAAGCTGCTTGCGGTGCTGGGGTCAGCATGGGCAGTTCCGATTTGACGGGTTGACCGCGCACGAAATTTCGTGCATGAGCTTTGTGTGGAATTCGAATGGGATCCGCACAAATCCCTCCTAAACCAAGAGAAACACGGCATCGGATTTTCCGATGCCCAGGCACTTTGGAACGATCCCGGACTGGTTCTGCTCCCATCCCGCTTTCCCGAAGAACCACGTTATCTGGCTCTCGGCAAAATCGATCAAACACTCTGGACCGCTATCTGCACCGAGCGCGGCGAATTCCTGCGCATCATCAGCGTCCGCCGCTTGTGCTCCAACAAATAAATCCTGTCACGGGTGTCCGGTTAAATTGAATTTCGGAATTTAGAACGCTTTGCCGATGAGCGCCTTGGAGGGAAAAATGGCTGTGAGGGATTTGAACTCCGACGGCCGTCTGGAGACGATTCCAGCACATGAATGCTGGCCGTTACGTTCTCTCGCAAATTCTGGATCTGGTTCACTGGCAGACGCTCTCGCGGCTGGTTTCCAAATACGAAGCCGGGGCTCGACACCGTCATTTCGGATTCCGTCAGCAGTTCATCTGCATGGTTTTCGCCCAGATGGCATCGCGGGAGGGCCTGCGCGACATCACCACCTGCCTCAACGCCAGGCCCGAAACGCTCTATCATCTCGGCTTCACCGAACCGCTTGCCAAGTCGACGCTCGCCGACGCCAACGAGAGCCGCGACTGGCGGATCCGGGAGGAACTCGCCAAGAGCCTGATGCGCAAGGCGAGGCCGCTCTATGCCGGCGAGGACTTGGGAATCGACTTGGAAAACACGATCTATGCGCTGGATTCCACGACCATCGACCTGACGCTCACCCTCTTCCCATGGGCGGACTTCCGGCAGACCAAGGCCGGCATCAAGCTGCACACCCAGATCGACCTGCGCGGCCCGATCCCCACATGCATCCACATCACTG
>DAISZP010000158.1:0-10186 GCA_036824745.1 Luteolibacter sp.
GAGCTTCTTCTTGGCGCCTTCGGCAGCATCCTTGGCGACGCCTTCGAGGACCTTTGCAGGGGCGCTTTCGACGAGCTTCTTGGCATCGGCGAGACCGAGTCCGGGAGCGACTTCGCGGACGGCCTTGATGACGCCGATCTTGTTCGAGCCGGCGTCGGTGAGGACGACGTCGAATTCGGTCTTCTCTTCGACCGCTTCCGCGGCGGCGGCGGGACCAGCCACCATGGCGACCGGTGCTGCGGCGGACACGCCCCAGGTTTCTTCGAGTTGTTTGACGAGTTCGACAGCTTCCAGGACGGTGAGCTTGCCGAGTTCTTCAGCGAGTTGTGCGATATTAGCCATTTTGTTTTATGTTGCGGTATCGTCGCCCCAGGAAGCTTCCGGAGATTTCAGTGCGGCAGCCGCCGCCCCGACGAGGAACCATTGTGGGTTCAGGCGGAGGAGCGAACCTCCGCCATCAGTTCAGAGTGTTTATTCAGCGGCGGCTTCGGCCGGAGCGGCTTCGGCGGCAGGGGTTTCTTCTTCCTTCGGGCTGTTGTCGCCATCGGGATCGAACTTGTTCTTGATCACGCGGGCGATCATCGAGGCCGGCTCGAGGATCGTGCCGAGCAACTGGGAAAGAACGGCTTCACGCGACGGGATGTCGGCGATGGCTTGGAGCTTGGCGGTGTCGAGCACGGCATTGCCGAGCAGACCGATCTTCATCTCCGGCTTCTTGAATTCCTTTTCGAAATTCTTGATGGCCTTGGCCGCGGCGAAAACCTCGGCTTCACCCATGACGAAAGCGGTTTGGCCGACAAGGCCCTCGCTGATGTCCGGCAGACCGGCTTCAGTGAGCACTTTTTTCATGTAGCTGTTCTTGGCCACGGTGCACTTGGCTCCACCCGCGTCGAGGCGGTTGCGCAGTTCGGTGAACTGCTGCACGGTGAGGCCGGTGTAATCGATGACGATCACGTAGGGCGACTTGTTGACACGCTCCAACAGGCCGCTGAGGATGACTTTCTTATCAGGATTCATGGTCGTGCGGTGTTGGGATTAGGCGATGGCTTTGGCGTAGGTGGCGGCCTCAAGCGGGATGCCAGGAAGCATCGTCGCGGCGAGAGTCACGCCTTGGATGTAGTTGCCCTTGGCGGACGCGGGCTTCGCGCGGACCACGCTGTCCACGAAGGCGCGGGCGTTTTCCAGAAGTGCGTCGGGGGCGAAGTCGGCCTTGCCGATGGAGCCGGAGATGTTGCCGTTCTTGTCGAGTTTGTAGTCCACACGACCGGCTTTCACTTCCTTGACTGCCTTGGCGGTATCGTCGGTGACGGTGCCGGTCTTCGGGTTCGGCATCAAGCCGCGGGGACCGAGAACACGGGCGATCTTGCGGACTTCGGTCATGGCGTCCGGAGTGGCGATCGCGGAATCGAAATCCGTGAAACCTTCCTGCACCTTCTTGATGAGGTCTTCGAAGCCCACGTATTCAGCGCCGGCAGCCTTGGCGGCTTCGGCAGCCGCGCCTTGGGCGAAGACGGCCACGCGGACATTCTTACCCGTGCCGTGCGGCAGGGAAACGGAACCACGGACCATCTGATCGCTCTTCCGTGGATCCACGCCTAGGCGGAAGGAAAGTGTGACGGTCGGGGTGAACTTCGGCGCCGGGAATTGCTTCACGGTGCTGACGGCGTCGGCCAAGGAATAGGACTTGCCCGTTTGGACAAGCTCGGTGGCCTTTTTGTAGCGTTTGCTGCGGTGTTTTGCCATTTTCGTATGCGGTTTGCAGTTCGGTCGGAAAGCGCGGGATGCGTTTCCCTCCTGCGGTGCCCCGGTGCGAGCCGGGGCGAAATCCATTACATGCCTTCAATTTCCAATCCCATCTGGCGCGCGGTGCCGGCGAGGATGCGGGCGGCGGCTTCGGGATCCTTGGTATTGAGGTCCGGCATTTTGATTTTCACCACATCCATGAGCTGGGCCTTGGTGATTTTACCGACTTTGGTCTTGTTCGCTTCCTTAGATCCGGAGGCGAGACCGGCGGCCTTCTTGAGAAGGTTGCCGGCCGGCGGACGCTTGGTCACGAACGAGAAGGACTTGTCCTTGTAAACCGAGATGACCACCGGGAGGATGTCACCAGATTGACTTTGCGTGGCGGCGTTGAATTCCTTGCAGAATCCCATGATGTTGACGCCTGCCTGACCGAGGGCGGGACCGACGGGCGGGGATGGATTGGCGGCTCCGGCGGGAATTTGGAGCTTGATGATTTTGACGACTTCCTTGGCCATGATGAATGCGTGTTAGCGTTGCGGGAGAGGGGTGATGAGAGATTCGGCGGTGCGGGTCCAGAAAAATCAGGCGCGTTCCACCTGCCAGTATTCGAGTTCCACCGGCGTGCTGCGACCGAAGATGGTGACGGAAACGCGGAGTTTCCCCCGCTCGGGATCGATTTCTTCGACAATGCCGTTCTGGCTTTGGAAAGGACCATCCGCGACCTTGACCGTGTCTCCGACTTCGAAGCTGATCGCGGGGCGCACGTTCTGCTCGCGCTCCTGGATTTGGGAAAGCATCGCATCCACCTCGCGCTGGCGCATCGGAGCCGGACGGTCCTTGGTGCCCGCGAAACCGATCACCCCATCCATTTCCTTGATGAAGAACCAGGTCTTCTCGACGAGCTGGCCATCCTCATTGGTGAGGTTCATGTTCACGATGATGTAGCCGGGGAAGAATTTCTTCTTCGTCTCGGTCTTCTTGCCGCGGCGGATCTCGGAAACCATTTCCGTCGGCACCAACACCTCGCGGATGTATTCGGTCATGCCCTCGGACTCGGCGTTGCGCATGATGCGGTCACGCACCTTGCCTTCCTGACCGGAGAGAACTTGAACGACATACCACTGGTCGCGGAATGATTTGGTTTCAGACATGACGGAACGCTCGGAAAATGGGTTGATAACGCGGGCTGACAACGGTCAGCGGGCGATTTTGGTGATGAAATCCACGATCAACACGTGGAGGAAGTCCCAGAACTGCACGAATCCTGCGAGCAGGATCATGGCAACCAGCACAACGATCGTGGAATCGACAAGTTCCTTGTATTTCTTGAGTCCTTTGATCTTCGGATCGGACTCCCACGGCCAGCTCGCTTTGCGAAGCTCGCCTTTCACCTCACCCAGAAAATCGGAAACCTTGGAAAACATGATGTGCGGACGTTGGGACGAAATTTGAAAGTGGCACGGAAGCAGGGACTCGAACCCTGAACCAACGGTTTTGGAGACCGCTACTCTACCAATTGAGCTACTTCCGTGTTGAGGCGACTCAAGGGCACCCCGTTTTGGCGGAGTGCCCCGAGTGCTTGGCTGTTGGAGCCGGCGCTTGCACACCGGTTCCTCAGCCGGTTTGAATATCAGTCGAGGATTTCACCGACACGACCGGCACCCACGGTGCGGCCACCTTCGCGGATCGCGAAGCGCATGGTCGGCTCCATGGCGATCGGGGTGATCAGCTCGACTTCGAGGCTGACGTTGTCACCCGGCATCACCATCTCCACGCCGTCGGGGAGCTTGATGGCTCCGGTCACGTCGGTGGTGCGGAAGTAGAACTGCGGGCGGTAGTTCGAGAAGAACGGGGTGTGACGACCGCCTTCTTCCTTGGAGAGAACGTAGATCTCAGCCTTGAACTTCTTGTGCGGTTTCACGGTGCCGGGCTTGGCGATGACCTGTCCACGCTCAAGATCGTTCTTCTTGAGGCCGCGGAGAAGCAGACCGCAGTTGTCACCCGCACGACCTTCGTCGAGCAGTTTGCGGAACATTTCAATGTCCGTGACGGTGGTCTTCTGGGTGTCGCGGATGCCGACGATTTCGACTTCCTCCATCTTCTTGATGATACCGCGCTCCACACGACCGGTGCAGACGGTGCCACGACCTTCAATCGAGAACACGTCTTCGACGGGCATCAGGAAGGTCTTGTCGATCGGGCGCTCCGGCTCGGGGATGTAGGAATCCACCGCGTCCATGAGCTTGAAGATATTCTCCTTCTGGGCGGCGTCGCCGTCGAGAACCGCCTTGGCGGAACCCTTGACGATCGGAATTTCGTCGCCGGGGAATTCGTAGGAGGAAAGGAGGTCGCGGACTTCCATTTCGACGAGCTCAAGAAGCTCTTCGTCGTCCACGAGGTCCACCTTGTTCATGAACACCACGAGGGCGGGCACGCCGACCTGGCGGGCGAGCAGGATGTGCTCGCGGGTTTGCGGCATCGGGCCGTCCGCGGCGGAAACCACGAGGATCGCACCGTCCATCTGAGCGGCGCCGGTGATCATGTTCTTCACGTAGTCGGCGTGGCCGGGGCAGTCCACGTGCGCATAGTGGCGCTTGTCGGTTTCATATTCGACGTGGGCCGTGTTGATGGTGATGCCGCGCTCGCGCTCTTCGGGAGCGGCGTCGATGTCACCGTACGATTTCGCCTGGGCGAAGCCCTTATCGGCAAGCGTCAGGGTGATGGCGGCCGTGAGGGAGGTTTTGCCGTGGTCAACGTGACCGATGGTGCCGATGTTGACGTGGGGCTTGTTGCGCTGGAATGCTTCTTTAGCCATGGTGGTTGTGGTTCTGCTTGCTTACTTTAGAGAATTTCGTGGTCGCACTGGAGCTCGCGGGGGGAATTGAACCCCCGACCTCATCCTTACCAAGGATGCGCTCTACCCCTGAGCTACGCGAGCGATGTTGGATCACCCCTTCCCTCCACCCGACAAAAACACCGCGACCGTCTCCTAAAGATCCGAGACTGGACGCGGCACCCCTGACTGGTTTTGGGGAAAGGCGGGCGGACCTTAGCAAAGCCGCCTACCCTGTCAAAAAAAATCTCGGTGAAAAGAAAATTTCTTCGAAACCCCTTAAAATCGAGGTTTTCCGCGGGTCTTGCGACTGGGTTTCTGTAGAAAATCCGGCCTTTCCACCACACCATTACCGGCTCGGAATGGGGACGCGCGGATGAAGTTTCCCGAAGGAATCCCGATCCGAGCACTTGACGGGGCATTCTTTGCACTTTGCTAGCGGAATTCCACTTCATAACCTCGCCCGCGATGACCGATGAATCGCCGGGCTTGGAGCCCACCCGCGGATGGACGGGATACTGGAGCATGATCGTCCAGCAGGCGCAAAACGCCTTCAACGACAAGATGGCGCAGTTTCTCCTGATCCCGCTCGGTGGTGCGATCGGCTTCTCGGTGGAATCCGCCGCCGGCTTGATGATCGCGCTGCCCTTCGTGCTCTTCGCCCCGCTCGCGGGCTGGCTGAGCGACCGGTTTTCGAAACGCAACGTGATGCTCGGGTCCGCGGTGGCCCAAGTGACGATCCTCGCGTGGATCTGCGGCGCGCTGCTGATCCGGAACATGCCGCTGGCCCTCGCCGGATTTTTCGCGCTGGCCACCCAAGCCGCGTTTTTCAGTCCGGCGAAGATCGGCATCAACAAGGAGCTCGTCGGCTCCAGCCACCTCGGCTTCGCCACCAGCATGCAGCAGATGACCGCCTTGCTGGCGCTTCTCGTCGGGCAAATCGTCGCCGGTTGGTGGTTCGATCATCGTTTCCACGCACTCGGTGGTCGCCCGGAATACGCCTGGAACGCCGCACTCGGCCCGATGTGGCTGCTCGCCGCGGTTTCCACCCTCTCCATCCTCACCTCCTGGATCATCCCTCGGGTGCCCGCCCAAGGCCGGGTCCCTTTCAGCGGAAAACTCGCCTTTAGCCACTTCACCAGCCTCGCCGACCTCTGGCGGGACAAACCCCTCCGGCAAGCCTCCTTCGGCGTCGCTTTCTTCTGGGGTTTCGCCGGATTCATCAACCTCTGGTCGGTGAAGCTCGCCAAAGTCCTCACCGATGGCATGTCCGGCTTCGGCACCCTGTCCTCGCTCTTCATGGCGGCCGCGTCCATTGGCATGGCCCTCGGTTTCGGCTTCACCTCGTGGCTGCTGCGCAAACGCATCGAACTCGGATGGGTCCCCGTCGCCGGACTCATCATGGCCGCGCTCTCCCTCGTTGTCGCCTGCATCCCGCTGGGCAGCACCCAGGCCTTTCTCGACCTCTTGAAACTCCCTGCAAACGGAGGCCCGCCCTCCCTCTCCGCCATCCTTTTCCTCACGCTGCTCGCCTCGCTGGCCTTCGTTTCCTCAGTCTTCCTCGCCCCCCTCAACGCCTGGATGCAGGACCGCTACCCCGCCGAAAAACGCGGCGATCTCCAGGCCGCCGTCAACCTCCAGAACTGCCTCGCCGGCATCACCGCCGTCCTCCTCGTCACCGGCTTCGAATACGCCGCGAACCGAGCGAAACTCCCCGCCGTCGGAGCCCTCCAGCACCAACTGCTCTTCGTCGCCGCCGCCTGCCTCATCGCCACCGTTTTCATCATCCGCCTGCTGCCCGCAGGGTTCATCCGCATCCTTTCCATCGCCGTCATCCGCTCGCTCTATCAAATCCGCCGCGTCCACCCCGAGCGCGTGCCGGAAAAAGGTGGTGTCCTCCTCCTGCCGAACCACGTCACCTATGCCGACGCCTTCTTCATCTCCGCCTCCTGCGACCGCCCCGTGCGCTTCGTCATGGACGAGGCCTTCACCGCCACCCGCTCCATCCGCATCTTCACCGAGATTTTCGAAACCGTCACCATCCGCCGCGATCAACCCCTCGAGGCCATTCGTGAGGTGATCCGCGCCTTGAAAAACGGCGACCTCGTCTGCCTCTTTCCCGAGGGCCAGCTCACCCGCACCGGCTCGCTCTGCGTCCTCCAGCGCGGCTTCGAACTCATCGCCCGCAAGGCCGGCCATCCGCTCATCCCCCTCTGGTGCGATGGCTCCTGGGGTTCCATTTTCTCCTACGAAAGGAACCGCTTCTTCAAAAAACTCCCCTATCGCATCAAACACAAAATGTGCTTCGCCTTCGGGGAGGAAATCCCGCCCGACGACGCCAACCTCGACACCGTCCGCCACGGCATGCTCGCCGCCTCCGCCCTCGCCCTCGACGGCCGCTTCCGCGGCAAGTCCTGGGAACGCCGCGTCCCCCACCGCAACAAGATCGCCCGCAAGATCTTCCGCGGCCTCGACCCCGCCACCCGCCGCCGCGTCTGGATCAACGGCCACCAGATCGGCATGATCAACGCCATCCCCCGCGGCGATACCTTCCACGTCATCCACGGCGATCCCACCCTCCTCGAAATCCCCGGCCTCCTCGCCGCCTTTCCGGAACTCTTCGGCTCCGAAATCAAGATCCACGACTACTTCGACGCCGATCACAACGGCGTCTGGGTCGGCGGCGACACCCTCCGCCACATGATCCAGACCTCCCAGATCACCGCCAGAAAACTCTCCTTCTACGACTTCGGCACCGAGGCCGTGAAACCCGTCGAGCGCGCCGGCCTCGCCCACTACCCCTGCCTCGCCGTCCAGGGCGTCATCGTCGCCATCTCCATGCCCGATCCCATCGCCCCGCCCGACAGCTTCGAGCCTCAGCACGGCCACAAACCCCACTCCTGGGGGAAACTCCTGCCCGGTTTCCGCTTCACTCACCGCCCCGCCGACGGCGTCTATCACGTCCACGGCCCCGCCGCCCCACCCGCAGGCCTCCCGCTCCCGCCCAAATCCACCATCGACGCGGAAAACTTCCTCCTCGAAACCCAGCCCAAACGCATCGGCTTCTGAGCGCCAAAAGTTTATCCACTTTAGAATAGAGAACCACAATCTAGCGAAGCGCAGATGGCCGAACTGGAGTTTTTATTACTGAGGCAAATGGACGCGGATCAACACGGATGATCCAAACCTTGAAACCTGCGGATAGGATTCACTTATCGCCGCAGATATCCGTGTCCATCCGCGTCCATCCGTGGTTCCTCTTCCTTCATTAAATTCTACCTCTCCCCCATCACCTCCACCCGCCCCGCCTCGCTCTTCCGCAGCGCCGCGCGGTAATCCTCCAGCGCCTTCTCCCGCTTCATCGTCCGCAGCGCCGCCAGCACCTCCGGCTTCGCCTGATCAAAACTCCGCGCCTCCGCCGCTTTTTTCCCCGTCACCTCCAGCAAGTGCCAACCCAGCCGCGTCCGCACCAAGGTGGGCTTGTTCAGCGGCAGCGCGAACACCGGTGCCTCGAAATCCGCCGGCAACCGGCCCCGCGACATCCACCCCAACGCCCCACCCGCGTTCTTCGTCGCCTCATCCTCGCTGATCTCCCGCGCCAGCGTGGAAAAATCCTTCTTCCCCGCCGTCAGCTCCGCCAGCGCCGCCTCCAGCCGCGCCTTCGCCTCGTCCGACGGGTGATCCAGCGTCGCCAGAAACACATGCCGCACCTCCACCCGCTCCGGGATCTCCAAGCGCTTCCCATTCTCCTCAAACCACTTCCGCGCCTCCTCCTCCCCCACCTCCGCCGCCGGGCCGATCTTTGTTTCCAAATACTTCTCCTGCCGCATCACACCCGCCAAGCGCTCCCGCAGCTCCGCCTCCCCGCCGATCCCCTGCCCCTTCGCCGCGGAAACCATCTCCTCCTTCGAGCCGAAGCTCCTCACCCACCTCTCCCAGCGCTCCTCCAGCTCATTCTCCCCCACCACGATCCCCGCCGCCCGCGCCTTTCCGCGCAGCAGCTCCCCATCAATCAACTCCTCCAACGCCGCCCCGCGCTCCCCCTTCAGCTCCTCCGGCGTCATCCCCTCCACCGTCCGCGCCTCCCGCCACAGCCGCTCCCGCAGCGCCCGCTCCACCTGACCCTCCGTGATCGGCCGCCCTGCCACCCGCGCCACCACATCCTTCGGCTGTGGAAACACCGCCTCCCTCACAAACCGCCACACCGGCCCACCCATCAACCCATCACACACCAGATAAACCCCCAGCACCATCCCGGCCCAGCGAAGCGCGCTTCTATTCCACATTGAAACCATCATATCCTCCCGCCCCTCAACGTTCCCACCCCGCCCACTCTTTCCAAGCCTGCCCTCACTGCCGCCTCATCCCATAGACCGGATCCCTCCGATCATGCCGGAGCACGAGAATCCGGATTCCATAGGGCATCTCGCGGTAGAGAAAGTGATAAGGAAACCCCGGCACATCCGCCCTGCGATAGACCGCATTCGCGAAATGAAAGCCCTGCGGATTGCCCAAGGCCCGCTCCACTGTCTCCAGAAACCTCCCGTAAAACCGCTCCGCCACCGAGTCCGATGCCTCCTCGCTGGAGTAGCGCAGGATGCCATCCATATCCCGCTGCACCAATCGGTGAAACACCACTTGCCCCTTCATCGGCGTCCGAAGGCTGCCTTGAACTCCTCCAAGCTCATCCCCGCGGCCGGATTCTCATCCAGTTCCGCATCCCGCCTCATCGCCTCCGCCAGCCCTCCGTCATCGTCATGCAACACGGCGGGCAGCGAATCCAGCAAATGCGCCGCCAGCGCCGCCCGCTGATCCTCCGGCAGCCGCAGCGCCTGTGCTTCGAGTTCCGCCAAAGTCACCATGGCCGACACCCTATGCCTCTCCTCCCCCCTTGGCAAGAATCCGCTTCTCCTCCCATCCCCACGCCCACGGCGTGACCGGTGATCGCGAAGGGTGACCCCAGGGAACCCTGGTAAAACGCCCACCACCCAACCCGCGCCGCATCGGGGCGTACGGAACGAAGCAGAAATCATCAATGCTTGTTAGCCGGGACCGACCCTAACGAGACCCTAACGATCCGGCAGCGCCCGGGAAGCTCGAATTCAAAGAGGGACGTTTACGCTGTCGGATGCGGCGGCTTGTTCGATCTCATTTTTTGATGGGGCGGCCGGTCGCGTCGATCAAGGTTGCGGCAAGAATCATCTGACCACCGCCTGCAAGATCAACCACCTTCGGCGCGCCGACATCAAGCTGGAGGTTAATAAGATTCTCCTTTGCCTCAAACTTGGTTGCGACGCCTCCGGCACCCTTATCTGTCGAGCGACGAAGCACGCCCTTCCCGGTAAGGCGGATCGCACCTCCATCGGCTTTAGGAGTGAATTCGAGGATTACCCCACAACGAATAACGGGTCCTTCTAAAGTAGAGTTGTCCAATCGATACTCCCGAATTAATTCAAGCGTAGTAAGTTCTCCAGACCTTGCGGTAATACCGGGTAAGACAATCCCCCCAGATTCATCCTGGATTGCCTCCTTGGTTCTAGTAGAAAGGTCGGAGAACCACTTGGCATCGACGCCTTTGTAACGGATGTCGATTTTGATAGAAGCTGCTTC
>DAISZP010000158.1:10196-11048 GCA_036824745.1 Luteolibacter sp.
GGCACCGCGGATGTCGCGACCAATAGTAGGGTAGTGGCAAGTGTTTTCATTGTTTTGTGTCGAACGATGAGGCCATCCACGGCGGGAATGGAAGCCCGAATTCAAATTGAGACGCTACCCGCCGTTGGATGTGCCGGCTTGTTCGCTTTGTGTTTCTTCGATCGCACGGTCGAGGCTGGAAATCAGGCGCGGCAAGAATGTCTGGTCCAGAATGAACTCCAAATCGATCCTGTTGGTCTCTGGAGTGTAAGTCTCGAAATGCCCTTTGATCGCAATATGGCCGCGGGACGTAGCCGTCACCTCAAGGCAATCATGCTCGTAGCGTGAACGAAGGATCGCTGTGCCGTCGAGATTCTCGTAGATACTCCGGATGCGATCACGAAACTCGAAAAGATCATCAAAGTAGAATGTGTGGTCGATAGCTGCGTATGATCCCGAGCGCATCGTGAGAAGGCCGCGCCAACCGGAGTCGCTGCCAAAGCATTCCAGCGATGAGATGCAGAAATGCGCCGCCTCATCCGAGCCAAGTGTGATTTTGGTAGTGGCAAGCATTTTCTAGCGAACAGTATTAGTTTACCCACCCGCATATTGGAAGCTTCGGGTGGGTGAAGTTTCTTTCGTGGGGAGGATGGGGATGCAAGGGCCTGGTTGTCAATGGAGGAGGAGGCGGGGAGGGAGGATGGAGGAGTCCGGAGTTGGTTAAGAACGGGAAACCTTTCGGAAAGTGGAGGCTTTCCAATATCATGATTTAGCTATCCGAAAGGTTTTGATCGTACGGGTTTCCGGATGGATGAGGTGTGGGTGGGCCGCCCCCGCGGGTGGGAGGGCGCGGGGGCGGCGGATGGGGATGGT
>DAISZP010000159.1:0-11016 GCA_036824745.1 Luteolibacter sp.
AATGCAGATGGAGGAAATCGAGAAACTCGTGAAGGCCACGTTTCTCCGCACGGCCGCCAACATGATTTCGGTGGCCCACACCGCGAAGGTGCCGGCCTCGAAACTTCCCGAGGTGTTCGAGGTCACCAATCCGGAGCTGCTCGAAAAAACACTCGCTCCCGGCAAGGGTGTCGTCTTCCTGCTCTCCCACATGGGAAACTGGGAACTGCTCAGCCGCATGGTGCATTTTTTCCCGAAAGGCACGAAAGCCGGAGCGTTCTACCGGCCGCTCAACAACCGTTTGTTAGACGAACGCGTTCTCCAACGCCGCGAGGCCGATGGCACCCGGATGTTTTCCAAGGGCGACAATTTCCTGCACGTGGCCGCCTACCTGCGCGAGGGTGCCGCCGTCGGCATCCTCGCCGACCAACGTGTGGGCAAACAAGGCGAGCTGACCCACTTCTTCGGCCGCCTCACGCGTTCCAGCCCGTTGCCCAGCCTGCTCGCCCGCCGCGCGAAAAGCCCGGTGCTCGCAATCTCGCTCGTCACGGTTTCTCCCGGCAAATGGCACGCCACCTACATCCCGGTGGACGGACCGCCCACCACGGAGAACTGCATGCGCGCCTTGGAAACGGCGATGTCCGCCTCGCCCGCCGACGTGTTCTGGTTCCAGGAACGCTGGAAGATCTACATCAACGCGCAGTATCCGATCCCGACCTGGCTGGATGACAAAACCAGTGATTCCAACAAACGTCACCGCGCGCTGATCTGGCTCGCAGGCGCTCCCGACGGTTGGCGTGTTCCCGAGGTATGGATGCACCCGGATGTGGTTTACGAGGCAGCGCTACCTAACAATTTCCCGCTGCCCGCCTGGCTGCCGGAAAACACCAGCATCCATCGCGTGGAAAACACGGACGACCGCGACGCGCTCCGCAAACAACTCTCACACATCGACGCCGCCGATCCTCTGCCGCTCGATTACATCCTCGTCCGCAAGATCACCAAAGCCTTCTCCAAAGCCGGAAAAGCCACGCAAATCAAGGTGGTGGGATTGGAGTGAGACAAAAGACGAACGCGTCGGTCTCAGACGGTCTGTGCTGACGCACGACAGGCGGCAACGATTCCCAAATCTCTCGCCAAAGCCCGCGGTCTTCCCCAAATTCCGGGTCTCCCGAGCATGAAAGTCATCCAGATCCTACCCGAGCTGAACGCCGGCGGTGTCGAACGCGGCACGCTGGAGGTGGCCGCGCGGCTGGTGAAGGACGGGCACGATTCGCTCGTGATCTCGAACGGCGGACGCTTGGTCGAGGAGCTGGAAAAGGCCGGCACGCGGCACTTCACCATGCCCGTACATCGCAAGGCGCTCGGGTCCCTGGCGCAGGTGCCGAAACTGCGCGCTCTCTTCGAAGCGGAGAAACCGGACCTCATCCACCTGCGTTCGCGCCTGCCCGCATGGCTGGCCTTCCTCGCATGGAAGTCGATGAAGCGCCAAACCCGGCCGCGGCTCGTGACCACGGTCCACGGTTTCTACTCGGTGAACGCCTACTCGGCCGTGATGACGAAGGGCGAATCCGTCATCGCCGTTTCCGACAGCGTGCGCGGATACATCACGAAGAACTATCCGAAGACGGATGCGGGGAAAATCCGCGTCATCCACCGCGGCGTGGACGAGAAGGCCTATCCGATCGGCTACGCGCCACCCGCGGAGTGGCTCGCGGAATGGCAGGCGGCACATCCGGGATTGTTAGATAAAACCGTGCTGCTCATGCCCGGCCGCATCACGCGTTGGAAGGGCCAGGAGGATTTCCTGCAACTCATCGCCGCTCTATCAAGCCAAGGCATGCCCGTCCACGGCCTCATCGCCGGCGATCCGCATCCGAAGAAACTCGCATTCCTCGACGAACTAAAGACGCTGGCGGAAACGCTCGGCATCTCGGAAAACATCTCGTTTCTCGGCCACCGCGGCGATCTTCGCGAGATCATGGCCGTTTCCGATCTGGTCTATTCGTTCTCGCGCGATCCCGAGGCCTTCGGAAGGGTCTCGCTGGAGGCGATGGCCTTGGGAAAACCGGTCATCGCCTACAACCACGGCGGCGTCGCGGAGCAGTTGCAGGCCCTGTTTCCACAGGGTCTCGTGCCCGTCGGCGATGTCCATTGCGCCATTGACCTCACCGGGAAAATCCTCAACGGTCGGCCGAAACCCCTGCCGATCGACGCCTTCACCCTCGACCGCATGCTCGACTCCACGCTCGACGTTTACCAAACCCTCCTCGCCCACCCCCTTCCATGATGAAACAAGTCATTTGCATCAAGTGGGGCACGGTTTACGGCCCGGAATACGTGAACGTGCTGCACGCCATGGTACGCCGCAACACGACCGGCGAGTCGAAGCTCGTCTGCTTCACCGATGACTACACCGGCATCCACCCGGACGTCGAGTGCCTACCCCTACCTCAGCTCGGCTGCGAGATCCCGCCGGACGTGCCGGGCAAGTGGCCGAAGATCGCACTCTGGGGCAAGGAACTCTTCGGGCTCTCCGGCACCGCTCTTTTCGTCGATCTGGATTCGGTCATCGTTTCCAACATCGACGACTACTTCACCCACGGTGATCCGAACGACGTCTATGTCGCGCGCAACTGGGTGCGCGTGTTCGGCAAACACGGGCAGACCTCCGTGTTCCGCTTCCCCATCGGCGGAAACCCGTACATGTTAGAGAATCTCCAGAAGGATTCCGCGAACATTTCCCGCCGCTACAAGTTCGAGCAGAACTATGTGACCGCCAACGTGAAGGGCGGCGTGAAATTCTGGCCGGAGCCGTGGACCAAGCACTTCAGCCTGCACTGCATGGGTCCCTGGCCGCTGCGTTACCTGCGCCCGCCCGTGCAGCCGCCGGGAGTGAAAATCGTCACCTTCCCCGGCCATCCGAAGCCGCCCGACGCCATTCTCGGCCAATGGGCGGAAACCGCACCCCACCGCGGCCGCATGGAGCATCTCAAGTGGGTCTTCTCCCAGCGCAAAACCGACCGCCGCTGGCGCCGCCACCTCTCCCGCTACCTCATGCCCTGCGATTGGGTGAAGGAGCATTGGAGGGAGTGAATTTCCTAACAGGGTTTTGAACCACGATGACCGCGGATCAAAGTGACGCCCGCTGGAGTTCAAGCTTCACCTTGTCTTCCGGCAGCAAGCTGAAGCTTGAACTCCTGCCCCATGGATCCAAGGGAATTGTTGCGCCATTCATTTCCGCAATCCTCTTTTTCTTTCATATCCGCGTTCATCCGTGGTTCTCTCCCTTCGTCAAGCATCGTTCCGAACCACATGAGCACCCCGCGCCACATCTGGATTCTCAGCGAAGGCAGCCCCGGGCATGTCAGTCAATCGCTCGGGCTCACCGCCGCCATCGCGGACAAGGTGACCGTCAGCATCCATCAGCTCGAAACCCGGCCGCAGTTCGGCGGACTCGGACGCACTTTTGTTAGACACCTGCGCATGGGAAAATCCGGCCGTCCCCTGCCCGATTCGTTCCTCCACACAAAACTCGCGCTCACTCCCGATCCCGCTTCGCTTCCCAAGCCCGACCTCATCGTTTCCAGCGGCGGCAAGAGTGTCTTCGCCGCGCGCACGCTGGCCGTGCGATACGGCGCCCCATTCGTGTTTCTCGGCGAACGCAAACCCTATCCGCCAGAGTGGTTCCACACCGTGTTCACGCCCTCCGCGCTGGAAACCGCCGCCTGCGATGTCCGCATGGACATCATCCCCACCAAGATCAACGCGGAGGTTGTTAGAGAAGCCGCCGCCGCGTGGACGGACAAACCCGGCGGCCATCTCTGGGCCATGCTCATCGGCGGACCCTCGCGCAGCCATCACTATCAAACTTCCGAGTGGGAACAACTCGCCTCCAACATGACGGACCTCGCGCGCGCACACGGCATCCGCTGGCTCGTCACCACCTCACGCCGCACCGGCAAGGAAATCGAAACACTCCTCCGCGAGAAACTCCCGCCCGATGTCGTCGCCGACGCCGTCTGGTGGTGCCACGAGCCGCAGAAAAAACTCGCCGCCTACCTCGGAGCGGCCGAACGACTGTGGGTGACGCAGGACAGCGTTTCGATGGTCACCGAGGCCGCCTCCGTCGGCAAACCCGTGGTTGTCATCCGCCCATCCAACACCCCATTCCCGCCGACCAGCTTCATGCCCGGCTATCTGGAAAACCTCGAATCCCTCGGCCTCATCCAGCGACTCCCCATGGCCGGGCTTTCCAGCTATCAGGAAACCCGTCCCGCCGCGGCCGCTAGAAATGCCCTCACCACCGAGGCGCTTGCTGACATCACCCTCCAGCGCATCGGTTGGAAGTAAGGCGAGCGGACGTCCCGTCCGCCATAAACCTCTCCCTTGCCACGATAGGCATCCGCTCACCATCCCGTTTCCTCCCCATGAAATCCCTGTCCCTCCTCATCGGCACCGTGCTACTTCAGACCATGGTCCACGCCGCGCCGCAGCCCTTGCTCATCGCCCATCGCGGGGCCTCGCATGCGGCTCCGGAGAACACCATCGCCGCGTTCAAACTGGCTTGGGAAGAGGGCGCGGATGGCATCGAGGGCGATTTTTATCTCTCGTCCGATGGCGAGGTGGTTTGCATCCATGATGCCGACACCCAACGCGTTGCTGGCACGAAACTCGTGGTCACCAAGACCGCTTGGAAAGACCTCGCCGCGCTCGATGTGGGTTCGTGGAAATCTCCGGCGTTCAAAAACGAACGCATCCCGCGGCTTGGCGACGTGCTCGATGTTCTGAAGCCGGACAAGCGCTTCTTCATCGAGATCAAGGACGGCCCGCGGATCGTCGCGCCGATCCGGCGGATCCTTGAGGAGAAACACGCGGATCCCAAACAGTTGGTTCTCATTTCCTTCAATCCGAAAGTCATCGAAGCCTGCCGCAAGGAACTTCCCGCCTATCAGGCGCACTGGATTTCCAATCTCAAGGATTTCCCGGCGAAGCGGGAGAGCTACGAAACCACCCTCGGCCAATGCGGCGCGCAGGGATTTCAATTCGACGCCAAGGCCCCGGTCGATCCGGCCTGGCTCGGCCAGCTCCGTGACAAGGGGTTTTCCCTAACAGCCTGGACCATCGACGATCCGGAGCTTGCCCGGAAAATGATCGGCTGCGGAGTGAACCACCTCACCACCAACCGCCCGGGATCACTGCGCGGGGAACTTGCTGAGTGAGGTTTCCTCGCGGGCGGCGCACCAGCTCGAAAGCGGCACGACCGCGGACGCTGCTTGGGTGGATCGGTTCGCAAGGGCCCACTGATAGACCTTGAGGATCTCGCGGGCCTTGGCATCCCAGGTGTAATGATCCCGGACATGGTTCTGGGCTTTCATCCCCATCGCATTGGCTCTCGCCGGGTCGTTTGCCAGGTCTTCCAGCGTTTCTCCAAACAATCGGATGATGGCAGCGCGGTCACCCATCGGAACGACGATGCCACAGCCATCTGGAACGAGTTCGGCGGGGCCACCGTAGTCGAGCACTACGGGAGCGAGACCGAGCGCCATGGCTTCCAACACGACTCCACCGCCGAATTCCCGCACGCTGGGAAAGGCGAAGACCCGCGCCTTCGCCAGATGCGCGCGCACTTCGTGGTGGGGCACCCATCCGGGAAATGAGACGGCTTCCTCGATCCGCTCGCGGACGGCGATGCTGCGGAGATCCTCCATCTGCGGTCCGCCGCCGATGATTTCCAGCGTCATCCTTCCGGCCCGCAGCAAGGGCACCGCGGCCTCTAACAACATGTCGGCACCTTTGTAAGGCACCAGACGGCCGAGAAACGCGACACGCAGTGGCTCCCCGGGGAGCGGTGCCGGCGGATCGTCATGGATCTCCGGGAAACGGGCGGGATCGATCGCGTTTTCGGGAAGCCAAACCGCTTTGGCTTTCAACGATGAGTCGCTGCCGGTCACCTCCTGATAAGTGTGCCGCGAGGCGAGGATGAGCGCCGACGCGTCGCGCCGGGTGGACTTGAGACCGGGAAGGAAACCGTGGAGATCCCGAAGGTAACCGAGCCATTCGCGCTCGGCCAGGCGCACCTTGTCAAAGCCCGCAGGCCACGGAATGCCCCCGTTGACGGGGCCCATCACGTAGGGCACTCCGATGCGCGCGAGTTTGCTTGTTAGAAAACTGGGGGTTGTGGGACTCAGCGGAGTAACACGATGAACAAGATCGAATTCGCCATTCATCAATCGTGGGGCGAACAGCTTCCAAACTTTCCGCTCGAACCATGGATAGGCCAGAGTTGTGAGAGCGGAGTGAATCGTCCAGCCGAGGCTCGTGCCGCCGCGCAGGGCGGTAGCAAGACGGAACGCGGCGCGCTGGGCGGGATTCGTCACCGCGGTGAAGGATTCGCGGGGCACTCCGGCGTTGAGAAGGGAGGTCTCGTTGCGGCTTTCCGTGACGAGATGGACGTCACAAATCCTGCCGAGCGCCTCGGAGAGCGAGTGGCCGATGAGAGCCACGCTGGTGAGGTCCGGGTTTGCGGCTTCCGCGATGATGAGGACTCGGAGTTTTTTCATCGCGGTTTCAGTTTTCCGCACGGGACATTCCGCGCATGACTTCACGTCCGAACAGGGCCAGAGGCAGCATGCAAAGCGCGCCGCGCCAGCCCAGTTCGACAATCCCGCTCGCTGGCGACGCGGGGATCCACAGGGCGAGCAGTCCCAACAGAACCACGCATCCCGCCAACGGCAGCAGGGTGCCGGAGGCATGATAAACGAGGCACTCTAACACGCCTACGCGCAGACGCCGCAGGGTGAGCGGCACCACCCATAACCAGCCGACGAGCAACGAGGGAATCAGGGTGCCGACGGCCACGCCCAGCACGCCGAATTTCCATGCGAGCGCCACGCTGAGCACCACATTGGCGAGTGCCTCCGTCACCGACATCGCGAGCAGTTTTTTCTCCTCGCCGCACATCATCAGGACGCGCTTCGAGCAACTGTTGGTGATCTGCGTGCTGTAAACAGCGAGCAGAAGGACCTGGCCGATCCACCAGGTGTCGCGTGGCACGCTTTCCATGCCGGTCAGCAGGCGGATGAGCGGTTCCAGATAGACGGCGGATAGCAGGTAGGCCGGGGTGACCATCAGCAGCGTGAGCCGCGAGCTGCGGAGGAACAGGGTGCGCAGTCCGGATTCATCGCCCTTGGCATGAAGCGCGGCGGCGGCGGGCGAGAGCGCCTGCTGGAGCTGGATGCTGAAGAGCCCGAGCATCTCGCCCATCTTGTAGCCGGCCTGATAGATCGCCACCAGCGCGACACCGAGTGTGATCGAGATGACGAGCTGGTCGCTCTTGGACATCAGCATGTTGCTGAAGGTGATGAGATAAGCGGTGATGGAAAAGCCCATCTGGGACTTCACCGCGCGCCACTCGAAGTGTCTCGGTGAGAAGGAAACTCCGGGCAGACGGCGCAGCGCGAGCACCGCGGCAATGCTGTTAGGAAGGATGCTGGTACCCACGCTCACCATCATCAGCGATGCCATGCTCCAGCCGGCGGTGAGACCCCAGTAGAGGAAGATGAAGTTGATCAGGGTGGTGCAGATGGAGGTCCAGTTCGCCAGATCGATGCGGTGCAGGCCGCGGAGTATTTCCGGAAACAATCCGAGCGGAAACATCACGGCGAGACCCACGAAGAATACGGTGTAGGCATGGCCGAACTCCGCCATTTCCGCGGGTCGCACGCCCATCCGCGACATGAACGGAACCTTCAACGCGAGAAACACGAGCAGCAGCAGTGCGGCCATGCCGATGAAGGTCCACAGGATGGTGGCGAGCAGTTTGCTGAGGCCTTCCATGTCGCCAGTGGCGGTCTTGGAGGCGACCGCTTTCTGGGCGGTGAATCCGAATCCGAAGTCCAGCAGGATTCCGTACCCGAAGAGCGACCATAGCAGTGTCCAGAAGCCGAATTGGGTTTCACTGAACTGTTGGAACATCGTCCGGAACAGAACGAGCCCGAGGACGATGCGCACGACCACGCCGAGATAGCCGCTGGCGGCGGTCTTCCAGAAACGTTTCTGCCATTCTTCCATGGGTGTGTTCAGTTGGTGCCGAGGCAGTCCTGATAGACTCCGGCTGCCGCGGCGGCATGGGCGCACCACGTGAAGCCGCCAGCCCACTCGATGCCTTGTTGCTGACGGATTCTGCGTTCGAGTGCATCCATCGTGGCCAGCCTCGCCATCGCCGCGGCAATCGAGGATTCGTCGATCCCGTCAAACAGGATTCCCGCGGGTCCGGCGACTTCGGGCAGGCTGGTGGCATCCGCGCAGGCGATGCGGGTTCCACAGGCCTGGGCTTCTAACAAAGGCAGTCCGAATCCTTCCATCAACGATGGAAACACCAGCGCCTCGGCCGCGGCGTACCATAGCGGAAGGTCGGCGTTGTCCACGAATCCTTCGAGGCGGATGCGTTCGCGGCACGGGCTTGTTTCCACGGCCTTTTCGATGGTTTCGGAACCATGCCATGGCGCTCCCGGCAGGATGAGCTGGCCGTCAAACGCTCCATCCGCGATCACCCGCTCGAAGGCGCGGATCAGCCGGATGTGGTTCTTGGCGGGATGTTCAAGCCGCGCGACATACAGGAAAAATGGAACATCGAGATGTTTTCTCCGGCGGAACTCCGAAACCGCCTCCTCATCCTGGGGACGGAACATGCGGTGGTCGATTCCGTTAGGCACCACCCGCACCCGTTCCTCCGGGACTTTCATCCACTTCACGATGTCCCTGCCGGTGGTTTCGCTCACGGCGATGATGCGGTCCATGCGACGGGCGATCACCGGCACCACTCCGCGGCCGAAGAAGCCCCGGGCGAAGTCGTATTTCTCCCGAAGCACGAAGGGCGCGCAATCGTGAATGGTCGCCACCTGCGGCACGGGGCAACGGAACAGCATGCGCCGGTAGCTCGGGATGTGGACGAGGTCGAAGCGCGTGTTTCTAACAATCCGCCCGAGGCCCGTCTGGTGCCAGACAAGGTTCGACGCGCCGCCAGCGGCGTTGCTCGGGATTGAAACCCAGCGGCCATCGTCCAAAGCGGGAAACAGGCTCCGGTCCGCATCCAATCCCGCGACGTGCAGCTCGATTCCGGGTTGTCCGCGCAGGATCGCGTCCACCAGCGAGATGACGTAGCGCGCGACACCGGAGCGCCCGCCCTGGATCATCCCCGCGGAGAGCAGCACTTTCATGCGGGTGCTCCCCCTTTCCATTCGGGCAGCAGCTTGTCGAGGCGCAGCAGGGAGATGATTTCGCTCACAGACGCGCCCGCGCCGTGAAGGAACATCCGTCCACCTTTGGCGGAGACGAGTTTCAAGGCCCGGACCAGGCCGCCGACCGCGCGGCTGTCGATGAAATCCACCGCCCGCAGATCGATGACGAGAGTTTCACCCGGATCCATTTTCGCAATGGATTGATCAAGGGCGGACGCCATCCGGTCGTGCTGAAGGGCGTCGAGCGAACCCTCGAACGCGAGCCAGCGCGCGCCGTCAGCGATGGAATCGCGCGGCGCCGATCTGCTAGCCATGGAGGCCAGCGTTTTCGTGGCTTCAGCCTCTCCGGCCGCCATGGGAAACAAGGATTCCATCCTCGCGCTGTGCACGGGCTCCCGGAATGCGCGCGATGGGGACACCACCACCAGATGGCGCCCCACCGCACGACAACACCTAACTAACCCGGCGAGCCTACCGAGGCCCGAACTATCCATGAAAGTGACTTGCGACGCATCCAACAGAACCGGAATATCGGAGTCCAGCGGCAGCGGCGCTCCTGATAGATCCGACTTCTGAAGTTCCCCGCTCCAGACGATCCGTTCCACCGGCGGTGAAGGATTGAAACCGGAGTTCCTTGGCGGCGCGGCATCCGCCAGGTCCACGCGGCGGCGCTGGGCCCAGGCCTGCCCGGCCGCGGCTTTTGTTAGGAACAGCAGATCCTTGCCATAACGTGATACGAGGCGGGATGGATTGGAGGACATCCGCCAGAACCACTCGAGGCCGGTTTTTTGCATCCACATCGGCGCGCGTTTTTGTTTACCAGCGATGAAATCGAGGCTGGCGCCTACCCCGATGCTCAGCGGGATGCCCGCCTCGCGGTGGTGGGCGAAGATCCAGCGCTCCTGTTTCGGACAACCCAGGCAAACCAGCAGCAATCCGGCTCCGCTGGCTTGCATGCGGCGGCAGAGTTCCTCGTTGTCCCAATCGATCACGGCGCCCACCGGTGGCGAGTCCATGCCCGCCACGCGCAGTCCTGGGTAACGTTGCTCGACGATGACTTTGGCTTCTTCGAGCGTCCGCATGTCGCTGCCGAAGAAATACACGGCGCGTCTTTCTTCCGCGCAGATCTCTAGCAGTCTCGGCACCATGTCGGACCCGGCCACCCGCTCACGCAAAGGCCGTCCGAAAATGCGGGAGAGCCAGACCAACGGCATTCCGTCGCAAACCACGCGATCCGCGAAGAAGACTATCTTTTTCAGATCCGGGTCATCGTAAGCCTGGGTGGTGAAATCGACGTTCGCGGTGACGGCGTATCTCGGCACGTTCCCACGCATCGTTTCACGGCACCAATCGAGAGTTTCGTCCAGCGTGAGGTCATGAAAGGGCAGTCCTAACAGAACGGCGAGCGGAGGTTCGGAATGGGTTCTCATCGCGGTGAGGGTTCGGGCACTTGCAGGGATTCGAGCCGACGGACCAATTGCCCGCCGAGCGCGCTCCAGGTGTAGGTTTCGAGGATCTTCGATCGTCCTGCCATGCCGTGGGAGCGGCGCAGGGACTCATCGCCGAGGTAGCGGATCATCGCGGAAGCGAAGTCCGCCGGGCTGTCCGCCAGCAGCAGGTGTTCATCATGATGCAGGTCGAGGCCTTGTGCTCCGAGCGTGGTGGAAACCACGGGATTCGCCATGGCCAGGCCTTCCGCGATCTTGAGCCGCGTGCCTCCGCCGATGCGCAGCGGCACGACCTGCAGCCAGGATTTCTGATAGAACGGGCGCACGTCCGGCACTTCGCCCGCGAA
>DAISZP010000160.1:0-10960 GCA_036824745.1 Luteolibacter sp.
TACGAGGTTTCGGATGAGCGATCATTCAGTCCTTTGACCTGCCCGCGAAAACCTGTCACCACTCCGGCACATGAGCGATGAAGCCCCACGGCCGCCGAGGCGGAAACGATACAGCGGACGCAATCCGCGGCGCTTTGAGGACAAATACAAGGAGCACGATCCGGCGAAGTATGCCGAGACCGTGGCGAAGGTGATCGCTTCGGGAAAAACCCCGGCGGGCACGCACATCCCGATCCTGGTGGCGGAATGCATGGAGTCGCTGGCCTTGAAACCCGGCATGACGGGCGTGGACGGCACGTTGGGGTACGGCGGGCATGCGACGGAGATCCTGAAACGGATTTCGCCGGGAGGGAAACTGATCGGTCTCGATCAGGATCCGCTCGAACTGCCGAAGACGGAACAACGCCTCCGGGAAGCGGGTTTTGATGAATCCGCCTTCGAAGCCGTGCGATCAAACTACGCGGGCATCGCCAAAGTGCTCGCGACGCGTTTTCCCGATGGCGTGGATTTCGTGTTTGCGGATCTCGGTTGTTCGTCGATGCAGTTCGACAACCCGACGCGGGGTTTCAGCTTCAAACACGCGGGGCCACTCGACATGCGGATGAATCCGGAGCGCGGTCTATCAGCTTGCGAGTGGCTGAAACGGATCACGAAGGACAAACTCGAATCCGCCCTCATCGAGAACGCCGATGAACCGCGCGCCGGGCTGCTAGCCGAAGCCTTGGCGGGAAAAGATTTCGAAACCACCACGGATCTCGCCGTCGCGGTGCGCGCCGCGATCACCGCCGATGAGGAAACGGTGGATCTCACCGTGCGCCGCGTGTTTCAGGCGGTTAGAATCGCGGTCAATGAGGAGTTCACCGCGCTGGATGCCTTTCTGCGGGTGCTGCCGAACTGCCTGAAATCCGGAGGGCGCGCAGCGATCCTCACCTTCCACTCCGGCGAGGACCGGCGGGTGAAGAAGGCGTTCCAGGCGGGTGTTAGAGATGGGATCTATCAGGAAACGAGCGACGGAGTGATCACCGCGGGACCGGAGGAACGGAGGCTGAATCCACGCAGCACGCCGGCCAAGCTGCGCTGGGCGGAGAAGGCGTGAGCGGTTTCCCGGGTTTTACATTCTCTTAACAATTCCGCCCGAAACTCCACTCGAAACCGGGAGTTTCACCTCACGTCGCGGCAAGGTGAGTGACCACCGCAACGAGAATCCCAACCAAGAAACCAAACACGATGAAATCCTACATCCACATCCTCGGTGCGCTGGCGGTCGCCACCTCGCTGACCTGCGCGCAGGACGAAGACCAGAAGCCCAAGGGACCGAAAGGCCCGAAGGGTCGCCCGAATCCTGAGGAAATGTTCAAGAAGCTGGACACCAATTCCGACAACGCGCTCAGCCTCGACGAGTTCAAGGCCGGCCCGATGGCCCAGCGCAATCCGGACAAGGCCGAACAGGTCTTCAAGAAACTCGACAAGGATTCCAACGGCAGCCTGAGCCTTGAGGAATTCAAGAAAGGCCGCCCGCCGCGTCCGCCCGGAGGTGGTCGTGGTCCCGGCAAGGGTGGTGAAGGCGATGGCGACGGCCCGCCGCCCCCGCCCGAAGGCGAGTGATCACCCGATGATCCGATGAATTCCCATCCCGCCGCTGGTTCGTCCGGCGGCGGGATTTTGTCATTCCAGTCCCAGCATTTCCTTGGCGGCAGCGGTGATGTTAGACACTTCCGTTTCGCTGTAGGCGGATTTTCCCTCGAAGGCCCAGACGGTGCCGGGCCAGGCGGGGTCGCTCGGGGACCGTCCGACGATGTGGATGTGCATCTGGCGGACTTGGTTGCCGATGCAGGCGACGTTGAGTTTTTCCGGCTGGAAATGGCCGCTGACGAATTCCGAAACGCGGCGGATGGCAGACGTCACTTCGGCGTATAAGTTTTCCGGGAGTTGGTGCAGGTCCTCGATTTCCTCCTCCACCTCCGGGACCAGCAGGAACCAGGGAAAGAGGGCGTTGTTTTTCAAGAGCAACCGGCAGCCACCGATGCTGCCGATCTCGAATCCGCCCGCGGTGAGCCGGGGATGCAGGGAAAAGGACATGGGCGCGAGCATCGACATCCGGCCCTTGGGATCAAGGGGCTTGTGGGATAAATCATTCGACATTCCGCCGTGGCTGCTTCGTATTTCGGCCGTGCCGACCGTCCAAATCAAGTCCCTCACCTACCACCCGTCGATCTGGCCGAAAATGATCGGCGAGGTGTCCCGCGATGCGAAACCGGGAGCGCTGGTGGAGGTGGTGGGCAAGGAAGGCACAACCTTCGGCTGGGGATTGTGGAACCCTCGGTCACGGATGCCGCTGCGGATCGTGAGCCATGCCTTGGAGCCGATCGACGAATCGTTTTTCACGGAGGCCATCCGACGTGCGGCGCGGTTGCGGCGCGAGGTGATGAAACTCGACGAGGAAACCGACAGCTACCGCGCGATCCATGGCGACGCGGATTTCCTGCCGGGCATGGTGGCGGACAAGTTCGCCGACGTGCTCTCGGTGGAACTGACCAATCTCGCGGCCTGGCAGCGCCTTCCGGAGTGGCTGCCTCTGCTGCACGAATGCTTCGACACGAAGCGCGTGGTGGTGAGCGTGGACGAGGAACTCGCCCGCATTGAGAACATTCCGAAATCCGGCGGTGTGGAGTCCGACAATGTCCGGACCGTGAAGATCCGCGAGCACGGTGTCCGTTATGAGATCGATTTCAGCCAAGGCCACAAGACCGGGTTCTTCTGCGACCAGCGGGACAACCGGCGGAAGTTCGGTCTGTTAGCCAAGGGCCGCAACGTGCTGGATCTTTGTTGTTACACCGGAGGTTTCTCCATCAGCGCGGCACTCGGCGGCGCGGAGGAAGTCACCGCGGTGGACCTCGATGAAAACGCGGTGGCGATGGCCAAACGCAACGCCAATCTCAATCAGGCGAAGATCAAGTTCACCCACGCCGATGCCTTCACCTGGCTGCGCACGATGATCGAAAACGGTCGCAAGTGGGATCTCGTCATCGCCGATCCGCCGAAGTTCATCCACGGCCGCGAGGACGAAACGGGCATCGCCAAATACGCCGACCTCAACAAGCTGGCGCTGCAACTCGTGGCTCCGGAAGGTTTGTATGTCACCTGTTCGTGTTCCGGCCAACTCGCGGCGGACGCCTTCGAACGCATCGTGATCACCTCGGCGCACCGCCTGGACAAGCGCCTGCAGATCTTCGACCGCACGGGCGCCGGGCCGGACCATCCGACGCTTTCGAACTATCCGGAATCGCGGTATCTGAAATTGCTGTGGTCGCGGGTGATCTAACAACATTTGAAAGAGAACCACGGATGGACACAGATGGACACGGATTTTCATGGAGGCGGATAGATCTGTTACTGATGAAACTTGGAATGCATCCGTGTTCATCCGCGTTCATCCGTGGTTCCCTCCCATCAACCTAACCAACGATGTCGAGTTGCGCGCACTGTGGGACGGAATACGCGGCGAAGTCGGCGGAGGACCGGTATTGCTGCAAGGGCTGCCAGTTTGTGGCGGAGTTGATTTCCGAGCAGGGATTCGAGCACTTCTATGATCTAAAACAAGGTCTCGCCGTCGCTCCGGTGCGCAGCAGGCCGTTTGAGGAACATGATTTCTCGTGGCTTGCTCCGAAGATGGCGGACGCGGAAACCAAGGCGCTGGCACGCCACGAACCGGCGCGGCTGGACCTCGGGCTGGAAGGGATTTCCTGCGTGGGCTGCGTGTGGTTGATCGAGAAGGTTTTCACGAAATACCCGGGCAGCATCCGCGCGGCGGCGAATCCATCGAGCGGGCGGCTTCATCTCGAATGGGTGCCGGAAAAATGCGATCTGGAGCCATTCCTTCGCGAGCTTTGCCAGTTCGGATACGTGGCGGCACCAGCAGGAACCGGCGGCGGCGATCACGAACGGCTGCGGCTTGCGGGCCGGCTCGGGCTTTGCGGGGCCTTCGCGCTGAACACGATGGGTTTCTCGCTGCCGACTTATCTCGGCATGCCGGCGGATTTCGAGTTCGCCTCGTTGTTCAAGCTGATCGCTTTTCTATCCGCCACGCTCTCGATGCTGGTCGGCGGCGGGTATTTCATCGACCGCGCGTGGCGGGCTGTTAGAGCGGGCTCGCTGCACATCGATCTGCCGATCGCGCTGGGACTGATCGCGGCTTACATCGGGTCGATCATCGGCTGGGCGGTGGGGAGCGAGAAACTGATGTATTTCGACTTCGTCTCGATCTTCGTGTTTCTCATGCTGGGCGGCCGGTATCTGCAAACGACCGCGGTGGACCGGAACCGGAAACGTCTGATCCGCCAGCAACCGGTGCCCGAAGCCGTGCCGCGCGCGGAGGAGCCGGAGAAATTGATCGATCGCTCTGCAATCGCACCGGGAGTGAAGTTTCTGCTAGGACCGGGCCAGGCGCTGCCGGTTAGCGGAATCCTGGTGGAGGGAGAGGCGGATTTTTCGCTGGAATGGATTCACGGCGAGGCGGATCCGGTGCGTTTCAACGCGGGATCGAGGCTCTCCGCCGGAGCGATCCTGCTCAGCCGCGCGCAGGTGGCGGTGGAAGCGGGTGAATCATGGGAAGACTCGCTGCTGGCGAAATTGACGGCCGCGCCGGGTGGCGATCGAGGTTCGCCGGGGCTGGACAAGCTGCTTCGGGTGTATCTCTCGGCGGTGATCCTGATCGGGATCGCGGCGATGGGTTTCTGGGTTTGGAAAGGCGAGTGGCTGACGGGATTGCAGGCGATGATCTCGGTGTTCGTCGTTTCCTGTCCCTGCGCACTGGGGGTTTCCATACCGCTGGCGGACGACCTCGCTGCCTCGGCCATGGAGCGGCTCGGAGTTTTCGTGCGGACCGCCACGCTCTGGCCGCGGCTGCGGCGGGTGCGGAAGGTGATTTTCGACAAAACCGGCACGCTCACGCTCGAACGGCCGGTGCTGGATGGTCCAGAGGCGGTTTCCGCCCTGGATGATGAGAGCGCGCTGGCCCTCGCCCAGCTCACCCGCGGATCGCTGCATCCGGTATCGAGGTCGCTGCTGGAAGCGCTCGGCACCCGCGGGCAGAAGCTGCTGGCGGCCGATCCGGGAGGAGAGATCGAGGAATTTCCCGGACTGGGAGTTTCCATGAAGCGAGGGGAAACCCGCTGGTCGCTCGGCAAGGCGGGATGGAACGCCGCGGACGAAAATAACGCGACCGGGAGCGAATTGCGCCGGAACGGGGAACTCGTGGCGCGTTTCACTTTCACCGATTCGCTCCGTCCAGGGGCCTCGGAAACCTTGCGGAAACTGGAAACAAAGGGTCTCTCAATCCACATTCTTTCCGGAGATCATCCGGAAAAGGTTTCCAAAACTGCAAAGGCGCTCCGACTCGATGAAAATCAGTGTCTTGGAGGACTTTCCCCGGAAGAAAAGGCAACGAAGGTCGCCGCCATCGACAAGCAGGACACACTCTACCTCGGCGATGGCGCGAACGACTCGCTGGCCTTCGACGCCGCGCTCGTCACCGGAACTCCGGTGGTGGACCGCAGCCTGCTCGAATCCAAGGCGGACTTCTACACCCTGGGATCCGGGCTTTCGTTTCTCCCGAGCCTGTTGGAGGTGGCCAAGGCCCGCTCGAGCGCGGTGCTGAACGCCTTCGCCTTCGCGCTGGTTTACAACCTCACGGCCGTCGGTTTTTCCATAGCTGGCCACATGAGCCCTCTGCTGGCGGCCATTCTGATGCCTCTCAGCTCAATTGTTTCGATCATCATCGTCGCCAGTTTCTCAAAGAGGAAATCATCGAACAAAGGTTGAATTCCTTTGGAAAGCTCTCTAGCCTTTCCATGTCCGCCGCAAAAACGATGCCCAATTCCCTCCTACCTCACCAGGAATTCGAAACCACCCTCTTGCAACGGATCGCCAATTCGGATCGCTTCAAAATGTATCAGGAAGCGTTCCGGACGGCGACTGGCCTGCCATTGCGGCTCGTTTCCTCCGATCCGAACGGCTGGTGCCTAGACGATCAGAAGATCAACCGCAGTCCGTTTTGTGAAGCGCTCAATCTCTGCGAGTCCGCCTGCGGTGCCTGTGTGGAAACCAACCGCCGCCTGATGAAGGAAGCCGAGGTTTCAGGGCCGAGCACCTGCCATTGCTTTGCCGGTCTGTGCGCCACCGCCGTCCCGGTGAAAATGGGAGCTTCGGTCATCGGCTATTTGAAAACCGGCCAGGTTTTCAGCCAAACCCCCACCGAGGAACAGTTCGACCAGATCCTGGGTGCCATCGGGCGCAAGACGCTCGACAAGAACGCCCGCGAACAACTCAAGGAGGCCTACCTGCACACCCGCTACGTCGAGCCGCGGCGCTATCAGAGCATGGTCACCCTGCTCGAAAGCTTCGCCGAGCAACTCAGCGAGCATGCGGAGTCCCTCGCCATCATCGAGGAAGGCAGCGAACCCGCCGCCATCGCCAAAGCCCGCAAATACATCCACGCCCATCTCGACCAACCTCTGCCGCTCGGCCTCGTCGCGCGCCAGGCGGGTTTGAGCGAATCGCACTTCTGCCGGCTCTTCAAGGAGTCCGCCGGTCTAACGCTAACTGATTACGTCAACCGTTGCCGGATCGATTGGGCGAAGCGCGAACTGCTGAAACCCGAGGCCCGCATCTCGGAAATCGCCTTCCTCATCGGCTATCAGTCGCTTTCGCAGTTCAACCGCAGCTTCGCGCGCATCGTCGGCCTTTCCCCCACGCTCTATCGGCGGGAGCGGCTGGAGCGTGCGGCTTCTTGATCCGCGGTTTTCTTGATTGCGGCCGGGGAAGTGATTCCTCAGTCTGAGGCGAGTTTCACGTCATGGAAGATCGTTACGAAATCCGGGGAAAAATCGGACAAGGTGGCCTTGGTTCGGTTTATCGTGGATATGACACCCGGATGAACCGCGAGGTGGCGATCAAGCGCATCTCCACCGGCGGCGGAGATCCGGAGACACAGGCGGAATCCACGCGCCAGCTGATCAAGGAGGCCGGCGCTCTCGCATCACTGCAGCACCCTCACATCGTGACGGTTTACGATGTGGGAACCGACGAAGACGGCCCCTACGTGGTGATGGAACTGCTGAGCGGCAAGACGCTTGATGAGTTGATCGAACGCGCGCCGCTCACGTGGCCGGACTTCCGAGAAATGGCGCTGCAAACCCAGGAGGCGCTCATCGCGGCGCACGAACTGGATTTAATCCACAGCGATCTGAAGCCATCGAACCTGATGCTGATCTGGCTGCCCTCCGGCAAGTTCCAGATGAAGATCGTGGACTTCGGATTGGCCACCCTCGCCAAATCCCAATCGCAGGAGGAACTCGAACAACTTGAGGCGGTGTTCGGTTCGATCTTTTTCATGCCGCCCGAGCAGTTCGAACGCAAACCACTCGACGTGCGCTCGGACATCTACTCGATGGGCTGCGTTTACTATCAGGCGCTCGCCGGATGTTATCCGTTTGATGGCACCACCGGCACCGAGGTGATGAACGCCCACCTGCACCACTCGGTGAAGCCGCTCCAACAAGTCCGCGCGGACATCCCGCTGTGGGTCTGCGATTGGATCATGTGGCAAATCAACCGCAGTCCGCAGGACCGGCCGGAGTCCGCCCGCGAGTGCCTATCCGTTTTCCTCCAGAACGACAAAAACCCGAATCCGACGATGAGCCTGGGCGTCGCCCCGGCGCTTTCCGCCGGACCACGTCCGCGATTGGTCATTCCTGGATCCGGAGTCCCTCAGGTCCGCCGTCCCGGTGCTCCTGCCGCCGCGGTTTCCGCCAATCTCCCGTCGGACCCGGTGGATCAGCCGGCCCCCGTCCAGACCGCGCCGCAACCGCTTCAGCCGCCGGAAGGTTTCAAACCCAGCGTGCATACCTCGTCGCACGATCTTAGGGCGCCGGAACCGACGCAGAGCATGCAGGCCGCCACCGGACCGCTGACTGCCGGTCCGCATCGCAGCGTGCCGACACGGCAGGTGATCGCCGGAGCCGCGGGCAAGAAGAAGGCAAAGAAGGGACTCTCTGATTTCGGCAAAGTGCTCATCGCCGCGCTGGCCGCCGTCCTCGTGATTCTCGGCGGCTGGTTTTTCGTCAAACAGAGCGGCAAGAAACATGACGACAAGGTTCTCAAGGAAATCCTCCAAACCGTCTCGCTGGGCGACGCGAAAGAGGTTTCCGTGGACAAGAAGAAGCTGGGAATCCTCCTGAACGGAGCCGCGAAATCCCGCGATGAAACGCAAAGCCGGTCGATCCAGCAGGCGCTCGTTCTCGCAAAAGCCGTGGATGACACGGAGGTGGATGCCCTCATCGCCGAATTCGCCACCAAGGAGAAACTCAGTGTGCAGGCCCGCGAGGGATTGCTGCGCGATGTGTTAGGCCAGCGCAAGAACGCCGCGGTGCTGCCCGTGCTCATGGAATTCGCCAAGAACTCCAAGGAACCCGCTGAAACGGCGGCCGCGTTGCTGGCGGCGCGGTCGATGGCTTCCAAGGAGCACTACAACCAGTTTTTCCAGATCATGCAGGGCACGCCACTCGATGAAGTGCGCGCCGCCGCCGAAGAGGTGTTGGGAGACATCATCCTCGGCAGTGTGAAAAAGGACGCATATGCCGATCAACTCGCGGAATCCTACGAAAAGGCACCGAACGAAGCCGCGAAACAATCGATGCTCAGGTTGTTAGGCCGCTGCGGCGGAGCGAAGGCCAGAGGCCTGGTGGAAAAATCCCTGACGAGCCAGAACCGCGGAAACCAAGCGGCCGCGGTGGTGGCGCTCGGCTATTGGCCGGATGACTCCACCTTCACGATGTTGTTGGAGTTTCTGAAGAAGACCTGGGACAACCAGCTTCACGACAACGCGTTCGATTCCGCGCTGCGACTCGCAACCAGCCCCGGCATCGCCAAGAACTCGGCCACGGCGAAATCCGTCTGGGAAAAACTGGCGCCGGAAGCACGGGGCCCCGGCGAACAAGGGAAATTCATCCGCGGGCTTTCCAGCCGAGACGAGGATTGGGCCATCGCGATCATCACCGGCTACACCAAATCCCAGAACGCCTCCACGGCGGAACTCGCGAAGCAGGCGCTTGAGGAAATCGCGGCCCGCAAAGGCGGCAAGGGCAAGTAGGTCACGCAGAATAAACCACCACCGGCCCGACTCCGGGGCCCTGAACTCCACGCAGTTTCTCCACCGCCTTGGCGACGGCCCGCGCCGCTTGAACCGCTTCCTCCTCGGTGTTGAGACGCGAAAAACTGAAACGCAGGCTGCTCTTCGCACGCGCCTCGGGAATGCCCATCGCGATCTGAACGTGGGACGGCTTTTGTTTCCCGGTCATGCACGCGGAGCCGGCGGAGCACGCGATGCCCGCCTCATCTAACAAAATCAGCAGCCCCGCGGCGTCGCAACCCTCGAACGAGAGGTGGCTGGTGTTCCATGTCCGCGAACCGACATCCCCGTTCACCGTGACACCGCGGGTGGATTGCAGGACTTCGGCCTCGAATCGGTCACGAAGGCTCCCGGTTGGATTTCCAGTTAGAAATCTCGTCGCGCATTCCGCCGCCGCGCCCATGCCGACGATGCCCGCGATGTTCTCGGTGCCGCTCCGTCTGCCGGATTCCTGGCCGCCACCTAACAGCATCGGCTCGAAACGCAGACCGCTTCTGACAAACAAGGCCCCCACCCCTTTCGGTCCGTGAAACTTGTGGGCGGAGAGTGAGAGCATGTCCACGCCCAATCGGGCGACATCGAGCGGAATTTTCCCCGCCGCCTGGATGGCGTCGGTGTGAACTGGCAGACCCTTCTCGCGGGCCATCGCGACGAGTTCCTCCAGCGGCTGGATCACGCCGGTCTCGTTGTTGGCCGTCATGATGGAAACGAACGCCGCTTGTTCCAGCGCCTTGCCGAAGTCTTCGGGCCGGAGTTTCCCGAGCGGATCCACCGGAGCGAGAAAGCGCCCGCGTTGGAGGGATTCCACACAACGAAGCACCGCACTGTGCTCGATGGCTGAAACCAGCGCGTTCCCTTCGCCGGTGAGCCGATCCAGCGAACGGAGCGCGGTGTTCACACTCTCCGTGCCGCCGCCCGTGAACACGATTTCCTCAGGCTGCGCACCAATCAAGGCCGCGACTTGAGCGCGCGCGTGATCGATCGCCTTGCGCGCCTGTTTCGCTGCCGCGTATGACCCGGAGGGATTGGCGAATCCATCCTTCAACCATGGCAGCATCGCATCAAACACCTCCGGCAGCAGAGGCGTGGTCGCGTTGGCGTCCAAGTAGATCATGAGTTCAGCATCCCCCTCACCCGTCTGATGGCAACCCGGAAAATCCCCTCGCGACAATCCCGTCAGCAGAATTGTCGCGGGACGCGGGCTATGAGAGTTGGCGGGCGGTTTGAATTTCGGCGCTCAGTTTGATCAGCCAATGCCAGATGGCGTCCCCCCAGACGGCGGCGTGGCGCACCCACTCCATCGCGAAGTCCCGCAGGTTTTGCAGCGGAGCCGCTTCCGCGAGGCAGAGCAGGGCGACGAGCACGACGAGATTCGCCAGATAGATGATCACCAGTGAGAGCAGGGTGCCGTTTTCCTTCAGGTCCGGCTGGTCGCGCGGCAACATCCACAGCGTCCACATCATGTGGAAGGTCCAGGTGAATCCGATGATGCCGTAAAACGCCAGGTCCCAGCCGGGGTTCAGTTCCGTGGACAAACGGGCCACCAGATAGATCGCCGAAAACACCACCGACCAGAACGGCACGAAGTAGGGCGAGAGCGCGATGACCAGATTCGTCTTGTTGGTGGTGATGTATCCGCCGTTCGCACTGACATGGAAGTCCGTCACTTTCCCGCGGAAAATGAGCACGAAGATCGCATGGGTCAGCTCATGCCCAAGAACGTAGGCATACAGGAAAAACGACTGCCTCAGTCCGGAGGCGAACCAGCCGAGC
>DAISZP010000161.1:0-7864 GCA_036824745.1 Luteolibacter sp.
CAAGCACCTCGATTTCATCCCGCGGATCGAGGAGTCCGCGTGGTTGGTCTCAATTCAGAAACCCACCGCGATGATGGATCTATCAGACGGCCTCGCGAAGGACCTGCCGCGCCTCGCCGCGGCATCCGGCTGCGGTTTCCGGATCTATCGCGATTCGATCCCTGTCACGCCGGGTTGCACAGTCGATCAGGCGCTTGGCGATGGCGAGGACTTCGAACTTCTCTTCGCCATGGCTCCGGATGCCGTGGATGGTTTGTTAGAAAACTGGAAATCCCGCTTTCCCGATCTTCCTCTGACCGCCATCGGCTCCCTCGTCCCGCCGGGTGAGGGGATGTCCCTCGCCGGCGGGTGGGAGCATTTTCGTTCGAAGCCCTGAGAACTCAATGGCCGCCGTCGCCGCCGATCGACACCGGTTTGTATCCACCTTTGGTCCGGAAGTAGGCGATCAAGGCCAGATAGCAGACCAGCATAAAGGCCGGGAACAACGCCATTTTGCCCAGCGCGCTGAACTGTCCTTCCGTGGTCGCCTCCTTGATGGCGGCGGAGCTCTTTTCATCAGTGACCGCCACGCTCTTGGCGGGATCGATCGCGCGGTAGTTTCCTAGCAGATAGTGTTTCTCCACGGTCACCGATTCGTAAACCGCCTCGGCGCTGCCCTTGAGCTTCGAGGTGGCGGTGGATTCCTGGAGGAAGCCGATGAAGGGAAACCCGAGGATGCCCACCGCGAGCATGCCGATGCCGCCCATGGCGTTGAGGGTGATCGCTCCGCCTTTCGGGCACTGCTCGCTGGTCACGCCGAGCATGGTCGGCCAGAAGAAGGTCTTGCCCAGGGCGTAGAGCGTGGCGGCGGCGAAGATGATGCCCATGCCCGCGCCGTTGGTCTTGGAGAGCCAGGTAAGGCCGAGGATGGCGAGGGTGGCGCAGCTCGCGAGCAGGCCCAGCGGCGAGATCCGGTGAACGATGGCTCCTGCGAAGAAACGCAGCACCATCATGATCGCCGAGGTGTAAACCAGGACCCATGCGGGATGGTGGCCGGCTTCCTTCATCGGCTCTTCCATCAGCGAGCTGATCCATCCGTCCGTGCCGATCTCGGCGGTGGCGAGCGGCATCATGATGATGATGAGGAACACCAGGATCCCGCGGCCGAACGACTTGGTGAGAACGGCGAACACCGCCACCACGATCGCGGTGGGAATCCAGAACGCCCATGTCGGCCAGCCCCAGCTTGCGGGAACGAGCACTTGGAACAATTGCGCGAACACCAAGCCGAAACCGACGAGAGCGCCGAACATGCCGAGTTCCTTGAGCATGTCGATGTAGCCGATGCCCGCCTGCTCGCGCTCGCTTTTCGGAAACTGTTTGCCGATGAGCATGACGAATGAAACCAACGCCGGCACGAGGATGAGGCCCAGCGTGATGCGCCAGTCGGTATTGCTCGAAAGCGCGATGGTGCAGAGACCTCCGAGCACCAGACCCGCGGGCCATCCGGCGTGCAGGATGTTGAGCCACTTCACCTTGTCCTTGTTGAACAAGGTGGCGACCACCGGATTGATGTAGGCCTCCACGGCGCCGTTGCCGAGGCCGAGGATGATGCTGCCCCACATCAGCAGTTTCACGCCCTTTGCCTGCGCGGCTTGCAGGGCCTCGCCGGTCACGCCCTGAATGCTGCTGTACGCCGCCACGGCGAGCGCGGTGTAGATCAGATAGGAAACAAACGAGAAGATCATCGCCGTCTTGTAGCCGATGCGGTCGATGATCAGGCTGAACAGGATGATGCTCACGCCGAATGGCCAGACGCCCGCGCCTTGGAGTTCTCCCACGGCCACCTTGTCCAGGCCGAAGTCGGTCACGAACTGCCCGCCGCAAAGAATCATGCGGCTGATGAACGCGTAGCTGGTGGAAATCAGGGCGATGAAGCAGCCCCAGAACAGAATCTGGTTGTGTCGTTGGTTCATGATGGGTTTTGAGGAGTTGAAACAAACGATTCCCCGTGGGAGGAGGAGGCTCGTCTCCGTGACGAGCTATAGAACCCGTCCCGGCTTGTCACCCAGATTCTGTCAGATCCGCGCCGCGAGCCGGTTCTCGATTTCAGCCAGAAGCTTCTCCAGCCGTGGCGTCGGCACGCCGAGTTCCTTCGCCCGGCGCAACGGTTCCCGCCAGATGCCGTCCACCTCCACCTCGCGGCCTTCCACGAAGTCGATCATGCTGGATGTCCGGTAAGGTCCCATTGGACGGGTGCGATCGACGTTGAAATCGATCAGTTCGTCTCCAAGTTCCAAGCCTTGGGCGCGGGCCGCGGCGATGACCTCCACCATCAGGGCGCGGATTTCGTTTTCGGTCTCCCCTGAGTCTAACAACACATCCGTGGTCACTCCGCCGCGGGCGACGGAGAGGCCGTTGAAAGGCACGTTCCAGACCAGTTTTTCCCACTGAGATTGCCGGAGGTCTTCCGCCGCGCCCGCGGGAATGCCCGCTGCCTTGAAGCGCCGGGCGACTTCCTCCGCGCGGCCGGGGATGCCCGCCTGCCACTCGCCGATGGAAAGCCTGCCACCCGCGGTGTGGCGGATGAGCCCGGGTGCGATGCGGTTGATGCAGACGAAACACAGCCCGCCGAGGACTCTATCAGGGCCGGTGATCGCGGAGATGACCTCGCAGTTTCCCAAGCCGTTCTGCAGCGTGAGCACCTGGGTTCCCTCGTGGAGCAGGGGAGGCAGCACTTCGGCGAGATGCGCGTTCGAGGTGGCTTTCCACGCGATGATCACCAGATCCACCGGGCCGATGTCTTCCGCGGAGGGAAACACCTGCGGTTGCGGCAGATCGAAGTCGCCGTGCACGCTCTCGACCCTCATGCCGCCGTTTCTAACGGCTTCGTAATCCGAGCGCAGGAGAAACCGCACGTCTTCTCCCAGATTCGCCAGCCGTCCGCCGTAATACCAGCCGATCGCCCCGGATCCCACCACCGCCACGCTCTTGAATGTCCAGCTCACACGGCCAATTCACCATCGGACTCCGCCCGCGGCAAGCCGCACTTGGCGCTTGGAACGAAAGCCGCCGCCTTGCACACTGCGTGCATGAGAACGAAAGCGT
The DNA here is from genome assembly GCA_036824745.1 of Luteolibacter sp. Lineage (GTDB taxonomy): Bacteria > Verrucomicrobiota > Verrucomicrobiia > Verrucomicrobiales > Akkermansiaceae > Luteolibacter. Next base: position 3,088 of record DAISZP010000161.1, read on the forward strand.
TGAGTTTGTTGCAGGAATTGACAGACGCCCACTCGGTGCCGGGGCACGAGGACGAGGTGCGCGCGATCTTCGTGGATGAGCTGGAAACCTGTGGCGAACTCTCAACGGATCGCAACGGCTCGGTGTTCTGTGAGAGTGGAAACCATGGCCCGCGCGTGCTGGTGGCCGGCCACATGGATGAGGTCGGGTTTCTCGTGCAGAACATCACGATGGACGGCTTCCTCCAGTTCGTGCCTGTCGGCGGTTGGTGGGAACACAACCTGCTTTCGCAACGCGTCGAAGTCCTCACCCGCGGCGGTGACAAGATCCTCGGTGTAGTTTCTTCGAAGCCTCCGCATTTCCTTCCGGAAGGACAGCGCCGCCAGGTAATGACGATCGATCAGATGTTCATCGATATCGGCGCCGGGAACCGCAAGCAGGCGGAACAGGAATTCGGGGTTTCGTTAGGTGACCCCATCGCGCCGTGTTCGCTCTTCACTCCGATGGCGCGCGAGGATTATTTCATGGCGAAGGCCTTCGACAACCGTGTCGGCATGGCCGCCACCATCCAGTCCGGGCAGATCCTCGCCCAGTCAAAGCACTCGAACACGCTCATCCTCTGCGGCACCGTGCAGGAGGAAGTTGGCCTGCGCGGGGCGAAAACCGCGGCCGTGTTTTCCAAACCGGACGTCGCCATCGTGCTCGAAGGCCCGCCCGCGGATGACACGCCGGGTTTCTCCCGCGCCGATTGCCAGGGCCGTCTCGGCGGCGGCGTGCAGATCCGCATGTTCGATCCCACGGCCATCGCGAACCCGCGGCTCGCACGCCTCGCCATCGAGGTGGCGAAGGCCGAGGGCATTCCCCATCAGGTGACCGTGCGGCGCAGCGGCGGCACCGATGCCGGCAGTTTCCATCAGGCGAACCACGGCATCCCCAGCGTGGTGCTCGGCGTGCCCGCGCGCTACATCCACTCGCACAACGCGATCATCGATGTGAACGACTACCTGCACATGGTCTCCCTCACCGTCGCGCTCGTCCGCAAGCTCGATCAGGACGCGGTGGACGGGCTCACGGCCTATCTGTGAGCGCGCCGGATTTTCGCTGGCGGACACGCGGGGCATGTTGTTCGATGCGGTCATGATTGTGAAAAGCATTCTGACCACCGTCTCCGCGTGCTTCCTCGTCAGCGGCTCTCTGCAAGCCGCGCTTCCCACCATGGGCGAGCCGCCGTGGATGGGATACTTCGTCGGTTACGAAACCAAGAAGTTCCGTTTCACCGTCGATCAGAATGCCAAAATCATGCTCGTGCCGCTCAACTACAAGGGCGAACCGGTTTCGAAGGTCACGCAGATCCCGATCCTCTACGGCATCGAGGAAACCAACGCCGAAGGCCGCAGCTATCTCCGCAAGATCCTGCCGGAAACCCTGGAGTCCTCCGATGCGAAGACTTCGAAACTCGAAAAATGCACCATCCGCGGCAAGGTCACCGGTGAAGCCGCGTTCGAACTCCACATCACCCAGGAACGCGGCGTGATCTCCCTTGGCGGACGCATGACCGACCCCGGCAAGCTGACGAGAAACCCTGTCCGTTTCGTGATCCGTCCGGATTTTCCGAACTCCTATCCGTACGACAAGAAGGACGACAAGAAAGGCGAGAAGGCCTTCGAGAAAAAGATCTCCGACGACCGCATCGACATCAAGTGGACCGATGGCAAGAAGACCAAACTCACCTTCGAAAAGGACGTGGATGCCAACTCCAATGAGGTCAATGGCCCCGGCATCGCGGCGGCCATCATCGAGACCGCCGCCTACAAGGACATGCGCTTCCTCTTCACCGCCACTCCGAATTCAGTGATGAAATTCTCCAACGAAAAAACCGCGCCGCTTTACAAAGGCTTCGCCATCACCTGGCAGGCCGATCCCGAGAAGGACAAGGAAGGCAAGGCGCGCTTGAGCATCGAGGTGAAGTGAGCATCACGCCTTGCATGGAGCGCCGCGAGCCGTTACCGCTTCGCCATGAATCTCGCTGACTTCCGCAAGGAATACTCGGACCGCGGCCTTCACCGCGAGGAACTCGATGCCGATCCGGTGAAGCAGTTCTCGCAGTGGTTTTCCCACGCCACGGAACTCGGCGTGCACGAGCCGAACGCGATGACGCTCGCCACCGTCGACGAAACCGGCATGCCCTATCAGCGCACGGTGCTCTTGAAATACTTCGATGCCAACGGCTTCGTCTTCTTCACCAACTACAGCAGCCGCAAGTCCAAACAAATCGCCGCGAACCCGAAGTGCTCGCTGCTCTTTCCGTGGATCACGCTCGAACGCCAGGTCATCATCCAGGGCACCGCGGAAAAGATCAGCAGCGCCGAGTCCTTGAAATACTTCGCCTCCCGCCCGCGCGAATCGCAGATCGGCGCGTGGGTTTCCAACCAGAGCGAGGTCATCACCTCGCGCAAGTTCCTCATGCAGAAGCTCGCCGAGATCAAAGACAAATTCCAGCACGGCGAAATCCCGCTGCCTTCCTTCTGGGGCGGATACCGCGTGGTTCCCACCGCCATCGAGTTCTGGCAGGGAGGCCCCGCGAGACTGCACGACCGCTTCCTCTATCAGAAATCCGGAACGGACTGGAACATCGAGCGCCTCTCGCCGTGATCGGCCTTCAATCCTTCCCCAGCCGCTTCACCTCATCACCGGCCAGAAGTTCATGAGCCTGCGCCAGCACCGTGGGTATCCTGTCGCGGAACGGGCTGTTCACGAGGCATTCACTGAGATCATGATCCGCCAGAGTGGTGGCGTTCACTCCGGGAAACCAGTGTCCGGCGTTTCCTAACAAGTTGTAGCGCATCTTGCCGAACTCCACCATGTCGAGCGACTTCGCGTAGTTCCACAATCTCAGGATCTCCCACACGTTGATGCCGCCGGGCACTTGCTCCCACTCGGGCACGCCGTCCTGCCAATCCGCCAGCCAGTCCGCGCCGAGGATGTGCTTCATTTCGGCTTCCAACCGTCCGACGATGGGTGGAATGAGCTCCCGGGCCTGCTCCAACAGACCAAGCGCCTTCACATGTTCGTCGAAGTCGCCCGGACGCGCCGCGCCGATGCTCAGCGTGTGCACCTGCGGCCGCATCAGGCAATACAGGGCGTTGAAAATCATCGGCGAAAGCGGCTCGCACAGTTTCACCAGCTTGTCCGGCGGTTCGTAGAGTTTGCCGCCCTTGTCGTTCGGGCTGATGATGAAGACGCCCATGTCGTGTTTCACCGCATCCTCCACCGCGGGCCAGTTGCGGTCGTTCACCCAATACCAATGCAGGTTCACGTAGTCGAATTCGCCGGTGTTCACCGTTTCCCGGATCACCTCCACGTTCGCATGGGTGGAAAACCCGATGTGCAGGCAGCGTCCGTCCTTCTGGAGTTTCCTCGCCGCCTCAAGGCAGCCGCCGGGACGCATTGTCCAGTCCAGCAGCTCGCGGTTGTTGATGCCGTGGATCGAGAGCAACTCCACGTGGTCGAGCTTCAAGTAGTCCATCGACTTCTCGAAATCCGCTAGAAAATCCTTGGGATCCGCGTGCGGCGCGACCTTCGTCTGCACGATGAGTTTCTCCCGCGGAATCTTCGGCAACACCCAGCCGAGTTGCATCTCGGAAGTGCCATACCCGCGTGCGGTCTCGATGTGGTTGATGCCAAGTTCGAGAGCGCGGTGGATCGTGCGTTCGAGATTCTCCTGATTCGCCTTCGGAATCTCCTCCGGCGGCACGTCGTCCCACTTGTGCTGATAGCGCATGCCGCCACAGGTGAGGACGGGCATCTGGATTTCCGTGCGGCCAAAACGTCGGTAGATCATGCCACGGAGCCTAGCAGCCGAAGTCCACGAGGCAAGCGGCGGCTCCGCCTACACCCGGATCGCCCGCACCTGCGTGTGCTGGGGAGAACGGGAACCGTATTGGGACACCGCGGCTTCCTTGATGGCCTTCATCTTGTCCTTGAGTGTCTCGTATCCGGCGGCGCGCTTGGTCCGCGCGGAGATCAGCGCCTGCTCTTTGGTGGCCACGAGCTGGTTGAGCGCGTCCAGATCCGTGGCCAGCGCCGAGAGCGTGGCAATCGTCAGGTCCGCGGGCGCGCCCGTATCATAAGTTGGCACATGGCCGAGTGCGGCGGTCAGCTTGTCCAGCAGGTTCTTGATGTCCGCGAAACTCTGATCGCCCTGCTGGCGGGCTTTCGGCTGTACCACCTCCGGATGCGGCTCCGCCTTCGGCTTCGGGATGCGGTAGCCGCGCAAGGCTTCCGCCGCCGCCTTCACCGCCGGAAATTGCGTCTTCCAAGCCGCGTTGCTTTTCACCCGGGCGGACACGCGCAGCGCACGCGCCTTGATGTCCTTCACCATTGCGATTCGGTCCGCCACATCGTCCTTCCAATCCGCCTCCGCCGTAGCGGCGGTGATATTGAGTGTGTTCAGCCCGTCCAGAAACGTGTCAAACGCTGCGGGCAGCAGCGTCGCATCCGGCGGCGCGAAGGGCGGGACAAAACCGCCAACGGCGGACTTCATGGAACGACCGCGCTGCAGGCGGTCCGCGTAAGAACGTTCGATATTCGGCATTGTCGTAGGGAGTTCAGGTGAATGGATCTCAAAAAACCGGGCGTGGCAGCCAAAACACCGCCATTCCCACCATCACACACGCCCTACCACTTCCTTACCTCCCCCTGCAAGACAAAACAGAAGCTCTCAAAACAAAATCACTCCATCATCCAAAGAAATCACCAGCCTACCCCAAGAAATCACCAGCCTACCCAAAGAAATCAC
>DAISZP010000161.1:7964-10860 GCA_036824745.1 Luteolibacter sp.
CCAAAGAAATCACCAGCCTACCCCAAGAAATCACCAGCCTACCCAAAGAAATCACGAGCCCACCCAAAGAAATCACGAGCCCACCCAAAGAAATCACAAGCCTACCCAAAGAAATCACAAGGCATTCAAAAATTTTGAATGCCTCAAGATTCCTCCAGAAAGCCAAGGTAGCTCATGCAGAACCCAAAAGATCTTTCAAAACGGCTCAAAGCCCCTTGCCGAACTTTCTTGAGACGAACCAGATTCCAAAAACCGCCGCCAGAATGACTGGAAAAACCAACCAAACCCACCCCCGCGGTATCTCACCAGCCCCCGGCTCCGCCTTTCCGACCCCGGGACGTTCCACTCTCCCCGCCAACTTCGGCCCGTCATCCGGCGCATTCACCATCGCCAGCGTCTCCCAAGTCCCATCCGGCCTGAACCGGTATTCCACGCTCTGACCCTTGAAGGAAAACGTCTTCCTCCCCGCCTTCACCTCCTCCCACCATTCACGCCAGGCGGCCTTGGCAATCTCATAGTCATACTCGATACCCTCGCGAGACGGCTTGTCACGCAGGCCGGATGTCTGAAGCGCCTTCGCCGAGTAGGATGAATTGCCTGAACTTCCTCCAGTGATGCAGCTCTGGCCTTTCGTTTGTTCGTGGGTCAATTCGTGCAGGTCACGCTCGTCCGCCAGATAATCGCCGAGCACCTTGACAGTCTCCGGGCTTGGCAAATGCGCCAGTGTTTCAAAAGCACTCAGGCGCTTCCTGTCATAGCCGATCCGGGGACCCAGGTTGAATGGGACGTCCTTCACCTGCTCGCGCTCCCTTTCGATCGATTCGGCGATGCTTCTGGCATGTCCCGGAATCGCAATCAGGGCATCCTGAAGTTCAAAATATACCCTATCGACCGCCTGACTGTGGCCTTCGATCTGTTGACGATGTCCCATGTTCCGAAGCCCAAGGAGCAGTTCCTCCATTTGGATTTCCATGGGAGCAAGATGCCAGTCCGCCAGTTTATTTTCCCACAAAGTGGTCTGGCGCGCTTCGATGCGTCGGTTTTCTTCCGTCCACTCCATGATTTCTCCGGCAACCAAGGTGGAAGTAAGCAATGCAGAAATAGCAAAATGTTTCATCAGTTGTCTCCGTTTGGCCTGTTTTTCAACCATTGCTCCGCATGGTCCCACTCCGCCTTAACCAGCAGGTTCTTGTAAAGCGCCCCTGCGGATATTTTATCCTGAATGTAAGCATACATCAGTCTCTCGAGCCGGTCGGTGCCTTCCAGCGGCGCATCTCCACTTCCCTGATCCGGATGTCCTTCTCCACATATCACATGCCCGATTTCATGCGCGAGCAACCGGGTTCGTTCCACATCGGTCGGCAGCGAGCTGACCCATGGGCCGACGAAGATGTTGTTCCCGTCCTTTGGCGTGGATTGAGAAGAAGTCCTTCCAGGTGGACGGGGAGTTAGTAGAGCCGCACGAAGTCGGCCGCAACGGCCTTTAGCCTTCCCCGGAGAGTCGGCCTGGACATGCGCCGCCGCCCCCCCCGGCCTTTCGGTCGGTTTGGCGGCAATGTTTGCGGTCATTGCCGACCGCTTCGTGGAATGGATCTACTAAAATCCTCGTCCGCCGAGGCGGACATTCACGGAGAGTGATAATCTTTTGCGTGTTGCAAGGTGAATTTCGAAAAACCAATGTCCGGTCAATGTCGTATGATTGAATGACTGGTCTTTGTTTGCGGGCTTTCCGCTGTATTGCAAACAGCTGTGACTTCTGTGATGCCCGCGTGTATTCCGGAATAGAACTCTCGGCTTGTTTCTCTATCAAACCTTCATCAGATCCGCTTCCTTCGCGACGGCGAGTTCGTCCACTTTCTTGGTGAACTTGTTGGTGAGTTCCTGGACGTCGCTTTCGAAGTCCTTCTGGCCGTCTTCGGTGAGGGCGTTGTCGTTCTTCATCTTCTTGGCGGCGTCCATGCCGTCCTTGCGGGCGGCGCGGAGGCGGACCTTGGCTTCTTCGGCGAGTTGTTTGATGAGTTTCACCATCTCGCGGCGGCGTTCCTCGGAGAGTTCGGGGATGGGGACGCGCAGGGAGCGGTCCGCGGCGGCGGGGTTGAGGCCGAGCTTGCACTCGCGGATGGCGCGTTCGATGTCGCGGGTGGTGGAGGGATCGAAGGGCTGGACCATGAGCATGCGCGGCTCGGGCGAGCTGATGACGGCGATGCTCTTGAGCTTGCTGACGCCGCCGTAGGCCTGGACGTGGACGTCGATGTTTTCAATCAAGGCGGGGCTGGCCTTGCCGGTGCGCACGCCTGCGAACTCGTGCTGCAGGTATTCGACGCACTTGTTCATGGCTTCTTCGACTTCGAGGATGGCGAGTTCGGGGTCCATGGCTGGGAGGAGTTGAGAGTGGGTGGTTGAGGGTGAAATCACTCGCCGTGGACGAGGGTGCCGATGGGCTGGCCGCGCAGGGCGTGGGAGAGGTTTCCATCCGGACCGAGATCGAAGATGATGATCGGGATGTGGTTGTCCATGCAGAGGCTGAAGGCGGTGGTGTCCATCACGTTGAGGCGCTGGGAGATGCACTCGTGGAAGGTGACGGTCTCGTAGCGCTGGGCGTCAGGGTTTTTCCGCGGATCGGAATCATAGACGCCGTCCACCTGGGTGGCCTTGAGGATGACGTCGGCCCCCATTTCGCTGGCGCGGAGGGCGGCGGTGGTGTCGGTGGAGAAGAAGGGATTGCCGGTGCCGGCTGCGAAGATGACGACCTTGCCTTGATCGAGATCGCGCTCGGCTTTTCTGCGGATGAAGGTTTCCGCGACGTTTTTCATTTCGATGGCGGACTGGACGACGCAGCGGACGCCGTGGTGGTTGAGCGCGCCGGCCCTGACGCACCGGTGACACGCGCGGCGAT
>DAISZP010000162.1:0-6140 GCA_036824745.1 Luteolibacter sp.
GATACCGCCATCGCAGGCTTCCTCTTCTACTACGGCTCCTTCACCGGTTCCGATCCGCTCAACCTCGTGGACACCAGCTATCGCTCCGGCGAGCTGCTGGTCACCGGGGACAGCCCGGCTTTCACCGGCGAGGTGAACATCGGCAACGGCGTCGCCAAGAGCGGCATGGTCCAATACCGCTCCAACAACCCGACACCCTTCGGAACCGGACTCATCCGCGTGAACGGCGGCGGCATCCTCACCGCGGACGACGGCAACACGATCCCCACCACGCTCGGCAACAACCTCGCGCTCAATGGCGGCCTGCTGGCCACCCAGAAGAGCAACATCAACTACACCGGAAACATCAGCCTCGAAGCGGGCTCCACCGTCGGCCATCCCGAGGCCTATCCGGGTTCCACCGGCAGGATCACGCTCAGCGGCGTGATCAGCGGGGACGAGTGGTCGAGCCTCATCGTTTCCACCGCCACATCCGTCACGCTTTCCAATACCAACACCTACGATGGCATGACCTTCGTCTCCAAGGGCACGCTCCTGGTCAACGGCAGCACCTCCGCCGCATCTTCCGTGGTGGTGGCGGAAGGAGCCACCCTCGGCGGCATCGGCACCATCAACGGCACCGTGGAAACCATCGGGGCCACCAGCAGGATCGCCCCCGGAAACGCCGGCATCGGCTCGCTCAACACCGGCTCCACCGTCCTGACAGGCATCCTCGATTCGGAAATCGACGACAGCACCAGCGATACGCTCTATGTCACCGGAGACCTCGATGTCACCGGAGCCACCGTGAACTGCACCGCACTCGCCACACCCGCCGCCGCCACCTACGTGCTCGCCAAATACACCGGCACTCTAACGGGAACCCTCACACCCGGCACGCTGCCGCCCGGCTACAGCCTCGTGCACGACAGCGGTGCCAAGGAAATCCAGCTCGTCCAGGGAGCCGCCGGATTCAGCAGCTTCATGGATGGATTCCCCGGCCTCAGCCCGGCGGACAAGCTCCCAAGCGCCGATCCGGACCACGATGGCGTCAGCAACCTGCTGGAATACGCGCTCGATGGCATGGACCCCACCGTCGCCAACGCCTCTCCCGGCACTCTGGCAGGAAACATCGTGACCTTCACCAAGCGCGCCGCCGCCGTTTCCAACAACGACATCACTTACGCCATCGTCGAGTCCACCACCCTGGGCGTGGCGCCAAGTCCGTGGACCGAGGTGAACCCCTACCTCGTCAACAATTCGACCACCATCTCCTATCAGCTCCCCACCGGCCAGCCGAAGGAGTTCGTCCGCCTCAAGGTGACGCAGAACTAACAAACACCGCGCCGCATCCCAGCCACCAACCGGAATCCAGACACCGTGAAAAACCGATCCATCCTGCGTCTATCAGCAGCCAACCTCGTCTTCGGGGCCATCCTCACCTCGCAAGCCACCGCCGCGGACTTGTATTGGGACGCGGATGGAAACACCAGCGCCGCCACCGGCGGCACCGGCACCTGGGACACCAGCTCGGTCCTGTGGCGGCTGGGGACAAGCACCGGCACGCTCCAGGCCTATGACAACACCAGCCCCAGCAGTGTCATCGCGCGCTTCGGCGGCACCGCGGGCACCGTCACCTTGTCAGGCACGCTCAACGCCGGCGGCCTGAACTTCGGCGTGGGCGGCTACACTCTAACCGGCGGCACTCTCAACATCGCCCCGTCCACCAGCCCCTTCACCTATACCACCAACGGCGGCACCACCACGCTCAACAGCACCATCACCTCCGCTGGTGGCGCGCAGATCGTCAAGACCGGCTCCGGCACCTTGCTGCTCGGCAATGGCGGCGGTGGATCAGGCAGCAATCCGGCGCTCTACACCGTCACCGGCGGCACCTTCAACAGCGGCACCGGCGTGTTCGACAGCATCCTCGCCATGCCCGCCGGTAACCGCCTCGGAGTCCAGGCCGCCTCGCCCGCCACCGTTCTCACGCTGGACGCGGGCACCTTCCAGGTCACCACCGCCACCGGCAACGCCCTCGCGGCCAACCGCAGGGTCCAGGTGAACACCGCGGGCGGCGCCATCTCGGACTTCGGCAGCGGAAATTTCTACGAGCCCGCGATCATCAACAACGCGGGCAGCGGTTCGTCCCTGTATCTGTCCAACATCAGCGGCACCACCCAGTTCCGCGGAGTGATCAGCGGCACGGGCAGCGTCACCTGGTATGGAGCCGGCACTGCCAGCTTCCAGGGAAACAACACCTACTCAGGAGGCACGGTTGTTAGAGGCGGAGTCGTCCAGGTCACGCACAACAACGCGCTTGGGACCGGAGCCCTCTCCTTCACCGGAAATGGAACCCTCCAATCCGGAGCCGCCAATCTAACATTGTCCAACAACATCACCCTCGGCACCACCAGCGATGTGTTCGACACCAACGGCAACACGCTCACCCTGAGCGGCTCGATCAGCAACTCCGCCGCCACCAACAACGCGGTCAAGGTCGCCGGCAATGGAACCCTCGTGCTCTCCGGCAGCCTCAACCTGACCGGCCACGCCACGGACACCAACAACCCCGCGCTGATGATGGGCAACCGCAACGGCGCGAACGCCGACCGCGGCACGGTCACCATCACCGGCACCGGAAACATCTCCCGCATCAGCACCGGCTGGGACGGCACCGCCAGCGTGCTCAACTTCGCCTCCACCGGCACGGTCACCATGGCCACGGACTTTGTTTCCGGCCAGTCGGCCAACGGCGTGGGCGTCGTCAACCACAGCACCGGCACGCTGACCATGCAGAACCTCAACATGGCGAACTGGGATGGTTCTTACGGCAACTACAACATGTCCGGCGGCACGTTGAACACCACCAACCTCCGCAACGGCGGCAATGGCAACGGCAACGGCAGCAGTTACTTCCTGCAAACCGGCGGCGCGGTGAATGTTTCCGAAGTCACCACGCTCGGCCGCAATGGCACCGGCACCAACGTTCTCCACCTCAAGGGAGCCTCCGCCCAGTTCAACGAAGGCAGCAACCGCCTCAATGTCGCCTTCAGCGCCGGCTCCACCGGCATTGTCACCGTGGACAACGGCCTGCTCACCGTGGGCAGCAACCTCTCGCTTGCGGAAGGCGGCACCGGCACCACCGCCGTAGTGAACCTAAACGGCGGAACCATCCGCCCCAACACCATCGTCGCTCCTAACGGAAACGGTACCAGCATCTTCAACTTCAACGGCGGCACGCTCCAGGCGAACATCGACAACGCCAGCTTCATGGGCGGCCTCACCCAGGCGAACATCTACTCCGGCGGTGCGAAGATCGACACCAACGGCAAAAACGTGACCATCAGCCAGGCGCTGCAAAGCGCTTCCGGCAGCGGTGTTTCTAACATCCCCCTCGCCACCGGCGGCGCGGGTTATCTCGGTGTGCCCGTCGTGAAAATCACCGGCGGCGGCGGCACGGGAGCCACCGCCGTGGCCGTGATGAGCGGCGGCGTGGTCACCGGCATCCTGATCACCAGCCCCGGCACCGGATACACCAGCGCGCCCACGGTCACCCTCATCGGTGGCGGAGCCACCACCGCGGCAACACTCGGATCGGTCTCGACCACCGCCAACGCGGGCGACGGCGGACTCACCAAATCCGGAACGGGCACACTCACCCTGACAGCCACCAGCACCTACACCGGACAGACCAACGTCACCGGCGGCAAACTGGTCATCAACGGAAACATCTCGACCAGCATGCTCACCACCGTCGGATCCGGCGCGGCCATCGGCGGCACGGGAACCACTGGTGATCTATCCGTCCTTGCGGGCGGCACCTTCGCCCCGGGAAACAGCATCGGCACGCTGACCATCGATGGCGATCTGGTCCTCAGCGGTATCAGCGAGTTTGAAATCAACCCGTCCGGCAACTCCGCGGACCTCGCTGTCGCCATCGCACAGCTCACCTTCGGCGGCACGCTCAACGTGACCAACATCGGCGGCACGATCGCCAACGGAGCCACCTTCAACCTGTTCGACTGGGGCAGCGCGACCGGCACCTTCTCCACGGTGAACCTGCCCTCGCTGGACGGTCCGCTGAGCTGGGACCAGAGCAACCTCTACACGAACGGAACCATCACCGTCATTCCGGAGCCGAACGCCGCCGCAATGCTCGGATGCCTCGGCACCCTGCTGCTGGTCCGCCGGAAACGGGGCCTGAATTCCTAACAAGATCCGGCGGTTTCCGCACCTGCGGGACCGTCCGCCCCGCGCCCACGCCGCCCACATGATTCCATCACGCCGCCATGTTTCTCTAGCAGCCTCGCTCGCGATCGCGTTTCCCATCCTCCACGGCACGATCCGCGCCGCCGAGGAAATCGTGGTGCTCGGTTCGTCCGTCGCCGCCGGCACCGGTGCCAGCCCGACGAGCCAGGCATGGGCCTATCGTTTCGAAAACCTGATGGAAACCCAGGCGCCGATCGTCCCGGGTTCCACCGTGACGTGGCAGGTCAACAACGCCTCCATCGGCGGCGACAACACCAGCAAGGTCCTCGCGCGATTCCAGAACGACGTGGTCAACACCTATCCGGGCACGGACATCGTCATCATCTCGCTCTCGCTCGCAAACGAAGGCCTCGTCGGCGCAAGCGACCCCGAAGCCGTTTTCAACAGCTTCAAGAACGGCCTCACGCAGATCATCGACCTGTGCCGGAGCAAAGGCTACTATCCTGTCGTCAGCCTGCCCTATCCGCACGGTTCCTACACCGCGAACGAATACGCCTACGTCCGCAGGATGAACCTGCTTCTCAACACCTGGAACATCCCGAGCCTCAACTACCTCGGCGCGCTGGACGACGGCTCGGGTCGCTGGGCGGCGGGTTATTGGAGCGACGCCTACCATCCTAACAATTCCGGCCACGCCGAACTTTACCACGCGGTGGTTCCCTCGTTGTTCGACGCGATCACCGCCGGAAAAACCACCAGCCCGCAGATCTCCGGGACCAACGGCTTCCTCCGCATGCAGCGCGACGCCGCCGAAGCCTCGCCGCTCCGTTTCACCCCGGCGCATGCCACACACTCGTTCACGTTGTCGTTTCGCGTCCGCAGCACCGATGTGGGGACCGTCGCTTCGGTCAACGCCGGAAGCAGCCGCGCGACCCTGGAAATCCGCGACAACGCGTTTGTTTACATCGGCCCCACCGGTTCGGAGTTGAGCGCGCCGATGGATGCGAACGACGGCCACTGGCACGATATCGCGCTCTCGCACCGCTACGCCACGGGCCAGTCGTTGTTGTTCATCGATGGCGTGCTCAAGGGCACGGTGAGCGACAACTACGTGCCGGACCAGTTCGTGATCAATGGCGCGGCTGGCGCGTCCGGCAGGGCCTTGGCGCCGCTTCAAGCGGACTTCCAGGACGTCTGCATCTACCGGGCCGCATGGACGCAGGACGAGGCGATGGCGCAGAGCAAGGGAGCCTTGCAACAAGCGAGCTTGGAAATCTGCGCTCCGCTGGCGGACGCGGCCCCGGTTTCGGGGGGCGCGTTTGAAAACCGCGCGCAGAGCCTGTCCGCGATGTCGCTCTTCAGTTCTAACATTTCCGCGCAAGCCGCGCCCACCGTGCCGGATGGATTGAACGTGAGCGCCACCACCGGCTCGACCGTGAGCCTCGCATGGACGTCCCACGGCAGCAGCGCGTTCACCATCGAGCGACGCCGCACGGGCGTGGCCGAGGCATGGGCCACCGCGGGCACCAGCCCCTCTAACACCCCATCGTTCACCGACAGCGGCCTGCTGCCCGGCACGAGTTACGACTACCGCGTTTCCACGCAGGACGGAACGTTTCAGAGCGACTACAGCAATGTGGTCTCCGCCCTGACCACCCAGACCGTCCCGTCGGGCAGCCTGCTTTGGGATGCCGACTCCATCACCGCGGGCGCGCAGGACGGATCAGGGACTTGGGATGCGGCTACCACCGCGCGATGGTTCAACGGCTCCACCACCCAGACTTGGAGCAATTCCACCACGCCCTCCAACATCGCCCGCTTCGGCGCGGGTGGCACCAGCGGCACAATCACCCTCGCCACCACGATGAACGCCGGCGGGCTGTATTTCACCCAAAGCGGCTACATCCTGAACAGCGGAACCCTCAACCTGAGCACCGCCGCAGGCACGC
>DAISZP010000162.1:6150-10816 GCA_036824745.1 Luteolibacter sp.
ATTCCACCAACGGCGGCACCAGCACGCTCAACAGCCCCGTCACCTCCGCCGGGGGCGCGTTGATCACGAAAACCGGCCCCGGCACCCTGCTGCTCGGCAATGGCGGCGGAGGCTCGGGAACCACCCCAGCGCTCTACACCGTCACCGGCGGCACCTTCAACAGCACGACCGGCGTCTTCGACAGCATCTTCGCCATGCCCGCGGGAAACCGGCTGGGCGTGCAGGCCGCATCACCGACCACCGTGCTGACCCTGGATGCCGGTACGTTTCAAGTCACCACCGCCACCGGCAACGCGCTGATCACCAACCGAAGGGTCCAGGTAAACGCGGCGGGCGGAGCGATCTCGGACTTCGGCAGCGGCAACTACTATCAGCCACAGATCCTCAACAACGCCGGCGCGGGTTCCTCGCTTTATTTGTCCAACATCAGCGGCATCACCCAGTTCCAGGGAGTGATCAGCGGCACAGGCAGCGTGACCTGGTACGGAGCGGGCACCGCCAGTTTCCAAGCCGCCAACACCTACTCCGGCGGCACCAACGTGATGGCCGGAACTGTCAGCGTCACCCAAAACAGCGCGCTTGGGACCGGAGCTCTCGGCTTTTCAGGAAACGCCACCCTGCAATCCGGCGCGGCAAACCTAACGATCTCTAACAACATCTTGCTCGGCACCACCAGCAACGTGTTCGACACCAACGGCAACACCTTCACCCTGAGCGGCAACATCAGCAATTCGTCCGCCACCAACAACCCGATCAAGGCGAACGGCTCCGGCACACTGGTTCTCGCAGGAAACCTCGATATCACCGGCCACGCCACGGACACAAACAACCCAGCGCTCATGATGGGCGGCCGCAACGGCGCGACCTTCAGCCGCGGCACCGTCACCATCACCGGCACCGGCAACATCTCCCGCATCAGCACCGGCTGGGACAACACGGCCAACGTGCTGAATTTCTCTTCCACCGGCACCGTGACGATGGCGACCGACCTCGTTTCCGGGCAATCGGCGAATGGCGCGGGCGTGATCAATTTCACCTCCGGCACGCTCAACCTCCAAAACTTCAACATCGCCAACTGGGACGGCGCATACGGCGGATTCACCATGAGCGGCGGCACCATGAACGCCACCAACCTGCGCAACGGCGGAACCGGCAACGGCAATGGTAACAGCTACTCGCTCATGACCGGCGGCACCATCAACGTTGCCGAAGTCACCACGCTTTCCCGCAACGGCACGGGCACCAACGTACTCCACCTCAAGGGACCGAACGCTCAATTCAACGAAGGCAGCAACCGCTTCAACGTCGGCTTCAGCACCGGCTCCACCGGCATCATCACCGTGGAAAACGGCCTGCTCTCTGTGGCGAGCAACCTCTCGCTCGCCGAAGGCGGCAGCAGCACATTCGGAATCCTGAACATCAACGGCGGCATCGTCCGTCCGAACGTGATCGTTGCCCCGAACGCGTCGGGAAACAGCATCGTCAACTTCAACGGCGGCACCCTCCGAGCCAATATCTCCAGCGGTGGTTTCATGGGCGGCCTTTCCCAAGCCAACATCTTCTCCGGCGGCGCGACCATCGACACCAACAGCAAGGACATCACCGTCAGCCAAACACTCCGCAACGCACCGGGAAACGGGGTTTCTAACATCCCGGTCGCCACCGGCGGCGCGGGCTACCTCGGCATCCCGGTCGTCAAGATCACCGGCGGCGGCGGCACCGGCGCCACCGCAGCGGCCGTGGTGAGCGGCGGCGCGGTCACCGCCATCCAGATCACCAGCCCGGGAACCGGCTACACCAGCGCCCCCACCATCACGCTCGTCGGAGGTGGTTTCACCAGCGCGGCCACCTTGGGCGGCGCGAGCATCGCCGCCAACGCATCGAACGGCGGCCTGACCAAAACGGGAATCGGCAGCCTCACCCTCAGCGGATCCAGCACCTACAACGGCCCGACCACCGTCAGCGCGGGAAAACTGGTCGTCACCGGAAGCCTCGGCGCCTCCTCCCAAGTATCTCTCGGAAGCGAAACCACCCTCGCGGGATCCGGCACGGTCGCCGGCCCCGTCACCACGACGGGATCCACAAGCACCATCGCTCCGGGCATCGCGGGCATTGGCACTCTCAACACCGGAGCGGTTTCCCTAACAGGATCACTCGCCATCGAACTCGACGCGACCACTTCCGATCAACTCAACATCACCGGCGATCTAACCGCCACCGGAGCCACCGTCACCTTCACCCCGCTGGCCCCGCCCGCCGCGGCGAAATACGTCATTGCCAGGTACACCGGCAACCTGACCGGAACCCTCGCCACCACCACGCTGCCCGCTGGCTACAACCTGGTCCACGACACCACCGCCAAGGAAATCCAACTCGTCCAGATCCCCGCCGGGTTCGGCTCGTTCATGGACGGTTTCCCCGGCCTCAGCACCGCGGACAAGCTGCCGGATGCCGACCCCGACCAAGACGGAATCAGCAACTTGCTGGAATACGCCCTCGACGGCATGGACCCCACCGCCGCCAACGCTTCTCCGGGCACATTGGCGGGAAACATCGTGACGTTCACCAAGCGCGCCGCCGCAGTGGCCAACGGCGATATCACCTACTCCATCATCGAATCCTCGACCTTGGCCGCCGCACCCGCTACATGGGCCGAGGTGAGCGCCTACCTCGTCAACAATTCTGCCACGATCTCCTGCCTGCTTCCCGCCGGACAGCCGCGGGAATTCGTCCGCCTCAAGGTTTCGCGAAACTGACCGCCATGCAGGAACTTCCGCTCATCGCCCGTGCCCGCATTCATGAAAACCGCACCGCCATCCGCGAGAACGGCGGGTCGCACAGCTATCAGGACCTGCTCGCCGCATCGGAAGCCGTCGCCGCTTTTTTGTTAGAGTCACGCGCGGACCTCGACGAGGCGCGTGTCGTTTTCCAAGCCCCCGCGGGTTTCGCCTATCTGGCCATCCAGTGGGGCATCTGGCGCGCGGGCGGCATCGCGGTGCCCGTCAGCGAATCCGCCACCCGGGCCGAGCTCGACCACGTGCTCGCGGACTCGGGAGCCGGCCATGTGATCACGCTGAGGCGCACGCTGGGAAATTTTCAGTTGATAGAAAACTCCGCCAGCTTCCGCCTGTCGGCCTTCGAGGACATCGACCTGACAATCTCCGCGACGCTGCCGGAAATCGAATTGGACCGCCGCGCGATGATTCTTTTCACCAGCGGCACCACCAACAAACCCAAGGGCGTGGTCACCACCCACGCCAACATCCGGGCGCAGATCGAAGTTCTGATAGACGCGTGGGAATGGACCGCGGACGACCGAATCCCCTTGTTCCTGCCGATGCATCACGTGCACGGCATCATCAACATCGCCTGCTGCGCGTTATGGGCCGGCGCGGTCATCGATGCGTTCCCGAGGTTCGTGATGGATGCCATCCTCGATGGAGTCGCGGACGGCTCGTGGACGCTGTTCATGGCGGTGCCGACGATCTATGTGAAGCTCATCGAGACGCTCGAATCATCCGATGATCGTCGCGAGCGCGTCCTGTGTGGTTTCTCGAACATGCGCCTGATGGTTTCCGGATCGGCGGCGCTTCCCGCCAGCGTGCATGAGGCGTGGACCGCGCTCACCGGCCAAAGTTTGTTAGAGCGATACGGCATGACGGAGACCGGCATGATGATCTCCAATCCCTATCAAGGCGAACGACGCCCGGGATTTGTAGGCCAACCGCTTCCCTCAGTGGAGATCCGCCTGATCTCCGAACACGGCGAATCCGTCTCCGGCGAGGGTGAGCCCGGCGAGATCCAGGTCCGCGGCCCGGTCGTTTTCCGCGAGTATTGGAACGCTCCCGAAGTCACGGCCGCGAGTTTCACCGATGGATGGTTCCGCACCGGAGATCTCGCGGTGATCGAGGACGGATATTACCGCATCATGGGCCGGCTCTCCGTGGACATCATCAAGAGCGGTGGCTACAAACTCTCCGCTTTGGAAATCGAGGCCACGCTGCTGGATCATCCATCGATCCGCGAATGTGCGGTGGTCGGCCTGCCTGACGAAACCTGGGGCGAGGTGGTCGCCGTCGCCGCCGTGCGTTGCGAAGGCGCGGAGCTGGAAGCGGACGAACTGGCGGATTGGAGCCGCGGGCGTCTCTCACATTACAAGATCCCGCGGCGCCTTTTGTTGTTAGACAGCCTGCCGCGAAACGCGATGGGCAAGGTCACGAAGCGCGAACTCGTCCGGATGATGGCCGAGTCGGCCTAACCGAACAACTCGCCGCAAAGCAAACACGACTTCCCGTCGCAGCCGCGCGCCGAGCAATGCTCGCGGCCGTAGAAGATGATGCGCAGGTGCAGCTTGTTCCACTCGTCCCGCGGAAAAAGTTTCTTCAAATCGCGCTCGGTGACCTCGACGTTCTTGCCGGATGTGAGTTTCCACCGCGTGGCGAGGCGGTGGATGTGCGTGTCCACCGGAAACGCGGGCACGCCGAAAGCCTGCGCCATCACCACCGATGCGGTCTTGTGACCCACGCCGGGCAGAGCTTCTAACATTCCGAAATCCGCGGGCACCTCGCCGCCGTGTTGCTCGACGAGGATTTTCGAAAGCTCTGAAATCGCGGCGGACTTGCGTGGCGAGAGCCCGCAGGGTCGGATGATCTCGCGGATATTCTCG
>DAISZP010000163.1:0-10783 GCA_036824745.1 Luteolibacter sp.
CGGGATCTCCATCCACGGGTCCGGCGTCGTCGGAGGGCACGAGCGGGTGAACCGCATCCTCGATCCTGAGGACACTCGTTTCCTGATAAGCACCTTCGTGGGCCCGGCTTGTTAGGACGGTGGCGAGTTTCGCGGAGCGGATCATGCTTTGAATCCTGGCCTGAGGATAGGCGGGATCTATCGGCACGTAGGCCGCGCCCGATTTGAGGATGCCGAGAAGCGCGGCGATCAGCGCCATGTCGCGTTGGAAACCCGCGCCGACGAAGTGGCCGGAACCAATACCGGCGTTCACCAGCATGTGGCAGATGCGGTCGGACCACTCGTCCAGCTCGCCGTAGCTCAGCGCCGTGTCGCCGCAAACGAGCGCGGTGCGGTCCGGATGGATCCTTGCAAGGTGGCTGAATCTCCGCAGCCAGAAAACGGAACGCGAATGCGTTCCGGGCACGGAGTCCACGGAAAATTGTGGGATGGGGGGGGACATCACGGGAAATTGGGGAGAGGAGGTAGGGGCGGTCGGTTTTGAAAAGTTGGCGGATGAATCGGAATTGTTGATTATCAGCAGCGCTTGAATCCGCGCATTCACCAATAGCTAACATGATTCGCGGGCCAATGAATTACGCGATCACGTGGCGCTTGAACAGGTCAAATGTCTTGATCCAAGAGATGTTAACAGGCATGAATTGCCCATCGCTCCCCCCGATATGCGACCACGTAGACCATTGTCCCCCCGGATGGTTTGGCGCCTGACCTGTTGTTTGTTCGCAGGCATGGCGGCATCCGCATCCGGACAAGAATACTCCACTGTCGTTGACGACCGTGTGGAGACCGGGGGTGTGCAACCTCCAATTATCGAGGATGAAGAGGTCCGGCGCGGAGGCTGGGACATCAGCGCGGTGGTTTCCGCCGCGTATGACGACAATATTTACCTTTCTTCAAAAAATCCCGAGTCGGACACGGTCATCCGGGTCGCGCCGACAGTTGGCTACGCGTTTGGCGATCCGAAGGACGGGGAGGGGGCTTTCATCAAGGTCGCTTACCGCCCGACGGGTGTAATCTATGCGGAGCACGGTTCGGAAAACCGGGTGGACCACCAGGCGATCGGCACCGCCGGATGGCGTGGAAAGGTCACCCGGATCGCCTACTCGGGCGGATTCCAGAAACTGGGTGACGCGACTCCGGACACGGGGCGTTTGACGGACCGCATCGAATTCGCCAACGAAGTGCGCGCAGGCTGGTCGCCCGTGGAAAAGGTCACGCTTGAAGTGGCGGGCGGGAACGAGAAGAACGATTACATGGATCCGGCCTATTTTGATTCCTCCAAGGTCTATGGCGAAGCGGCCCTGCGATACGCGTATTCACCGAAGACGGAGCTTGCCATGATCTATCAGATCGGACGTTTCAAGGTGGAGGGAACCGGTCCCCAGCATTCGCAGCAGGTGGCGGGAGCCATTGTCTGGCAACCACGCGAGAAGATCCGCCTCAATCTGCTGGCCGGTGCGGAATACCGCAAATACGACAATGGTTCCGGTGTGAATCCGGTGCTCAACGGACGTCTCGATTGGACGCCCCGCAAGGGCACGGAGTTCTTCGTGAACGGATTCATGCGCGAGGAGGCATCTGCGTATTTCGCCGGGCAGAACTACTCCGCCCGCGGATTCTCGGCAGGCATCGCCCAGCGCATCGTCGGCGATTGGTCGGCGAAACTGGAGGGCGGATACGAAACCAACTCCTACGAGCAGGTTTCCGGAACCGGAACGGGCGGACGCAAGGACCAGATCTGGTTCATCAAACCCGCGCTGGTGCGGAAGTTCGGAAAGCAGTCCGAGGTTTCGTTCTTCTATCAGGCTTCGGACAACTCATCGACGGATCCCGGCTTCGGTTACCGGGACAACATGATGGGCGTGGAGCTCAACCATAAATTCTAACAAATTGCATGAAATTCATTCTCAAACGGATCGCCGCATTGGTGACGGCCTGCCTCGTGACGGGAGCGCCGCTTCCCGCCGGTGCCGCCGAAGGCGAGCGTTCGTCCGGTGTGATCGGCTACATGGACAACGTGGAGATCCGCGTTTTCCGCGAGGATGATCTCACCACACGCGGCCAGTTGTCGGCGGATGGGACGATCTCGATGCCCTTGATCGGCGCTGTCCGCATCCAGGGACTCACGACGGACCAGGCCGCTTCCGCCATCAAACGCAAACTTGCGGACGGTTGGCTGGTGAAGCCCGAGGTCAGCGTTTCCATCGAGGCGCGGATCCGGAAAACTGTCACCGTTCTGGGCCAGGCACAGCGCCCCGGCGTTTTCGAGTTGCCGGCGAACCGCAAGCTCACCGTTGTCGAGGCGATCGGCATGGCGGGCGGCATGACGCGCATTGCGAACGCCAAGAAAGTCACCCTGAAACGCGGCGGTCAGGTCCAGGTGCTCAACCTCAAGGAAATCACCTCCGGCAAGGGGGCGGACATTCCTCTCCAGGACGGCGACATGATCACCATTCCCGAAAGCCTTTTCTAACATCCCAAGCCCTTCCCCCCGATGTCACTTTCCCAGCCACGTGGTCACGAACTGGCGCAGCGGCCTTCCCAGGCGCCGTTGCCGCCGCAGGGTGATCCGACCCATTTCCTGCCGAAGGTGGAACCCGGCCGTGTGTTCCTGATGTTGCTCAAGCGTTCCTGGCTGCTCGCCCTGCCGATGCTGTTAGGCGCTGTCGGACTCTATCTGTTCGCGGACCGCTTGCCGAAAACCTACCGGGCCACCGGATCCGTCTATGTCGGCAGCCAGGCACCGGTGGTGCTGGACATTCGCGCGGTTTCTCAGGAGGAAACGAAGGATCTGGAGCAGATGCGCTCGGTCGAGCAGGGCTTGCTCGCCACCACGTTGTTGATGCGGGTCATTGAGGCGAACGGACTGGAAGGCGATCCGACTTTCGCACCTTCCGGCATCGGCCGCGAGGCGTTGGTGCAGACCTTCGCGCGCCGTGTTTCGGTGGAATTGCGCCGCGGCACCCGGATCATCGATCTCGCTGTGCAGGACACGAATCCGGAGCGGGCGCGGAAACTCGTCGAATCACTCGTCGCCGAATACGAGAAGTGGACGTCCGAGCGCCAGCAACAGATCACCCAACAGGCGAACGAAGGCCTTGCCCGCGAGGAGGAGCGCCTGAAACAACGGATGCTAGAGTCTTCGAAGAAACTCCAGAAGTTCCGTGAGTTGCACCCGATTCCCGGCCTCCAAGGGACGAATTCCGATCAACCGGTGCACGATTCGTTGGACGCCCTCAGCGCCCAACTCACGCAGTCCACCGCCGAGCGTCTCCGCCTTGAAGCCGAGTTTGAGACCTACTCGAAATTCGATTCCTCGAAACCCGAGTGCCTCGCGGGCATCGAGAAAACCGAACGCGGAAGCGAAGTGCTGGCCCAAGTTCGGCAGATCCAGCAGAAAGAGGCTGAGTTCGCAAGGGTGAAGGAACGCTACCTCTACAAGCACCCGGTTTACCGCGAGCTGGCCAATGAACTGGAAACCCTCCGCGCCGCTCTAACCGAAACGGTGAAATCCGCGGGCAAGGCTCTGGAACAACGCTATCAGATCGCCCAGGAGAACGAAACCAAGCTCATCGCCGAGGTGGCCCGCGCCCGTGAGAATGCCGTGGAGTCCGAAGGCATCCGGGACCAGTTCCGCGCGATGACCCGCGAGGCGGAGGCGGACCGCGACCTGCTCGCCTCCGTTTCCCAACGGCTCCGCGAAACCCATCTCGCCGCGTCCGTGCCGTCGTCGGTCCTGCGCTGGGACAACACCCCGCTCACGCCAGAGAAACCACACAGCCCGAAAAAGATCGTTTTCGCCGCCGGTGGGGCGATGCTTGGATTCCTGTTAGGCGCGATTCTGATCACCGCCGCCGAGCTCACCGATCGCAAGGTGCGAAACGCCGCCTCCGCCGCGCGCGCCATCGGATCGCCGCTGCTCGCCACCGTTCCGGCGATTGAAAACCCGGGCGACGGCATGGTTCTCATGACCGATCCCGCGTCCGCCGGCGCCGAGGCATTCCGCAGACTGCGCGTGGTTCTCGCACCTCAGCCCGGAGGAAACACCGGCCGCACCGTCATGTTTGCCAGCGCCAGGGCAGGTGAGGGGAAATCCTTCTGCGCCCTGAACTACGCCACCTCGCTCGCCATGCAGGGCCACCGCACGCTCCTGCTGGATGCGGATATGCGCAGCACCGGTCTCAGCCGCGATTTTCTAACCGGCAATGAGGAGCAATCCGGTCTGGGCGGTTATCTGTCGGGAAAAATCGATCCCGCCTCCGCGTGCTACACCACCTCGCTGCCCAATCTCTACATCCTTTCCTCCGGCCCGATGCGCCAGGATGCCGCGGAATTGTTAGCGGGAACCCGTTTCCCATCCCTGTTGGAGGATGCCTTCCGTTGGTTCGACCGCGTGGTGATCGATGTTCCGCCCGCCCTTGCGGTGAGCGATTCCCTCGCACTCACCCGCTATGCGGACCGCTGCTGCCTCGTCGTCCGCGAAGGGGGAAGCGATCGCAAGGAACTCAGAAAAGCCGCGGACCTGCTTCGCTCGTCTGGAGGCAACCTCGTCGGTTTCGTGTGGAATGAAGCAGCCCGGGATTCCAGAAACCCCGCAGCCGGGCCGGTCGTTCCAGTCAATCGCCCCGGACTGGGCCCACCGCAGCCGGTTGGCGTGACTTCTGCTTCCCCGGGTGACGCGCTCACCGTCGTTACGACTTTCGCCTAGCAATTTCCCTCATGCTCGCTTAAACCTGTCGCTCCCCCACGACATCCGAATACAGTTTGTTTCAGCACCCATCCCCCCAGAACCACCCCCCGGTTATGAAAGCAACCCCCCGTTTGGCGGAGGGCGAGTCTTCCCCTGCTCGCCCCGATGCCGAGATTTCCGAGCTCCCTGAGAGCTACACCCTGAGGCACCGCCACCGTCCTTGGGTGGTGCACCAGAAACTCGTCGCCTGCAGTTTCATCGGTGATGCCACCGTCGTACTGCTTTCCATGATGGTCGCCTACCTCGTCCGGTTCGAGACCGGCCTGCGGGAAATGGGCGTGACGGACGCGGTGATCGATCTTCGCAGCTACTGCGGGCACGTGCTGTTAGGCAGCGCGCTCCTGATTTTCCTGTTGGCCAATTTCCGTTTGCACGATCCACGGAACTTCCTCGCGATCCGCAAGACCTTGGGCATCATCGCCAAGACCTGCATCATCTGGTCGTTCAGCTTTCTTGCCCTGGCACTTGTCCTGAAGATCGAGCCGCCGATCAGCCTCTTCTATTGCGCTCTGGGCGGTGTCATTTCGATGGCCAGCCTGATGAGTTGGCGCTGGGTGCTCTACTGCATCCTGCGTCGTGACAGTTTTGCCGACGCGCTCAGGCAGAAAGCCGTTTTTGTCGGCTGGAGCGATGAATGCGACCGCTCGGTGAAACGCTTCAAGGACGGCCGGTCCCACCAGATTTCGGTGGTCGGCGTGATTTCTCCTCCGGGCGGATCCTGTGCCGTGGAACCTCCGGAAAACATCCCGGTCCTGGGTTCTTACGAAGGACTGCGTCCGATTCTCCGTTCCTCCGGGGCGGACATGGTCATGGTGGTGGACGGCGTGCTGGACCGCAGCCAAATGCTGGAACTCGCCGAAACCTGCGGCCGTGAATTCATCGATTTCAAGCTGCTGCCGAGTTGTTTCCAGATTCTCGTTTCCGGCCTCCAACTGGAGAGTTTCCACGGCATGCCCGTGCTCGGAGTCGGCAAAATGCCGCTGCACCACGCGTTCAACAACGCGCTCAAGCGCTTCGTGGACATCGTCGGCGCATTGATTGGCATGCTGGTCTTCGCCCCGGTGATGGCGGTCTTCGCGCTGCTGGTCTATCTGGAGTCGCCCGGCTCGGTGATCTATCGCCAGCGCCGCATCGGTTTGAACGGCCGCCCCTTCGACATCCTGAAGATCCGCAGCATGAAACTCGACGCCGAATCAGCTGGCATTCCTGGCTGGACGGTCAAGGACGACCCGCGCCGCCTCAAGGTGGGTGCCTTCATGCGCCAGTGGAACATCGACGAACTACCGCAGTTCATCAATGTGCTGCGCGGGGAAATGAGCCTCGTCGGCCCTCGTCCGGAGCGCCCCGAGTTGATCGAGGGCTTCAAGGAGGAAATTCCTCACTACAACGTGCGCCACAACATCAAACCCGGCGTCACCGGCTGGGCCCAGGTGAACGGTTTGCGCGGCGACACCTGCCTGCGGGAGCGCGTGAAGTTCGATCTGGATTACATCGAAAACTGGAACTTCATCCTCGATTTCCAGATCATGCTCATGACCCTCTACAAGCGCGGCGGTGCGTGCTAGACTTTGCCCGGCGGATGGCGAGTCTTCCTCCCATCCGCCCGATATGACCGCCACCGCAGGGGAAAACCACGCCGAACGCCGCAGTCGCTCGATCCGGCTCGCCGTGGTGACTTCCTTCGTTTCCAAGGCGGGGACCATCCTGCTCCAGTTGCTCTCCATTCCCATCGCCGTGCGCGTTCTCGGTCGCGGCGAGTTCGGCCTCTACACCACGGTGAACCTCACCTTGAGCACCATGGCCCTGCTCGAAGTAGGAGTGGGACCGGCGTTGGCACATGGTCTCAGCAAGGCCCGCGCGACCGGAAATGAAAGTCGTCAGCGCGAGCTGGGCTCCTCGGCGTTTTTTCTCCTGCTTGGGATCGCCGCACTGGCCGGTCTGATACTTTCCTCGGTGCTTCTTTCCGTGCCGATCAGCACAATCTACGGTCCGGAATACGCGGGCCGGGAATCCGCACTTCGCCCCGCGCTTTGGGTGGGGCTCGGCTTGTTTCTCTGCATCCTCATCCTCAATCTGACCGAGCGGATCCGCGAGGGACACCTCGAAGTGGCCACCAACAACCTGTGGGGTGCCACCGGAAACGTGCTCGCCGCCGGCCTCGTCGGTGCGGGAATCTGGTGGGTGCCTCAGGTCTGGTATCTCGTGCTCGCCGTGCACGGGGCCATGGTGATGGGAAAAATTTGCAACACGCTCACGCTTTGGGGGAAACATCCGCTCATGCGGCCGTCTCCTCGGCATTTCCGCAAGGATGTGGCAAAAGGGCTTTTTGCTGATGGATTGTCGTTTTCGACCTGCTGCGTCATCACCGGGGTCATCGAATACAACCTTTGTGGCTGGATGGTCGGCCGGACCGGAGGACCGGCGCAAGTCGCGCTCTACGGGGTTTTCATTTCGCTCACGGTGATGCAGCTCGGATTCGTCGTGATGCTGAGCACGCCCACTTGGCCGGCCGTGGCGGAGGCTTTGGCCCGTGGGGATTTGCCGTGGGCGAGGGCTGCGGCCAAGAGACTCTACCTCCTTGGTGGGGGCTTCGCACTTTGTTCGGTGATCGGTCTGGTTGCACTAGGTCCGTGGGTCCTGCCGTTCTGGCTGGGCAAGGAATTTTCCAATCTTGAGCGCTCTCTGTTAGCCTGTTACGGCCTTTATTTTGTCGCTCATGTATGGCGGCACTTGAATCATGCGATGATGATTGGAACAGGTCAGGTTTCCAAACTGGTTGTCATACAGTTGCTTGAATCCCTCGTTCTAGCCACGCTTGCCTGGCCAATCCTGAAATGGGGTGGGGTCCCTGCCTTATTGGCGATGATGGGACTGGTGATCCTTACGTTCACCGGCAGCATTCTGCCGCGGAAGGTGTGGGCGAGGCTCAACGCTCAGTAGGTTTTCCGCAGATGAGAGGGCAGAATGTTGAGCTGCTCGCGGTATTTGGCGATGGTCCGGCGGGCGACCTTGATGCCCTGTTTGTCGAGGGCTTTCATGAGGGATTCGTCCGATAGGGGTTTGGATGGATTTTCCGCGGCGACGAGTTGTTGGATGGCTTCGCGGACGCCGGCGTTGGAAACTTCCTCACCGCTTTGGGTTTGATAGCCCGTGGCGAAAAACGAGCGCATTTCCATGAGGCCCTGGGGAGTGTGTACGTATTTTCCGGCCACGGCCCGGGAAACCGTCGTGGCATGCATGCCGAGCACATCCGCCACCTCGTTCATGGTCAATGGTTTGAGATAACGCGGGCCTTTTCGGAAATACTCCTGCTGCCGGTCGATGAGTTGGTGCGCGATGGCGAGGATGGTCTCTTGGCGCAGGGAGATGGAGCGGATCAGGCTGCGGCCATCGCGGATTTGGTCGCGGAGAAACTGCCGTGCTTTGGCGTCCACGCCGGATTTGCCGATCATGTCCTTGTAAAAGTCGTTGATCCGGAGGTTCGGGAGGTGTTCGCCTGTGAGCTTGGCCTCCAAGTGGCCGTCGTCATTTCGGAAAATGATCACATCGGGGAGGATATAGGGATTTCCTGTCGGATTGAAATCGCCGCCGGGGTTCGGGGTGAGTCTGCCGATTCGGGAGGCTGCGTCGGCCACGCGTTCGACGCTGGTGCCGAGCGCCTTGGCGATGAGCGGGTGGCGCTTGCGGGCGAGGTCTTCCAAGTGATCGCGGACGATCTTGTATTCGATGCTTTCCTTTGCTCCCTGGCGCTCGAGTTGGAGGAGCAGGGATTCCGGAATGCCCGAAGCGCCGACTCCCGCAGGCTCGAAGGATTGGACGAGTTTCAATGCAGCATTCAGGTCCGCGGTTTTGATTCCCAAGCGGATTCCCAGCTCCTTTGCGGGCAGGTCAAGGAACCCACGGTCATCGAGATTTCCCAAGATGGCTTGCGCGGCTTCCCGGACCTTCGGCTCCACCATGGAGAGGTCGAGCTGCTGCTGGAGGTGTTGCTGGAGGGTGACAGGGGCCACAATCGAATCGTAGAGCCGCTGGCGGCGCTCCTCGTCCTCTTGGGTCCACGGAGACGATTTGCCGTCCATGATGGACCGATCCCGCCAATCGTCGTCGGTGTCGTTCAGGTAATCCAACGAATCCGCTTCTTCCGGGTCCGGCCCTTCTTCGTCCAGTGAGATGGATTCAGTGACGTCTTCCAGCACCGGATTCACTTCCAGCGCCTGCGAGATGATCTGATTGAGCTCCAAGGTGCTCGCTTGGAGGATCTCCAGGCTCTTGCGCATCTGGGGCGCGAGCGTCTGCTGCTGGGAAAGTGACTGATGGAGGTAAACGTCGGACATGGCCGGCAAGTTGCTTGCCGGGCGCAACGTAGCGCATCAGTCAGGGGTGGAAAGCAAAATGCATGCCAATCGAAAACTTTTCTACTTGCGTTCCTTGCAATGCGCTGAAAATCGGGCGTTTGTCCGGTGAAAGAAAATAGATTCTCCGGTTCAACGATCCATGTCGAACCGCGTCCATCCTGTGATCCGTTAGGTTGAATCTTGACTCTCCACGCCTCGTTTCAGACAAGTCATGCATTGTGAAAACCCGGATTCTGAAAGTTGGCGTGGTGTTGGCGGGATCGATGGGAGCGCTCCCCGCTCAAGACGATACCGCGGAGTTGAAAAAAGAACTCTCGGCGCTGCGAAACGACTATCAAACCCGGATCGACCGACTCGAAGCCCGCATTCGTGAGCTCGAATCCGCGGAGCAGGCGTCCGTGAAACGGCCCTCGGCAAAACCGGAACCCTCCCGTGACGAGGACATCGAGCAGGCCCTTGAGCGGGAACGCCGCGCCGCCATTACGGCGGAGGCCACCCGCCGCGCGGTGAATGAGAAATTCAAGACCGATACCGAGACCCGCGACCTCGCCGATCAAGGTAAGGCCGAGTCCATGCTTTCCGAGCGCATCGAGGACGTGCTGGAAGGCTACATGGACATCACCGGATACTTCCGCGCCGGATACGGCCGCTCGAATGAGGGGGGGCCGCAGCGGGCCTTCGGTATCCCGGGTGTCTCCAAGTATCGTCTCGGAAACGAGGCGGAAAACTATGGCGAACTCGCCTTCGCCAAAACCTTCTATCCGGCTGGTGTGTTTGCCGGAAACGCACCGGGTGAAAACGACCCTATCGCCCGCATGACTTACCGGCTTTCGTTTGTGAACCCGTATTCCGACTATGGCAGCGCGGCCAACACCGACTTCGCCTCTCCCGAAGTCTGGGGTTCCCTCTCCAACGTCATACCCGGGCATTCCGATGCCAAACTCTGGGCTGGCAACCGGTTCTACCGCCGCCATGACATTCATATCAATGACTTCTACTTCTGGGACATGAGCGGCGGTGGCGGGGGGATCGAGGATTTTGCCTTCGGTCCGGGAAAACTCGCATTCGCATGGATCGGTTCCGGTTCGCAAAGCTCGATCTACAGCCAGGTTGGCATCCCGGACCCCACGAATCTCGCCGGTTTCAGCAAATCCAGTTTCGACCTGCGTTACTACGATTGGGACTTCTTTGGCGGCAAGGGGGAGATCGGTCTCACCTACTCCACCTCCCAATCCGGCGTCGATTCCACCGGCGCGAAGGTTGAGGACTCGGACGGCGTCGCCCTCAGCCTCGTGCGCACCGACACCGGTTTCCTCGATCCGGAAAGCCTGCACAAATTCTCGCTCCAATTCGGCACCGGCCCGGCCAAGACCTTCACCTCCGGATTCGAGACCTTCAGCGATCCCACCGGCACCTACATCAAGCCGGACGCCAACGACTCCTGGCGTTTCCGCGCCACCGATCAGGTGGTTATCAAGCCATACGAACACCTCTCACTCGGCGGAGCGCTCGTCTATCAATACACCGACTACGGAGATGTCGGCCCCGAACAACAATGGGCATCTGGTGGCATCCGGCCCATCTGGCATTTCAACGACGCCTTCAGCATCGCCTTCGAAGGCGGGGTCGATTGGGTCTC
>DAISZP010000164.1:0-10752 GCA_036824745.1 Luteolibacter sp.
CATCCGGGATTTCCTCCAACGCTGGCACGCGCAAGGTTTGCGCAACGCCTCCGCCGTGTTGTTGCACGCACCCACCGGCGAAATCCGCGCCTGTATCGGTTCCGCGGATTTTCACAACGCCGGGATCTCGGGACAAGTCGATGGCACCCGAGCGAGACGCTCGCCGGGGTCCACGCTCAAGCCGTTCATCTACGCCCTCGCGCTGGACGCCGGACTCATTCAGCCGCAGACGCTTCTCGATGACGCTCCCAAACGTTTCGCCGGCTACAATCCGGAAAACAGCGACCGCCAGTTCCTCGGGCCGATCTCCGCGCGGGAAGCACTGCGCCGCAGTCGCAACATCCCGGCCATCGATCTATCTAACAGACTCCCCCATGGCGGACTGGAAGCGTTCCTGCGGGATTCCGGCGTCGATCTGCCGCAGCGAAGCCACGGACTGGCCCTCGCGATCGGCGCCACCGAAATGCGACTGGAGGACCTCGCGAGACTCTACGCGGAACTTTCGCATCCCACGCAGGGCCGGCTTTCCCGCGAGGCCTGCTGGCTCACCCTCGACGCCCTGCGTTGCGACGAACCCGCCGCCCCGGTGGGCCTCTCCTGCAAAACCGGAACGTCCAACGGCTTCCGCGACGCCTGGGCCTGCGGCGTCATGGGCGACTGGGTGCTCTGCGTCTGGGTGGGCCACTTCAACGGCCGCGGCATGCCCGGCCTCTTCGCACACGAAACCGCCGCCCCACTGCTCTGGCAGACCGTCACCCGGCTCAAACTCACCGCCCGCCCCGCGGACGAATCCCGCCCGGCGGATGTCGTGCAAGTCCCGGTCTGCGCGATCTCCGGCGACCTCGCCGGCAAGTTCTGCCCGAATTGCCGCAACGGATGGTTCATCGGCGGCGTTTCCCCGATCACCACCTGCACGGTTCATCAGAAAGTCGGCGATGCCGTGGTGGAAGTCTGGTCCGCCGACCGGCTCGAAGAATTCCGGAATGCCGGTTTCCCCCGCGTCCACACGCAGCCGCCCGGAGCCGAGGACCAAACGCACTGGACCACCGCCATCGGCCCGCCACCCAAAATCCTCAGCCCCCAATCCGCCCTCACTTATTACCTCCAGGCGAACGCCCCCCAACAGAACCGTCTGCTGTTAGAGGCAAGCGCCGCGCCCGGCACCCGACAGATCCACTGGTTCGCCGACCGCCGCTACCTTGGTGCCTGCCCGCCCGCCGAGCCCATGCCATGGCAACCCGCCGTGGGCGACTACGAACTCCAGGCCATGGACGATGCCGGCCGCGTCTCGTCCTCCCGCATCAGCGTGAGACTTGCCATGGGCAAACGCTGAAATCACGGATTCACCGGTCCACCAGCACCTCGTAACGGTACGTCAGCTCCTTCTCCTGCCCGGCCGGAAGTTGGATCGTCCAATCGAGCTGGCGGCGCGGATTCACGCTGGTGACTCCTTCGGCGCGGAGTTTGGATTCGGGTTTCCCATCCGCTTCTAACATTTTTCCGGAAAACTCCTGGCGGATGGTCATCGTCAGGTCATTGCCGCGGAAGTTGCGGACAGTGAGCGTGCCTTTCACGCGGGTGCGCTGGTAGTCGTTGCCGGCGATCCACACGATCTCGCGCTGGCCCTCTTCCTCGATCTCGCTGGCTTCGGTTTGCACGCTGAGGGCGCGGGTGATCCGCAAACACGCGCGTTGGCCCGGGTTCACCCACTCGGACTGGCTCTGGCCGCGGAATTTCCCCGCTTCCGTGATCATGGCGGCGGCGGTGGTCATGGGAAACTTGAAGGGATTGGTGAAACGCACGGCGTCCCACGGCATGTCATCGCGCGGGGTTTGAGAGTTGCGTTGATATCGCCCGTCGCCATCGCGCCCGTCGGTGACCACCCATTCGACCACGCGTTCGTAGGCGGCGTTTTCAGCCGCGACATCGACGGAGAGGGAATCGCCGGGTTTCAACGAGTGCCTGCCGATGCTTTCGTAGTGGATGTCGTCGCCCGCCTCGCCGCGCTCCATCAGATCGGCGGCCGGCGCAGGGTTGTTGGCGGCGGAGAAATTCGAATAGACCATCTGTTGGGTCGTGATTCCGTTAGAGAGGAACGGGTTCCCCGCGGAGGGCGATTGGTTGATCTGTTGGAAGAAGGTGGCCAGGGCGGTGCCGGGCCAGAGCGGCGAGTCCACCGCGCCGAAGCGCACGTTGGGAAAGCCGGAGATCAGTTGGATCTCGGTGCCGGCAAGCTCGTCGGACTCGTTTCTAACCACAGCGCTCTGGCGGAGGCGGAGTTTCGCGGGATCGGTGAGATCCACCTGATAGGCGGGCATCCAGGCGAGGCCCTTGGTCAGCCAGCTCACACGCACCACGCCGCCCTGGGTTGGAGATTTTTTCACATCAAATAACAGGACCGGCCGCTCGACCTTGCGGGTGGCCGGGCCGAAGGGGCCTTTGCACTCCACGGACAGGATGCTGGCTTGATCGATGTGACGTCGCTGCCCGGAAGCGTCGTCGAGCACAAGGAAACCTCCGGTGCTCGGAGGCGGCGGCGGACTGGTGGCGACCGGTTGGCGGAAATACCAGGAATAGGAGGGTGAGCCGAGCGAGCTGTATTCCGCATCCCAAGTGCGGCTCGGGGCTTGGGGTGGGATTTCCCAGACCTTGCCGCTGAACGATGCACCCGGGGTGGCGGTGGAGGTTTTCAAGGTGACCATCACCTCCTTGCCGGCGAGGTCGCGTTGCATGACACCGGTCGGCGCTTCGGTTTCCTCGGTGAGGTCCACCATGCGCTGGGTGGACAGGACGGAAACCTCGCCATCGCTCTCGATCCAGAACGAGCCGTGGATGGCGCGCGGCACCTTGTCCCAGCGGTAGCTGCCGGGGCCGGTGACGGGAAAAGTCGCGCGGACGACGGCGAGACCGTTTTTGAAGAGGCTCACGGATTCGAAGGTGGGTTTGACGACGGATTCCTCCGCGGCGAGCGCGATCGGGAGAAATGCGACGATGGACCAAGCGATGGCGGTTGTTTTCATCGGGGATCGTTTTACGCCGAGGCATCGCATCCGTCCGTAAAGGCTCGGTAAAACCGGACAGCGGCCCGCGGTTTCGGGTATTTCGGGAAATTTAATGAACTTGCCGGAATGTCCGGTGACGCTAGATTCCCGACGTTTCCCACCTGCACCCATGTCCGGACTTCCCACCTTCCTCCAAATCCCGATCTGGATCTTCATGATCGTGATGGCCTTCAATGTCATCATTTTCGTGCACGAACTCGGGCACTTCCTCGCGGCGAAATGGCGCGGACTTCAGATCGACCGTTTCCAGATCTGGTTCGGCAAGCCGATCTGGAAAAAGGACATCGGCGGCGTGCAATACGGCTTCGGTTGGATCCCGGCGGGCGGTTTCGTGGCCCTGCCGCAGATGGCCCCGATGGAAGCCATCGAAGGGGGGGAGAAGCCGGAGAAGCCGCTGCCTTCGATCTCGCCGCTCGACAAGATCATCGTGGCATTCGCCGGGCCTTTGTTCTCGATGCTGCTGGCCTTGGCCTCCGCGGTCATCGTCTGGCAGGTGGGCAAACCGAAGGATTTTGTGCCGACACAGATCGTGGGATTCGTGGACGAGGGAAGCCCGGCGGAAAAGGCCGGTTTCAAGGTGGGTGACAAGATCGAGCAGATCAATGGCAGGGCCGTGAACGGCTGGGCCGGCACCTTGGACAGCATTTTTGAAAACATCGTGCTGAGCGCGGGATCGGAGATTGAGTTCAAGGTGCGCCGTGAAGGCGAGGCGGACTTGCTGACGATCCGCTCGGGATACGAGACGCCGCCGGCGAAGTGGTATCAACGCCGGGCTTTGCGCCGGGTGGGCATCGGTCCACAGGCCGAGGATCTGGTTGTCAGTTCCGTTTATGAAGGCAGCCCGGCGGACAAGGCGGGAATCCGGGCGGAAGACGAACTCGTTTCGATGGACGGCAAGGTTTTCAAGAAATCCGATGAAGCGGTGAACTACATCCGGAGCGCGGGCGAGAAACCCATCCAGATGCTTCTCCTGCGGGACAAAAAGGAGATCAACGTCTCCGTCCAGGCCGTGAAACCGCTGGAACCCGCGGGCGAGAAACCCATGGTCGGGATCGGCTTGGATGAGATGCCGGTGCAGGATACCCGCATCGTGCATCCCAAGCCCGTGGAGCAGGTTTCCGACAGCCTCCGCATGATGTGGACGACCTTGGTCAAACTGGTGACCCCAAGCTCCAGTATCGGCGTGGACCACCTCAGCGGGCCGATCGGTATCGCCAAGGTGCAATACAAACTCATCCAGATGGAAGACGGCTGGCGGCGCATCCTGTCATTCCTCGTGTTGTTTAACGTGAACCTCGCCGTGCTGAACATGCTGCCGTTTCCGGTGCTCGATGGTGGCCACATCACCCTGGCGATCATGGAAAAACTGCGCGGACGCCCGGTGAAATCCAAGCCTCTGGAAATCCTGCAAACCGCCTGCGCCCTGCTTCTGATCTCCCTGATGCTCTTTGTTTCGAGCAAGGACATCGGCGACGACTTCGGCCGTGGCGGTGACCAGCCGAAGAAGCTGGTGTTTCCCGAGTAGGACCTCCGCCGCGGATCGCGGGCATTCGTTTCCTCGACGGCTGGCGAGCGACCCGGGAATCCCGCTTGCTCCTTCGCGGGCTTGTGCCTAGTTTGCCGGTCCCATGGTGGCTCGGAATCGAAAACCCCTGCGCGTGCCCATCCTCGGCCTGACCGGATCACTGGCGCTTTGGCTGGCATTTCCGGTGCCCGCACAGATCGCCGCTCCGGTGGCGGAATCGCAGTTTGATCCCTCGGATGCCTATTTCCAAGGCTGGCAATCCGCGCGCAAGGCGGAGGAACTGGAGAATGCCGGTGATTTCATCGGTGCCATGGACAAACTCCAGCAGGCGTCGAAGCTTTTTCTAACCGTCCGGAAATACTATCCGAACTGGAAGGAGGAAATGGTCCGGAACCGCGCCGAGAAGACCGAGGAAACCGTCGCCCGCGTCCGTCCGAAAGCCGAGGCGCAGATGCTCAAGAACCGCAACACCGTCGCCGAGCTCGAAGGCGGTGTGAAAAAGAGCGGCGAGTTCATTGATCCCGCAAAGGGCGTGGTTCCGCTCACGCCCGGCATCCTTGAGGTGAATCCTCTTGAAACGAAGCGTTTGCAGGATGCCGAAGCGGAAGTCGAGCGGTTGCGCGCCGAGGCCTCCAAGGGCGATCTCAAACGCCAGAACGATTTCCTCAACGCCCAGCTCAAGGCTGCCGAAGCCAAGGTCCAGTCGTTGCGTTCCCGGCTCGCAGCCGAGCCGATGCAGCAGGATAAAAACGCGCTAGACCAACGCATCAACTCGCTCGAACAAGAGCGCGAAGCCATGGCCATGGCCCTCAACCAGAGCCGCGGCAGCCACACCGAAGCCCTCGCGAAAATCGCCACGCTCCAAGCGGATCTTCAAATCGCCCAACAGAAATACGCGGACATTGACCGCGATCTCAAAACCGAGCGCAAGGTCGCCAGGGACGTCGTCGCCGCACAGCGCAACCAACTCAACGCGCTGCAAAAAGAACTCGAAAAGAAAAACGGCGAAATCGCCCAGGCCAACGAGCGCATCGCCGGGCTGATGAACGAGTTGAAACAAAGCCACGAGGCCTTCGCCCAGCTCAAGAGCGAGCGCGACACCTTGGTCCAGGAGCGTGATCAGATGTCAGCCCTGCTCAAGCTAGAGAATGGCGGCCGCATCGAGGATCTCATCGAACAGAACATGTCCCTCGCCAAGAACCTCCGTGAGGCGAATGAAAAGGTGGATCGACTCAACCGCGAGACCAACGCCGACAAGGACGCCATCACCGATGCCATCCGCGATCTCGCCATCGCCAAGCAGCAGATCAACGCGCTGCATGAGGAGCGACGGAATCAGGAAAAACGCATCACCGAGCTGCAGTCGAAGCTGAAGAACGAGGAAACCGCGCTCGCCTCCGGGAAATCCGATGCCTCCTCAGCCGAAGAAGTGGAAGTCCTGCGCGACATCATCCGCCGCCAGCTCCGGGTTCAGGAACGCCGTCGTCAGGCGCGCGATGTGCTCGTGGAAACCGCCAAGCAGCTCGGCTCCAAGGACGAGAAACTCAGTGAAGCGGTGAAACTTTTCGATGCCCAGGAAATCGCGCTTTCACCCGACGAGCAGAAGCTCATCGATGGCCGCAAGGTGGATGGCGAGTTCTTCTCACCCATCCTCAAGGACCGGAATGCGGTGAACCAGGCGACGACCGCCATGGACCGCGACGTCGCCGTCTTCGAGCGCACCGCGGAGAAATCCTTCCTCATGGGCAGGCTGTTGCCGACGCGCGAGCTCTATCAGATGATCCTCGATCAGAATCCCGGTCACGTCCCTTCGATGTGCCGGCTCGGCGTGGTCTATCTGAAACTCGATGATCTCGCTTCCGCCGCGGAAACCTTCCGCCGCGCCGTGGAGATGGACAGCAACAACCCCTTCGCCTTCCAGATGCTCGGCTACACCCACATGAAGCTCGGTGACATGCCGGCGGCGGAGCAGGCGGCCAAACGCGCCGTCGATCTCTCGCCGAACAACGCGAAGGCGCAGATGGTCTTCGCCACCATCTGCTTCCGCGCCGGACGCCTCAACGAGGCGGAATCCCACTTCAAGGCCGCCATCACCGCGGATCCCATTCCGAGCGAGCCTTATTACAACCTTTCCATCATCTACATCCGCCTCGACCGCATGGACGAGGCCCGCGAATCCTACCAAAAAGCGCTCGAGCGCGGAGCGGTGCCCGATCCCGCGCTTGAGGACAAACTCTACGGCAACAAACGTGAAAACCGTTAGTCACACCCTCTGGCTCCTCGTCCTGGTTCTGGCATCCTGCGCTTCGGACAAGGGCGCGCAAACCTCCAGCACCGCGGCATCCTCCGGCGGCAAGGTCCGGTCCATCGATGATTGGGTTTCTGAAACCACCAGGGACAACGGCGGTGGCTACAAGCAGGACTCCAAGGGCAACTGGAAGTCGAACAGCAACAAGCGCAGCTCCTTTGAAAGCCAGGGAGACTCTCCCTATTTCACCGGCGAATACGGCTCCAAGAAATACAATGCCGGCGAATACACCAAGAAATCCTGGTGGGGAAACAAGGACTACCAGCCCAAGCAATACGCCGGCAACACCGATGGCAGCCGCTTCCAGAAGAAATCCCGCCTCGATGGCCAGGGCGCGCGCGAATCCGGAACCGCGGCGAAAACTCCGGATCCCTATCAGACCGACACTTACGCCACCGGCAACGCGCTCGAAGCGGGCAGTTCCCCGGTTGGAAAACCCTCGGACGCCGAGACGGACAACCGCCGCAAGGCCTATCAGCAACCCGATGTCATCGACTGGCGCGAACAGCGCGCTATGTCTCTCCAGCAATCAAAGGGGATTTTTGGTCGCTGACCACCACGCTTTCCTCCACCGCGCGGGAGAGGGATTCCAGCAGCAGTTTCTTCAGCGTTTCCCAGCGCCATGGTTTGCCTTCGAGGAAAAACGATTGCGAGACGTTGAGCCGGATTTGCGCGTAGCGGTCCGTCCCGAACTCGTTTGTTAGATGAACCGCGAATGGCGGCATCTCGGAGTTCCGGTAATGGCGGACGTCCAGATCGTCCACGTTGAGCTTGTGACGCCATGCCGCGGCGATGCCTTCCGCCAGTTCGGCCGAGCGACCGGTTTCCAGAATCACGCGGCCCTCGAATTTCTCATCCGTGTGCACCATCACGTGCAACAGCGCGGAATGCCGCCGCAGGTCCTCGTTGATCCGTTGATTGAGCGTGAGCCGGTAGGGCTTTTCATGTCGATCGATCAGCTTGGCGCGCGTGGTTTCCGGAAGCTGGCTGGAAAACCGGCTCCACCGGGCGTCGCCATCCTGATCCAAATCGATCAGCAGCCGGGTGACGTCCGCATGCACCAGCGGCGTGCGGTGTTTCATCGCGAAGGCCTGCGCCAGCGCGCGCGAACCGGGCTCCCATCCCTCGGCCGCTCCCACGATCTCCTCGGAATCCCGGAACAGCTCGCGGTGAGCCTCCGGAACCGCGCAGGTCGCGTGCTCGCAACTGAAAAGATAGGCCGTCATGCGTTCGATGGGCCGAACATGCGGGAGTTCCCTCCGCATGCCAATCCAATCCTGCCGCCGGGGCTCAGGGTTTCTGGTAAACCCGCACCCAGTCCACGGTCATCCGTTGCGGAAACACAGTCTTGTCATCCGGCGGTCCCGGCCAGCCGCCGCCCACGGCGACGTTGAGCACCAGATGGAACGGCTGGTCGAACGGCGCGGGAAACGCGGCGTTGGCGCTGTTCCACTTGGTCTGTGTCTGATAGAGCGCGCCGTCCACATACCAGCGGATCACGCCTTCCTCCCACTCGATCGCGAAGACGTGGAAATCATCCGCGAAGGTCCCGGTTTTCAACTCAAACGGCGCGCCGCTGTGTTTGTTGTTCGGCCACGACGCGCCGTAGTGCAGCGTGCCGTGGACCTTGTTCGGCTCGTGGCCCACGAGTTCCATGATGTCGATCTCGCCGCTGGCCGCCCAGCCGCCGTATTTCGAGGTTTCCGGAAGCATCCAGATCGCCGGCCACACGCCGCGGCCGGTGGGAAGTTTCGCCCGCGCCTCGAAGCGGCCGTATTTCCAGCTCGCCCGGCGCTTGGTGCGCATGCGGCCGGAGCTGTAGTCCTTTTCCACCCCGGCCGAGTTGAATTTTTCCTTCCTCGCCTCGATCACCAGCGCGCCGTTCTCGATCCGCAGGTTCTCCGGCCGGTCTGCGTAGAATTGCATCTCGCCGTTTCCTCCGCCGTGGCCGTTCTCCTCGACCGCCCACTTGGTCCAGTCGATTTCCTTGCCGTCGAACTCATCGGACCAGACCAGCTTCCACCCGTCCGGAGCGGCGTGACAGGGCAGGGAAGCGGCGAGCAGGAACAAGGGCAGGAGTTTGCGAATCATCGTGCTAGAAAAACTGTCCGCCCGTCCCCTGTCTTTCCCCTCAATCGGGGCGGCGGGCCGAATCCGAAGTTTTTTCTCGTGCTCGCGCCCTGCGGCCCTCACTTTCCCGCCGCCATGCTCAAGGCCGGAATCGTAGGACTGCCCAACGTCGGAAAATCGACCCTCTTCAACGCTGTCACCCGCACACGCAAGGCGGAAGCGGCGAACTATCCCTTCTGCACCATCGATCCGAACGTCGGAATCGTCACCGTGCCGGACGCGCGCCTCGCCGTGCTCTCGAAGATCTCCGGCTCGCACAAACTGGTGCCCACCGCCATCGAGTTCGTGGACATCGCCGGTCTCGTCAAAGGCGCCTCCGAAGGTGCCGGCCTCGGCAACCAGTTCCTCGCCAACATCCGCGAAACCGACGCCATCGTCCAAGTCGTCCGTTGTTTCGAAAACGACGACATCATCCACGAACTCGGCTCCGTCGATCCCGTGCGCGACATCGAGATCATCAACGCCGAGCTGATCCTCGCCGACATGGCATCGCTCGAAAAACGCCGCGTTTCCCGCGAGAAAAAAGCCAAGGGGGGCGACAAGGAAGCGAAGAAGGAAGTCGAACTCATCGACATCATCATGCCGCATCTCGATCAGGGGAAACCTGCCATCACGCTGGAGTTCAGCGATGAGGACTCCGTCATCGTGAAGGACTTCTTCCTGCTCTCGATGAAGCGCACCATCTACGCCTGCAACGTCAGCGAGGGCGAGATCGCCGAGACCACGGAAAACCCGGATTCCAACCCGCTCGTCGCCAAGGTCCGCAAGTTCGCCGCCGAGCACAGCGGCTCGGAGGCCGTTGTCATCTCCGCCCGCATCGAGGAGGAACTCAGCGAACTCTCACCTGAAGAAGCCGCCGAATTCCTCGCCGACATGGGAGTCACCGACTCCGGCGTCTCCGCGCTCATCCGCTCGGTCTATCACTTGTTAGGCCTGCGCACCTACCTCACCACCGGCGTGCAGGAAACCCGCGCCTGGACCATCCACGAGGGCGACAAGGCACCCGCCGCGGCTGGTGTGATCCACACCGACTTCGAGCGCGGCTTCATCGCCGCGGAAGTCGTCCACTACGACGACCTCGTCTCCCTCGGCTCCAAAAACGCCTGCAAGGAAGCCGGAAAACTCCGCATCGAAGGCAAGGAATACGTCGTCAAGGACGGCGATGTGATCGAGTTCCGCTTCAACGTGAGCAAGTGAGGCGGGCTTTTCCCGGTTGAGATCGGTTAGTTGCCTTCGCGCAGATCGTTTGCCAACCGAGTCGCGTATTCCGCTTCGGCGAATGACCGGTCTTTTCCCAAGGATTCAAAGGCGACGATCGTCTTGGTCCATCGCTGATGTTTGCAAAGTGACGCGGTGGCCGCCGCGGATTGCATGAAGGACGTTCCTTCGAATTTCCGGGCTGACAAATGCCGGGCGATTTCCCCGTCCAGTTCCGGATCCTGCAACTCGGCGAGAATCGTCAAAACCGAACCACAATCCCGTTTTTCGCCCAGCCGCGGGTAAAGCGCCTTTCGCAGATCAGGAAGCAGTCTGACGAAATCCGGATTCGGAGTGGTTGGATCCGACTCGCTTGCCGGTTGGACACGCGATCGGTAATACTGCCGCCGGATCGCATCCACCGCGTTTCGCCAGACTTCGAGATTCGAACTTCGTTCGGCCGCGATGTTCATCACCTGTTCCAAGCCGGCAGGTGGCGGAAACGTGCCGATGGCATTGCAGAGCAAAAT
>DAISZP010000165.1:0-10745 GCA_036824745.1 Luteolibacter sp.
CCAGTCTTCGAGAAACACGAGCTGCACCGCCTGCACCACGGGACCGCGCATTTCCAGATGCGTGTCTCGCCACGGGCCGAAGCGCTGGTCGCGGCCGAGGTATTCGTCGCCCACGTTCAGGCCGCCGATGAAGGCCACCTTGCCGTCGCTGACAACGATCTTGCGGTGGTTGCGGAAGTTGAGCTGGAAGCGCGACCACCAGAAGCGGTTGATGCCGAAGCTCAGACACTCCACGCCCGCGTCGCGTAGCTCCTTGAGATACCTGCGCGGCAACTTGTGGGAGCCGATTTCATCAAACAGGAAATACACCTTCACCCCGGCCTTGGCGCGCGCGATCAAGGCTTCCTGGAACGTGGTGCCCAGCTTGTCGTTCTTCACGATGAAGAAGTTCACGCAAAGGTATTTCTCCGCCTCGTGGATCGCGCGGAAGATGCGGTCGAAGGTCTCGTCGCCGTCGATCAACAGGTCGAGCCGGTTTCCACGGGTGAAGGGCAGTCCGCCTAACAAACGTGCGGCGCGCTCGAAGGCGTCGTCCTCCGGAATGTCCACCTCCAGATCCAGCAGGCGCTGGTGCATCGTCTCCGCGAGCTTGGCGAGCCTGCCGTCCTTGAGCCGCCGCCCGCCGACATTTCCGGAGAAGCGTGTCTTGCCTAACAGCCAGTAGAGCGGAATGGCGATGAACGGCACCGTCACCAGCGAGATCACCCACGCGATGGTGCCCTGCGAGGTGCGCACGTGCATCAACGCGTGCAGCACATGCAGGATGCCCACGATCTCGAACGCCACCAGCAGGCTCAGGCCCACCCAGGTGTCCATGTCGATGCCGCGGAGAAACATGAGTCACGCTAACATTCCGCCGCCGGGTGGCAAGCGGGCTTGTGAATGCGGCACGGAGCGGCGGATTCCGATCACAGGATCAAACCACGGGCTCAGGCACCTCGTCATCTCCGCTGCCGCGCGTGGGGTCTTCGAGAAGGGATTGGTTGAAATAGTCCGCAGCGCGCTCGGGGTGGCCGAGGTGATGAGAAGCGATGGCAAGGATGTTCTTGCCGAGTTGGAGTTCGAGGGCTGCGCGGGTGGAGGCCACGTTGGCACGGGCTTGTGCGAGATCGCCTTTGGCTTCCACCTGGCCGTCGCGAGCGGTGGCGAAGGTGGCTTTCAGGGCGGTGAACTCGGCGAGAAGTTCCGGGCCAAGGTCCGCTTGATACTTGCCTGCGGCTGCGATGAAACGATCCAGCAATGCAGGCACCTGTCCGAGGCGGGCTTTGTTGTATTCCTGCAATCCCTGCGGATAGAACTCGGCATAGGCGGCGCTGCCTTTGGCGAACTTGTCACGGACGCGGCCCTCACGCTGACGGACGGTGGTGCGGAAGAGTTGAAGAGCCTCATCCTTGGTGATGGTTCCGCCGGACTGAGTGGCCTGAAGAGTGGCGCGGGCGGAGAGTTTTCCGTCAAACTCATCAAAAGCGGCTTCTGTAGGAGCAATCAGCGCCGTCAGGCTCGCGGGAAGGCTGGGCAGCGCCTTGAGCTTGCCGATGTGATCCTCGGCAAACTGCCGGAGTTCTTCCGCGCTGATCTCACGGTTTGCCAGATGGTTTTCAAAGAAGCGTTGGATGTTTATCATGGTGTCTTTGCCACTATCAGTTAGCGAAACGGCGGCCAAGCGGGAAATTC
Source organism: Luteolibacter sp. (assembly GCA_036824745.1). GTDB lineage: Bacteria > Verrucomicrobiota > Verrucomicrobiia > Verrucomicrobiales > Akkermansiaceae > Luteolibacter. The sequence continues at coordinate 1,675 of DAISZP010000165.1, forward strand.
CATGACATCCCAAATTTCCGAAGCGTCCCCGCCACCCGGCGCAAGTCGTTCGGAATTTTCCGAACGGCTCTTTCCAACCGGCGGAACCCATTCGGAGTTTTCCGAATGCCATTTTCCATCCAGCGGGGGCCGTTCAGAAAATTTTGAAGGGTATTTTCCGTCCGGCGGAAACGGCACCGAACCTTCCGACCGGCTTCGGCATATGGCAGGAACCGTTCGGAATTCCGCTTGGTGACAAATCCTGAATCGGGAATTTCGACCTATTCACCACAAGGCGGCTAAGAGGTCCGCAAGACTTTCAAAAGGCCCATCAGTCCCTTGATTTCTCTGGGTCACAAAGTTTCACGACGAATACCGTGCGGACCACTCACAAATCCGTGGAAATCTTTGCAAACCTCCTCGCGCCCCACAAAATAGCCAACCCGACAGCCAGTATGACCGGCAATGCCAACCATACCCATCCGCGCGGAATCTCAACAGCCTCCAGCTCCGCCTTCTCGCCGCCTTTCACGATTCCACGTTCTGGTCGCTTTTCCATTCTCAACCGCTTGGTGTCGGCGGCATCCCTGGGTAGGTTCGTCATCACCAGCGTTTCCCACGTGCCGTCCGGTCTGAAGCGGTATTCCACCTTCTGCCCTTTGAAAGAAAAGGTTCGCGCGCCGGTTCTGACTTTTTCCCACCAAGCGCGGGTTCTGGCGAGGTGCGCTTCCGGATCGGCATCATAGGCTTTGCTCTCCGCCGGGGGTTCGCGCAGTCCTATGGTCGAAATGATGTAGGATGATGAGAAGGAATTCGCCGGTGGTGGCGGCCCGCAATCGTCCGGTTCGATCCGGGGATCGGGAGTGTCGATGTCGTCCGAAAGGAACTCGCCCAGAACCGAAATCGTCTCAGGACTCGGGAGGTGCTTCAGGGTCTCGAACCACATCGTCCGGTCGAAGTCGTAGGAAACCCGCTCCCCCGAGCTGGTCGGGCAGTCTTTGACCTTCTCCTGCCCCCGCTCGATTTCCTGCTGGAAATAACGGGCGTGGCCGGGGATTCCTAGGAGTTCACTTTGGATCTTTGCATAGATGGCATCCACATCCGAGCTGTGCCCGTCCAGACTCCTTCGATATCCCATGTTTTTCAACCCGAGCGAGAGGTCAGGAATCCGTGATGCAGGTGGTTTCTCTTTGGCATTTTCCAAGTTTGCCTCCCACAAGGCTACTTGTTTTGCTTCTGTCGCCCGGGAGTCACCGGACCAATCCGCTGGGATTCCAAATGCGTTTCCAATGAACGAACAAAGAATAATTGTCACTCGTTTCATATTCAATTGTCGCCGTTCGGTCTGGATTTCAACCACTTCTCCGCCTCATCCCATTCCGTTTTGACCAGCCGCCCGGCATCACCTTCACCTTCTTAGGCTGGCTCTCCGGATGCACCAAATCCTCGTGGCTGCAATGGCAACTGTTGTGGCTAAGATGAAGGCAATCCAGCCTAAGCCTATGCTAGACCCGATGTTCGTGGATTCCTTCGTGGTATCTACAACTTTCCCGTCCGTGGACAACCGAGGAGAATCTGGCATTCCGGGCGACTTTCTCCCTGATGTTCGGATTCTACGCTCCAATTGTTGCAATGCCAATGTCGACACCTTTGCCTTAAGAGAACTGACGTCAATGGGCCCGCCTTCTTCGCTTTGCGCAAACTTGATTCTAGCATTTTCCTCAGCAGCGAACTTCCGGACAATTCCGAGAGAGTCACGCGTTCCAATTCTCCCAAGGGTGGCTACACAACTTTTCCGTATCCAAAACTCACCAATATCGAAAACCCTCTGAACCAAAACCTCGTGTTCATGAGAAGGATACCCTCCAAGCATGACAACCCCGCCGTTGAGGAAACACTGCTCCGACAAATTCAGCTTCGAATATCCATGGTCCGCGAGCTGCCGCATTCGATCCGTAATCCTCTTCACCTTATCAGGTGCCAGATCGGCCTTCACACCCAAGGCGCAAAGCGCTTCTCCAATTTCCTCATTCGCATCTACTGCCACATACTTCCAGAGCAGATCATAGACCCTGTTGGAAAAATCTGGAGTCCCAAGAATCTTCTTTTTCCAAAGAGACCGCTCTTCTTTAGTCATACGGCTGGTGTCAGAATCCAATTCAAAAACAAACCGTAAATCGTCTGGGGTTCTGCCATCCATCTGCGGGTCTGTGGCACCAGAACAGATGCAACAAATCGCAAGCAGAATTGCTAAAATGTCAGTTGGTGCTTTCATTTCTTGAACCAGTGACTCAGAGCCATAATCCGTTGTTCCTCATAAAGTCTTTTCTTCGCTCCGATGCGATCAGTTTCCGAGCTGCTGCGCGTCACGCTGCTCATCAAATTATGCATGCCTTCCGGTATGCCTGCATTCTCGCTGTAGTTGTGGGTGTTGCCAGCTGTATTGGCATCGCCATAGTGATTCGCATTCGAAAGCACATGAAATAGCTCATGAGCGAGCGTGAAAGGACTATGTAAATTCGCAATGAACAGGTTGTTTGCATGATCCAGATTGGGATTTGGAGAATTAGCCTCGGAAGCAAAAAGAAACTCCGGAGTCGAGAATCCCTGTCGGCCGCTGCAACTTTTCACGTAAAACACGTGGATATCCTTGTGTTCTATTGTTGATCCGTAGTTGCTCACGTATCGCTGATAGGTAATGGGATCCTGTTCGTCTAGAATTGATTCCGGATCATCGTCATCCTGTGCAGTCTTTAGCGGCGGCTTTTGCACCGTTGCAGCGGCAGCTTCAATTCGAATGCCGGTGGACGCGAAGATCTCGTTTGTGATCTTCAGCTCGCTTGTGATATCCGGCGCATTCGAATCGGACACCACCACGAAGTTCAGTTTGACGGTTTCTTTTATGGGAACTGGGATCTTTGAATCCAGTGCGGCAGAAGCGCCATCAATCAAAAGATTCGCGAGTCGAACATTGCCTCCAAGCTGGATATTGTGAGTGCGTTTGTGCTTCGATACGGGCTCCGGCGTCCCAGGGACGACATTCTCAAGGGTTGCTATTTCAGCATCAACAGCGCCCGACACCAAAGCCTGGGATTTCGACTCATATCCAGCTTCGCCTTGAGAATACAGAGTGATTTCGGTCGCATCGTCGTTGTAGGAGGAGTCGGCATTGTCCACTGTCGACAATTGAAGAGAGGCGCTGTGATTTCCGAACAAGCCAGGAATTCGAATGTAAAACCGATCCAGGTCGCCATCAACCCCGGCCTTTACTCCGGAATCGAGAATGAAATCACCTTGTTCTGTTAAAGATTTTTCCATGTCTGTGACACGGAGTTCCTTTACTGGCTTTTTTGCAGCATCTAGAATCTCGACCTTCACCGCCAGCTTGGTCGCCTTCTGGCCAGCCGGCCCCTCCGCCTGGATGAGGTAGGTGCCGTGTTTGTTCGCCTTGAGCGGGATAAGCTGCCATCCATCATCGAGCAATTCGCCATAGCGTTTGCACAGTTCACGCATGGGGGTGAGCTTTCCGTTCCGCCAGAGTTGGTGATCCCGGGTGATCCCGCTGCCGTCCCCAGCCATGGTCTGGATGCCCTTGCCCGATAGACTCGTGGAATCCGCCAAGGAGTGACCAGTGTCTTCAAGCAGGACCCTGCTCCCGCTGTTGTCTTCAGCTCCTCCCGCGATCCCTATCCGTCCGTTGGGAAGTTCTGTAAGATTCAGGCGTTGCAAGTCCACATTGGGGAAGTTGCCCGAAACGTTGATCCGGGTGTTGTCGGGTTTCCAAACATCAATACGCCGGCTGGTCACCGGTTCGCCTTCAGGATCCGGGGTGGTGGTTTTGTAACTTGGGCAGATGATCCAACCTGAAGCGGTGACACGCCTGTCGCTGCTGTGGTTGTTGTAAATCAAGTAGTCATCCGGCGGCGTGAGGAACTCAGGATCTCCGCCGTCTGGCGATAGAATCACAAGTTTCGTCCGGCTTTTCAGGTCGTCGATCTCGGGATCTGGATTCATGTCCTCCACATAAGAGACAACTGCGGCTTTTCGTCCGTCAGTTGCGATCCCCAAGGGATCAAACGAGCCGCCTCTCATCGCGGCCGGTAGATGAACGGCCAATTCCTCGCAGTATTGAGGTTGGGAAATGTCTGCCCATGAAATGGCTGAGTAGAAGGTCGATTCGCCACCTCCCTGGGTGGATCCGGGATCGGGAGTAAACATTGCGGAGCATTCGGATGTTCCGACAAGTTGCCGATCATTGTTGAACGCCGTCCAGCCCGTCGGGAGAGACTCGTAGGAGGTGTTTCCCTCTTCGTTTTGCTCACGCGCGAACCCCCCGCTCATTTCCGGAGCTAGAAGTTCCTGCCATCCGCCGTCCATCCAGATGCCGGTGTCAAACAGGATGTCACCGTTGTCGTTGATGTCCCTCGGAGTTTGATCCGCGGGGACCGGGATGTCCATAAGAGCGTAAAGCCCTTCGGAAGTCCGTTCCCAATCCACCAAAGTATCGCCGGGCACCGCGTCGATTCCATCCGGAAGGTCGTCCTCATCAGAAAACTGACCGTTTGGATCGGTGCCAATTGTGATTTCCTCTCCATCCGCCAGGTTGTCATCATCGGAATCGCTGTCTTGCGGATCAGTATTCAATGTGTGTTCCTCAGTGTCAGTAAGGCCGTCGTTGTCGCTATCCACATCGGTGATGGCCACCCTCCAGAAACATTTTTCTCCGCCGGAGGTCTCGAAGTTGAATTCATGAATATTGCCATCGCCGATGAAATCGGATTGCGGGACCTCGAGCCAACTCCCTGATGAAAGATCGGGTGAGAAATGGAGCGCATATCGTTTTCCGACAAGTGTGGGCCACGAAACGGTGACAACCTCGGGAGAGATGACCACGGGCTGCCCGTTTTCTTCCCCCATCACTGCCGGGATATGATCGATTCCCGGGGCAATGACTCCGTTGAGTGCGTTTGCATTGTTAGGATCGGTGCCGGCGGCGGCTTCCTGGGCGTTGGTCCAGCCGTCTTGGTCGGGATCAGCTTGGGGATCGTAGGTTTCGGAGAAGAGCTGGCCACTGTTGTGGGCTTTTTCCCAGAGGTCGCTGAGACCGTTTGCGTTGGTATCGACTATTGCGTGTGTGTCCGTCGTCAGGAACCGGAGCGCGGAGAACAGACAGAGGAGTTGTAGGAGGCGCTTCATTGGTCACCTCCTTTGGTTGCAGGGCGTTCGGTGTGCCAGAAGCGGAGGGTGATGTCTTTGGGTTGGGGCGGGTTTGCCTTGAGTTCGGCTTCGCGCTGGAGGTTGGCTTGTTCCCGGCCTTGGTGGGCGGCTAGAAGTTCGGCATGATTTTGATTGTAGAGATCGTGGAGGGATTGGAGGGCGGTCAGATCGGAAGGGGATGGGGAATCTCCGATGATCTGGAAGGTGGCTTTGCCTTCGGGGAAGACGGGGATTTGTGGGGCGGTGTAGGTTTTTCCTTTGGAGGCGAAGAGATTGGTCATGCGATCAATATCGATCCGCGACGGCATGACCATCAGGTGCCGGGTGTTTCCCTCGGTGTCGATGAAGCTGCGGATGCCTCCGGCGATGAGGGTGAAGTCGGCGCTGGACCAGACTTTGATGGGTTGGCCGCCGCCTTCGGGCCAGAGTTGGAGGAGGGTGCGGACGGGCTGGTCTTTGGACTGATAGATGGTGGCTCCGAGGTTGAAGATGGCGGTGCGCGGGTGGGCTTCGCGGAATTCGGTTAGGCGATGGAGGAATTCGGGAGAAGGTGCGGAGGCAGTATCGGCAGGCTGCGGAGGTGGAGGCAGAGCGATGGGTTTGATTTGCTGGAGGGTGATGTTGCGCCCGCCTTCGCGTAGGGTGGTGGTTTGGAGGATGTCGGTGGGGGCGACTCTGTATTCGGGTTTTGGAGCTTCAGGTGCTGGCGGGGTGCCGTCGGGAATGGTGCCGAGGATGCGGGCGGTGGTGGGAACGGTGGCGAGTTCGGCTTTGTCCTGCGAACTGACCAATCCCACTGCGGCCAGCAAGGCCACGAAGATGAGAGATGCGGATTTCATGGGAAGGTTGGTTTGAAAGAAGTCCTTCCTGGTGGACGGGGAGTTAAGAAGCTGCCAATAGCCAGCCGCAACGGCCTTTAGCCTTCCCCGAAGAGTCAGCCTGGACATGCGCCGCCGCCCCCCCGGCCTTTCGGTCGGTTTGGCGGCATCGTTGCGGTCGATGCCGACCGCTAGTTGCGAGAACTTCTAAATTCCCATCCGCCGAAGCGGACAAATGAGAGTCAAGTTATGAGAATAAGCTCCGGCAAGGAGAATCTTCAATCCAGTGTTTTCCCATCAGTATCGGTACATCGGAGTGTGCCGCTCCTTGTGATTCACAGCAGCTCCGCGGGATCGGTGTAGGGCAGGCCGTGGGCTTCGGCGACGGGTTTGCAGGTGAGTTTGCCGTTGCGGGTGTTGATGCCGCCTAACAGCTCCTTGCGTTTGGCGCAAGCTCCGGCCACGCCGTGTTCGGCGATGAGCAGGGTCCACGGGTGGGTGACGTTGTTGAGCGCCTGGGTGGCGGTGCGGGAGTAGGCTCCGGGCATGTTGGCCACGCAGTAGTGGAGCACGCCTTCCTCCTCGTAGGTGGGATTGTCGTGGGTGGTGGCGCGGGTGGTTTCGGCGCAGCCGCCTTGATCCACCGCGATGTCCACGAACACGCTGCCCTTGGGCATGAGGCGCAGCATCTCGCGGGTGATGAGTTTCGGAGCCTTGGCGCCGGGCACGAGCACCGCGCCGATGACAAGGTCCACGCGCGGCAGCAGTTCGGATAGATTCGCTTCGTTCGAGTAAACCGTGCTGGTGCCGCTCATCGTGATGTCGAGGAAACGCATGCGTTCGAAATCCACCTCAAGGATGGTGACATCCGCGCCGATGCCGGTGGCGACACGGGCCGCGTTCACGCCCGCGGTGCCGCCGCCGAGCACGACCACGCGGCCGGGAGCCACGCCGGGCACGCCGCCTAACAGGCATCCGCGCCCGCCGCGGTGCTTGCCTAGGTGATAGGAACCGACGATGGCGGACATGCGCCCGGCGATCTCGCTCATCGGCTCTAACAGCGGCAGGCGATGGTTCACCTCCACGGTTTCGTAAGCGATGCCGGTGCAGCCGGTGGCGGCGAGGGATTCGGTGAGTTTCTGATCGGCCGCGAGGTGCAGGTAGGTGAAGAGGATGTGGTGGGGCCGCAGCATGGCGACTTCGGACGGCTGGGGTTCCTTCACCTTCACGATGAGCTCCGCCTCGGCGAACACGGAGGCCGCGTCCGGGAGGATGGTGGCTCCGAAGGCCTTGTATTGTTCGTCACAATAGCTCGCGCCCTCGCCTGCTCCGGTTTGCACGAAGACCTGATGGCCGCGTTTCACGAGTTCCGCCACGGAGCCGGGGATCACGCTGACCCGGTTTTCCTGCGCCTTGATTTCCTTGGGAATGCCGATTTTCATAAGTTACGGGAAAGCCATAGCCTGCAAGCAGACGAAGCGCCAACTCCGATTTGTGGCGAAGTCCGGGTCGGCGCGTTGACACGGGCGGCGGGCCGGATTTATCTGTCGGGCATGAAATGTTTCCGTTGGTTGCTGGCCAGTGTGGCGTTGATCGGGTTGCCCGGTTGCGCGGCGGTGGGTGGCAAGAGCAATTGGCAGACCGCGGTGGACAACCAGGCGGCGCAGCTCGGCTATCGGAACTGGATCGTGATCGCCGAGGCCTCGTTCCCCGCGCACAACCGGCCTGGAATGCGGCAGATTTCCGCGCCGGTGGAGGTGCCGGAGGTGGTGGACTACGTGATCCACTCGCTGGAGCAAACCGAGAGCGTGCGGCCAAGGGTCTATCTGACGCGCGAGCTGCGCTCGGTGGAAAACGACTTCGCGCCGGGCATCGATCCGCTGCGCGAGAAGCTCAAGGAATCCCTGCACGGCCATGAGATCACCGAGCTGGAGCAACAATCGCTGCTGACGCTGCTGCAGGATGCGAACCGGAGTTTCGACGTGCTGGTGATCCGCACGCAGACCGCGCTGCCTTACAGCTCCGTGTTCATGGAGCTTCAGCCGGGCTATTGGGATTCCACCTCGGAATCCGCGCTGCGGGAGCGCATCGAGCGCGAACGCATGCAAAGGCTTGTGCGGCCCTTCCCGTGATGCGCATGCTGCGGGCGTGAGCCGCAAAGACGAAGACCTCCGCTTGGAACGGGAAGCCGCATGGATCGGCGACGCCGTGTTGGCCTTGTTCGCCCGCCAGTTCGTGCTGCGCGAGCGCAACGCGATGGACGGCGAGTGGTTCACGCGCCTGACCTCGAACGATTTCCTCAGCGCCTTCGGAAACCCGACGCGGGTGGAGGCCTCGATCGGCAAACTCTATCAGGAGGGCGGTCTGGACGCCGCGTTTTCCTGGATGAACGAGAACCTGGTGCCGATGTTCCGCAAGCAGATGGGCAACAAGCGCTGAAGAGTTCGCGCATTGTCATCACCGGTGAAACCCGCTCGAATGGCCGCCATGGCGAAGGGCCGTGACACATGGAGCTTGGAGGATCTGATCGATTTCACGGTGGAAATCGATGCCTCGCCGCGTGTGACGCAGGAGCAGCGAGACGCCGTCCGTGAGGCGGCGGAAGGCCTGGATGGAATCCCCGCGAGGAGCGCCGGACTGCGCGCATGGCTCGAATCGGCGCGGGGAGAATCGACCGGCACGCGGTTTCTATCAGCCCTATCCATGGCCGGGGCCGTGCTTTGCGCGTTGATGTTTCTGGCGGGCATCTCGGGAGTGCTCGGCATGCTCGATCACACGCGGAACGGGATGAATGTGACGTTGTTTATCGTGATTTTGTTAGGGGGGCAGTGGCTGGTGCTGCTGGTGGCGATGGTGGCGGCGATGGCGCGCCGGCGCTCGATGGAGGGCTTCAGCCTAGTGCAGTCGGCGGTCGCGAAGGTGATCCGCCGCTTCGCGGGGGATGGGAAGGCACCGTGGTGGAGCCGTTTGATGGGCGAGGGCGGAGCGGCGCGCGGAGCGGTCTTGTGGAGGGTGGCGCGGGTGGTCCAGGCGGGCGGGATTTGCTTCAACCTCGGA
>DAISZP010000166.1:0-1127 GCA_036824745.1 Luteolibacter sp.
AGGACGCGGGATCGTCGGGTTCGTGGAAGGTCGGGTTCATGAGCGTGGGTGGAAGTGGGAAACGGAGCGCAGGTTTTCCCACAGCGCGCGTTCCTCGTCTGTGGTTTTGGACGGAAGCTGTACGGAGAGCACGGCGTGGAAGTCCCCGCGCTCGCCGGTTTTCCCCTTGGGCAGGCCGCGGCCGCGGACGCGGAATTGCTGCCCGTTTTCGCTGTGTGGCGGGATGCGGAGTTTCACGCTGCCGTCGAGGGTGGGCACGGTGATGTCCGCGCCGAGCACGGCTTCCCAGGGGGCCACTTCGAGTTCGTGATAAACGTCCGCGCCCTGCGTGCTGAAGTCCGGATGGGCGGCATGGCGGACGCGCAGATAGAGATCGCCCGCCTCGCCGCCGCCGGAGCCGGGTTCACCCTGGCCGGAGATGCGGATGCGCTTGCCATCGGTGACGCCGGGCGGGATGCGGACCTGGAAGGTGTGCGTTTCCACCTTGCCGGTTCGCGGATCGGCCATTTGCAGCGAGATCGGTCTAACCGATCCATGCATGGCTTCCTCCAGCGAAACGAGGATGTCGCCCTCGATGTCGCTGCCACGGTGTTTGCGCGGTCCGTTTTGGCGGGCGGACTGAAACTCCTCGGGAAATCCATAGCGGCTGGCTCCGCTGAAATATTGCTCAAAGAAATCGGAAAAACCCGTGCCGCCGAAGTTGAACTCGTGGGTGCCGGGCATGGGGCCTTGTTGTTGGCTGGCCCGTGTGTCGCCGTGCTGCCAATCCATGCCGAGTTGGTCGTATTTCGTGCGCTTCTCGGGATCGCCGAGGACCTCGTAGGCTTCGTTGATCTCCTTGAACTTCTCCTCGGCGGTCTTCTTGTCCTTGGCGACGTCCGGATGGTGTTTGCGGGCCAGCTTGCGGAAGGCCTTTTTGATGTCCTCGGCAGCCGCGTCCCGAGGCACTCCCAGAATGGCGTAGTAATCTTTGAATTCGACGGACATGGTGAACTCCGGATTTGCCCCCAAGCTAGAGGGGGCGGCGGCGGGTGTCGAGTTCGGGCTTGGAAGGGGCGGGAGGTGTTTCGTTAGTTTTGCCGGTGCCGCGGGAAAGGTTTCCCCATGGCTCGTCAGTTTTGCCGGTG
>DAISZP010000166.1:1227-10733 GCA_036824745.1 Luteolibacter sp.
GTCGCGGGAAAGGTTTCTCCATGGCTCGTCAGTTTTGCCGGTGTCGCGGGAAAGGTTTCCCCATGGCTCGTCAGTTTTGCCGGTGTCGCGGGAAAGTTTTCCCCATGGCTTCCGGGTTTTCGGAATGAGCAAGAAGCCTGCGGCGTTTACCGTAAGTTGACGGTCTTTTTTTGAATTCGTCATGCGCGCGCTCGTTTTCCTCCTGTTTGGTCTGGTATCCCTTCCACTCTTTGCCGCCGAGCCTCCGCCGAATGTGGTGGTGATCTTCATCGATGATCAGGGCTACGCGGATGTCGGCTGTTTCGGTGCGGAAGGATTATCGACTCCGAACATCGACCAACTGGCGGCGGAAGGCCGGCGTTTCACGAATTTTCACGTCGCCCAACCGGTGTGTTCGGCCTCACGTGCCGCCTTGCTGACCGGATGTTATCCAAACCGAATCGGCATCCATGGCGCGCTCGGGCCGAAGTCGAAGGTCGGTATTTCCGAGAAGGAAACCACCATGGCGGAGATGCTCAAGGCCCGCGGATACGCCACGTGCGCGGTGGGGAAATGGCACCTTGGGGATGAGGCGAAGTTTCTGCCGACCCATCACGGATTCGATGAATATCTCGGCCTGCCCTACTCGAACGACATGTGGCCGCTGCCGCCCGGCATGAACGATCTGCCGAAGGATTCCCCGAAGCGCCGCAAACTCTATCCGGACCTGCCAATGATCGAGGGGGACCAGGTGATCGACCCGGAGGTCACGGCGGAGGAGCAGAAACAACTCACCACCCGCTACACCGAGCGCGCGGTTTCCTTCATCGACCGCAACAAGGAGAAGCCCTTCTTCCTCTATCTGGCGCACTCGATGGTGCACGTGCCCTTGTTCGTGAGCGACAAGTTCGCGGGAAAGTCCAAGCGCGGACTGTTCGGCGATGTGACGATGGAGGTCGATTGGTCGGTGGGGCAGGTGATGGACGCCTTGAAGAGGAACGGGTTGTCTAACAATACGCTGGTTGTTTACACCTCGGACAACGGACCGTGGCTCAACTACGGCAATCACGCCGGATCCGCAAAGCCTCTGCGCGAGGGCAAGGGCACCAACTGGGAAGGCGGCACGCGCGTGCCCTGCATCATGCGCTGGCCCGGGAAAATCCCGGCGGGGAGTGTTTGCGATGACTTGTTAGGGACGATCGATTTGTTTCCGACCATCGCCGGCATTGCGGGCGGCAGATTGCCGGAGCACAAGATCGATGGTCTGGATGTTTCGCCACTTCTGTTAGGAAACAAGGGCGCGAAAAATCCCCACGAGGCGTATTTCTGGTATTACAATACCAACGATCTCCAGGCCGTGACCACCGGCGATGGGAGATGGAAGCTCTATCTGCCGCACGCCTACCGCACACTGGCCGGGAAACCCGGTGGAAAAGACGGCTTTCCGGTGGATTACGTGATGCACAAGCTGGAGAAACCGGAACTCTATGATCTGGTGAATGACATTTCCGAGACCACCGACGTCGCGAGCGAGCATCCGGAGATCGTGCAACAGCTCCTCAAACTCGCGGAGAAGGCCCGCGAGGATCTCGGGGACTCGTTCACCAAGCGCAAAGGCTCAGGCAATCGCCCGCCGGGGCGATTGGAAAAACCGGCGGAATGAAGCATGTTAGAGATCGCAGGCAGCCGGTTTCCCTCGTCGTTTCCATGTGAAGACCGCGTATCCTGCCAGAGCGAGTGGGGGCGTGATCCAAGCAACCCATTTCCACGGGATCGGCACCGGCATGGAGAAGCGGGTGACCACCGGCTTGAGCACCGCCTGGCCGAGCGGGTGTTCCCAGATCAGGGTCTTTCCGGAGTCCTCGGTGCGGGTGGCGTTGGAGGTGGTGGGGGCCGCGGGGAGGTGCATGATGTAGGTGAGCGAGTGGCTCTGCCAGGTGGATTCCGGCAGGAAACACGCTCCCGGGATGGCTTTGCCGGCGGAGATGGTGCGTTTGAAATCCAGCGTGCGGCCGTGGAGATCCGCCTGGATCGTTCCGGCGAGGTGGGAAGCCGCGTCGGGTAGCTCGTGCATGGCGGAACCCGACGCGACGTTGCGCAGGTCCAGCGCGGAGTCGAAGGAAACCGCGGCCTTCACCCGCAATTGGGATCCCTCGGTGCTGACTTGGAGGGATGAGCCTTTGATTTCCGGAGTGGAATCGAGGAACTCCTGCAACATCGCCCGCACTCCGTTTTCGCCGCCGTGGAGTTTCACCACCGCGGCGGGAATCTGATAGTCCGCTTCCGCCCGGCCGCTGCCATCGGCCTCCAGCCAGTATTCCTCACGGCCGTCGATGCATGAATTCAGGATCCACACGGAGGCCAGAAGCGCGGATCTAACCAGAGCCTTCTTGAGATTCATGGTGCGGTGCTCAGGGAATCGAACAAGGCATCCAGATCCGGCATGTCGGATGCGGATCGGGCGCGCTGCGAGGCGATGATTTCACCATCGCGGAAGAGGAAGGCTCCCGGCATCTGCCTGCCGTCTCCCGCCAGATGACCCACGCCGCAGCCCTTGAAGATGGAGAGTGCCGCGAGCCAGAGCACATGCAGGCCGAAGAGTTCGCGGAAGTTTCCCTTGCCCAATCCGAAGGCCCGATAGAGTTCGCAATGTGGATCGGAAATGCGCGCGACGCCGTCGTGTCCGCCGAAATAGGGGGTTTCACCACCCTTGCCGAGCATGTGGACGATGACCAGTTCCGCGTCGTGGGTTTTCGCGTTTTTCAGCAGGTTTTCAAGTCCGCGGAGGATCTGGCGGGTGAAGGTGCAGCCGAAGTGGCGGAGGAAAACGAGCACCAGCAACCGCTTGTGCGAGGCCTCCAACAAGGACTCGCAGGAAGAGAGTTGGAACTTCTCCGAGGCGCTCGCGGGATCGAGGACTTCCGCACGCTGCGGAATCGAACCCGCGGAGATTTTCCGGCGGGCGCGGCAGCGTTGATGGTTGCAGGGCGACATCGGCCGCAGTCTAGGCGCGATCCGCGTTCGTGCAAGGACCCTCGCGGAGCTTGGTGGAAATGCGGCCGGCTTTTCCCCTTGGTGCGAGTGGGCCGGGCAGGTGATTCTCCGGCTCCGCAAGGGAGATGATCGCATGAATCTGGAAACAACTCTCATTTTGGTGTTAGGCTTGGCGCTGCTCATCGGCGGCGCGGAATTTCTCGTCCGCGGTGCTTCGAGGATCGCGGTGGCCTTTGGTATCTCGCCTCTGGTGGTGGGACTCACGGTGGTCGCCTTCGGCACGAGTTCGCCGGAGTTCGCCGTCAGTGTGATGGCCTCGTTCAAGGGCGAGGCGGATCTGGCGATGGGCAACGTGGTGGGAAGCAACATCTTCAACGTGCTGGTCATCCTCGGGCTCGCGGCGGTGATCGTTCCGCTCACCGTGGCGCAGCAGCTAATCCGCTTCGACGTGCCGGTAATGATCGGGGTTTCGATCGCCACGCTTCTGTTAGGACTGGATGGCTCCATCGGCCATCTCGACGGCATGCTGCTCTTCTCCGGAGCGGTGTTCTACACGGTTTTCCTGATCCGGCAGAGCCGGCGGGAGGGAAATCCGGAGGTGAAGGAGGAATATGAGGTCCACGTGAACCGGGCGGCCGGACGCAGGAAACTGCTGACGGACATCGGCATGGTGATTCTCGGGTTGGTGGCGCTGGTGTGGGGGTCCAAGTTTCTCGTGACCGGTGCGGTGACCATCGCCAAGTCCTTCGGCATTCCGGAGCTGGTGATCGGGCTGACGATTGTTTCCGCAGGCACCTCGCTGCCGGAAGTGGCGGCGTCGATCACCGCGGCCCTGAAAGGCGAGCGCGACATCGCCGTGGGCAACGTAGTGGGCAGCAACATCTTCAACCTGATGTCCGTGCTCGGTCTCGGAGCGCTGGTTTCACCTCATGGCATCCCGGTTTCGCCGGCGGCGCTTCATTTCGATCTGCCGGTCATGGTGGCGATCGCCGTGGCTTGTCTGCCGATCTTCCTGTTCGGCAGGATTTCCCGCGTGAACGGCGTGTTCTTCCTCGCTTACTACGCGCTGTATCTCGTGTATCTGTATTTCATGGCGACGCATCACCCGGCGTTCGCTCTCTATCAGAAGATACTGGGATACGGAGTGCTTCCCATCACCGTACTGGTGCTGCTGGCGATGGTAGTGAAGGCGCTCGCGGCGCGGAAACAAGGCCGAATCACGGCGTGACGGGAACCATCGGTGCGGTGAAACGGATCATTCCAAGCGGATGACCGTGGAGTTGGGATCGGCGAGGGTTTCCGGGAGAGTGATGCGGGTTTCGTCGCCGGTGCTCTCGGTTTTCAACGTGCCGCCTCCGGCTAACAGGCTTGCCTTGCCGGATTTGAAGGGAACCTTGATCACTCCATCCTGCGGACGGCTGAAGACATGGAGGTAGTGGGTCTTGCCCTTGGTGGTGATGCGTCCGTCAAACGAGACCTTCGCTACCGGCGAGGCGGTGGTGCCGCGGATCGACTCGGCGTTCGTTTCCATCCACTTGCCGACTGAGCCCATGCAATCGAGGGTTTCCTGGGGAACCGAGCCGTCGCCTTTGGGGCCGATGTTGAGCAGGTAGTTGCCGCCCTTGCTGGCGATGTCGATGAGGTTGCGGATGATCTGCTTGTCGGTTTTCCAAGCGTGGTCGTGTTCGTTGTAACCCCAGGTGGTGTTGAGGGTCATGCAGGTTTCCCAATCGACGCCCGGCATGCCGGTGGCGGGGATGTGCTGCTCGGGCGTGACGAAGTCGCCGTATTTCGGATCCATCTTCGCGGTGATGTTGTTCGTGCCCATGCCGTTGAAACCGGCTTCGGGAATCCGATAGAGGCGGTTGTTCATGATGATGCCCGGTTGCTTGGCGCGGACTTCGTTCATGAGCTTGGTGGCTTGCCACGCGTTGTCGCCCTGGAAGTCCTGCGCGCTGTAGTCCCACCACAGCACGTCCACCTTGCCGTAGTTGGAAACGAGCTCCTTCACCTGGCCGTGGAGGAACTCCTGATAGATCGCCTGGTTTCTCGGAGTGACGGCGACCTTGCGTCCGCCGGACGGGTAGGGGAGTTGCTTTGATTTCGTGAAATCGTATTGTGGGTGATGCCAGTCGATCACCGAGTGATAGAAGCCGACCTTGAGGCCCTCGGCGTGGAGGGCGTCGGTGATTTCCTTTACGAGATCACGGCCTAACAAATCGCCCGCGTCGTATTGGGTGAGCTTGGAGTCATGCAGGGAGAACCCCTCGTGGTGTTTGGTGGTGAAGACGACGTATTGGCAGCCGGCCTGTTTCGCGAGCTTGGCCCAATCCTTGGCGAATCCAGGTTTCGGCTGGAACTTCGGCACGGCTTGGGCGGCGTAGCTGTAGGTGTCCGCGCCGACGTAGTTCTGGATCCATTCCAAGCCGCCTTTGTCCGCGACCATCTTGTCGTTCCAGTTTCCGGCGAGTCCCGAGTAGAGCCCCCAGTGGACGAACATGCCGAAGCGGGCTTCACGCCACCAGCCCATGCGTTGGTCGCGCTGGGTTTGGGTTTCTTCGGCGGCTTGTGCCGTGATCAGGGAGGTGAACGCGGCGAATGCGGATAATTGGACGAATTTCATGTGTGACAAACGGAATGACGGGCCTCGTTACGGAATGGGATGTCGAAAACTTTTCACCGTTTTTGCACTTCCGAAAACCCGCTCCCAAGGCATCCTCGCGGCATGCGCTACTCCGAACGTCTGCAACAACGCATCGAAAAAACCGGTTCCCGCCTCTGTGTCGGGCTGGATCCGAGACCCGGCGAGGAAGGTCCGGAATTCGCGCGGAATTTCCTCATGCAAGTCATCGAGGAAACCGCGATCTGGGCCGCGGCTTTCAAGCCGAACATGGCCTACTTCGAAGCCATGGGCATCCCCGGCATCCAGCTTCTGGAGGACTTGTTGAAGGAAATCCCGAAGGAGGTGCCGGTTATTCTCGACGCGAAACGCAGCGACATCGGCGAGACGCAGAAATACTACGCGCAAGGGTATTTCAGCCGCTGGAACGTGGACGCGGTGACGCTCAATCCGTTTCTCGGTTACGATTCAATCGAGCCGTTCCTCGATTGGGAAGGCAAGGGGATCTATCTGTTAGCCGTGACCTCCAACGCGGGTTCCGCCGATTTCCAAAGTCAGAAACTGGCGGACGGGCGCTCGGTTTATGAACTTGTGACCGCTCTCGGCGAACGCGCGAAGTCGGAGAAGCGGAAAACCGATGTCGGATTCGTGGTGGGTCTCACCAACGCCGGCGATGTGCTGGCGAACATCCCGGACGCGCCGCTGCTGGTTCCCGGTCTTGGCGCGCAGGGCGGCGACCTCGATTCGCTGGCCGCCGCGTCACGCACCGCGCCCGACGTGATCAATGTTTCCCGCGGCATCCTTTACGCCGGTGACGAACGGGGGTTCGGCGCCCGGGCAAAGGATTGGGCGGAGAAAATCGCGGCGGCTTATCCGGTTTGAGATTCTCAAACGCTCGTCGCAGCCGGAACGAGATGACGTTTCAGCCATTCGGCCCCGAGTTGGCAGAGGTCGTCGAGTTTTGCGGGCTCGCCGAAACGATGCGTGGCTCCGGGAATCAACTTGAGCGACTTCTCGCAGCGGAGTTTGCCGAAGGCGGCGGTGTTGATTTCCAAACACTCCGGATCGTCCTCGCCGACGATGAGCAGGGTGGGGCAGGTGACGTTTTTCAGTTCGTCGCGGGCGAGGTCCAGCCTGCCGCCGCGGCAAATGACGGCGCCGATCCTGTCCTTCATCTCGGCTGCGGCGATGATGGCAGCGGCGGCTCCGGCACATGCTCCGAAGTATCCGATGCGCAGGTCTTCCGTCTCGCGGTTGTTCTGAAGCCAGCGGGTGACATCGACGAGCCGCCGACCTAACAGAGCGACATCGTGTTCGTCCTCCGGCAAGGTGTCGTCTTCGCCGGATTCGTCGTCGGTGAGAAGATCACAGGCCAGCGTTCCGATTCCCTTCTCGCGCAAAAATCGGGCCGCATGCCGGACACGGGGATGGTTTCTGCTGCATCCGTCATTGGCGAGGATGACGAGCGAGCTGGATTCCTCGGGGACGTGGAGGTCGGCGAGGAGATGGACGTTGTCCGCCGGGATGCGGACGTACTGATTGATTTCCCGGATGGTTCTTGTGGGATATAGATTCATGACAATGGCCTCCAGTTTGGTGTGGCGAATTCGCCTGGCGCGATGCGATTTCGGGAGTCGTCGTTCCGGGGGCACGAACATTCCCATGAGCCCCAAGGGCAGTATTTCACAATAGAGTCAGGGTTCCTCCGATGTCCAATGGATAAACCACAAGAAACGCCCCGAACGGGGAATTATGCACGAATCCCCGCATGGTTCAGAATATCCCCTCATCAGATGAAAGCGAACACCATTTCCATCGCCATTCTAAGCGCGGGCGTCGCGCTTGCGGATGAGTCCCCCTTGCTGGCGGTGAAAGTCCCGCAAAACGCGGTCCTGCTGACGCCGCATCGCATTGAAACCCTCGCCACGGGGCTCAATGTGCCGTGGGAGCTGGTGTTTCTGCCGGACGGGCGCGCCCTGTTCACCGAGCGGGATGGCAAGGTGCGGATGTTCGTTGGCATGGAGTTGAAAACGAAACCGCTGCTCACGATTCCGGTGTCCCAGCGCATCAAGATGGGGATGCTTGGATTGGCGATCGATCCGGAGTTTTCGAAAAACGCGTTCGTTTACGTGGCCTATAATCAACCGCTCGGTGATGGATTCGAGCTCCGTGTCTCGCGATATCGCCTTGCGGGGGACGAGTTGGTGGAGCCGAAGGTGTTGTTGAAGGGAATCCCCGCGTGGGAAAATCACACGGGCTGCCGGTTGAAGTTCGGACCGGATGGCCTGCTCTACGTGACCACGGGCGATGCGAACCGGCCGCCGGATTCGCAGTTGCTCGATCATGCCGACGGGAAAATCCTGCGCATCAAGCCGGATGGCGGCATTCCCGCGGACAATCCGTTTGTCGGAAAACCCGGAGTTCTGCCCGAGATTTACTCATACGGTCATCGGAACCCGCAGGGCATCGCGTTCCAGCCGGGAACGAACCGTTTGTATTCCTCCGAACACGGACCGCAGGATGGCGATGAACTCAACCTCATCGAAAAAGGCCGAAACTACGGCTGGCCCGCCATTTCCCATCAACGTCGTGCGGAGGGCATGGAAACCCCGCGCTGCGAAATCACGCCGTCCACCGGACCGGGCGCGCTGCTTTTCTATCAGGGCAACGGGTTTCCCGAGCTCCGTGGCACGCTGTTGATGGCGACTCTTCGCGGTGAGTCGATCTGGCGCTTTGCCCTCGATGCCTCCGGCCAACCGGTGTCCGTGGACCGCTTTTTCCACCGCAAGTGGGGCAGGATCCGCTTCCTGGTGGAGGCTCCCGACGGCTCGATCTGGCTATCCTCCTCCATGCACGATCCACCGGAAGCAAGGGCGCGGGATCAGGAGGACAAGATCATCCGCATCATCGCCGATTCGAAGGGAAGCTTGGAAACCCTGGATCCGAACGCGCCGAAGGAGGAAATCCCGGTGGCTCCCGGACCTGGGCTGAAGGACCCGGAAAAACTTGTCGGTTTCTACTGCGTTTCCTGCCACGGGCCGGGCCTCGCGGGAGGGCTTCAGCGCAATCTGCTCCAGGGAGATTGGAAATGGGCGAAGTCCGATTCCGATCTCGAACGCGTCATCGGCGAGGGGATCACCGAGGCCGGGATGCCGCCGAACAAGGTGTTTCTCACACAGGATCAGATCCAGGTGCTCGCCGGATACATCCGCGAAAAACGCCGGCGTTGAAGGCCGGTTCTATCAATCCGCGGGGAAAAATAGATTGCCGGGCCGATTGGCTCCGCTAGCCTCGCGCTTTGAATATGAAAAGGTTCATCGCTTGGGCGTTTGTCGCGGGATTGGGAGTCGCGTCGCTGGATGCGGCGGAAATGAGAATCTGGACTTCCCGCAAGGGCGGGACCTTGGAGGCGACCCTCGGCGGGGTCGATGGAGTGAACGTGACCCTCATCGGCAAGGACGCCAAGCAGGTCAAACTCAAGGCCGAGGACCTCAGCATCGCCGACCGCGAGCACCTGGTGGAGTTCGGCGGAGCGGATGCATCCATCATCACCGGAGGAAAACCCGGGCTTGTGGAAAAGGATGTGCGCATCGACACCTCCACCTTCAAGAAACTGGAAGGAAAGCTGATGTTTCCCGAAGGGCCGTCCGAGGGCTTCGACATGTTTGAGACTCCGAATTTCCTCATCGCCACCGCCGGAGACGTGCGACCCCAGGCGATCGCGGAAACGGCCGAACGCATGTGGTATGGCATGGCCTTCGTCCACATGGACTTCCGCCAGAACTGGGGCGACAAGAAGATGTTGATCCTCCTCATCGAGGACCGCGCCGCCTACACCGCGATGGGCGAGTGGTACCGCACTTACCTCAAGAACACCGGCGATACCGACGGTGCCTTGCGGGTGAAATCCACC
>DAISZP010000167.1:0-10728 GCA_036824745.1 Luteolibacter sp.
AACGATCCGGGCTTTCGTCAGATCGTAGGGGGACATTTCCATCTTCACCTTGTCACCCACGACGAGGCGGATGAAACGCTTGCGCATTTTCCCGGAAATGTGGGCCAGCACCTCGTGGCCGCTTTCAAGACGGACGCGGAACATGGTGCCGGCAAGCACGGAGGAAATCTCGCCATCGACCTCCACCGCTTTTTCCTCACCATCGCGAGCTTGGCGTTTCGGCGGACCGCCGCGACCGCCGCGACCGCGATTGTTTGAGGAAGGACGGCGTCCGGAATTCTGTGGGCGAGGAGGCATGGTATTTGCTGGAATCTTGAACCATCCGCGGAAACGCGGACTGACGGCGTGTCGGTAGCGAATCCCCTATCCGCCAGCAATCCCAAAAACACGATTCGTCACAGCCGGGAATCTTTTCTGCATCACACATGCTTGCCAAGCCGTCGCACACCGTCCAAGTTCCCACGCGCCGCTCGCAAGGTCCGGTGGCCCCCAAAAAACCGCAATTCCGTCTTTTGCCATGCCCGAGATCACTGAAAAAGAACTCCCGCCGAATTTGAAGCCGCTCTGGCTGAAGTCTCTCACCGCCGTTCAGGCATCCAATCCCACCTACGCCGTCTCGCTCCTTCAGGGAGTTCTCAAGGACGCGCCGGGCTTCGTCGAAGCGCGCAAACTGCTCCGCAAATGCGAGTTGCAGATCGCCGGAGGAGCCAAGAAAAAAAGCAGCTTCTTCGGTCTCCAGACCGGCGGCATGGGGGCGATGAAACTCCAGGGACCAGCCAAGAAAGACCCCATAGGCACCCTGCCGCTCATCGAGAAGGAACTCGAGAAGGATCCGCTCAACGATCAGGCCAATGAGCTTCTCTTCGACACCTGCGTGAAGCTTGAGATGTTTGAAACCGCCGCCTTCGCCCTGGAAACCATCCGTCAGGGAAGTCCGGAAAACGCCAAGCTCCTCCACAAGCTCGCTTCGTTTTACATCAGCCGCGAACAACCGATGCTCGCGGCGGAAGTTTACAACGACATCATCAAGCACCACCCCACCGACGGCGTGGCCATCAAGGGCTCCAAAGATGCCTCGGCGCGTGCTTCAATGCAGAAAGCCAAGTGGGATGAGAACGCCGACATGCGCTCGCTCATGAAGGACCAAGGCCAGTTCGAAGAACTGGAAAAAGCCTCGCGCACCGGTCTGACCAAAGACCAGCTGATGGAGCGCCGCGACAGGGTCATCGAAAAATACAACGAGGATCCGAATCATCTCGCCACCGTCAAGGACCTCGCCGGTCTCTACGAACAACTCGAAGATTGGCACAACGCCCAGTCTTTCTATTCGTGGGCCCACTCGCTGAGCAACGGTGACGTCGCGCTCGCGGCCAAGGCCTCCGCAATGAAGGACAAGGCGATCGACGCCGACCTCAAGGCCCTCGAAGTCGCCGTGGCCGAAGATCCGGACAACGAGGAACTCAAGGCCGCTCTCGAAGCCCGCCGCGCCGACCGTCTTGCCGAGCAGGTTACGGAAACCCAGCGCCGCGTGGATCAAAACCCGACCGATCCGCACCTCCGTTTCGAACTCGGCAGCGCGCTCTACAACATCGGTGACTTCAGCGCCGCCATTCCCCATCTCCAGCAGGCCACCCGCAACCCGCACATCCGCACCAAGGTGCTGCTTCTGTTAGGCCGCACGTTCAAGGCCAAGGGCATGTTCGACCTTTCGATCAAGCAGTTGTCCGACGCCCTCGCCGACCTCCACGCGATGGACGGAGTGAAAAAGGAAGTGCTCTACGAAAAGGGCCTCATCCACGAAGAGATGGGCGACAAGGTCAACGCATTGGACTGCTTCAAGCAGATCTACGAAGTGGACTACAGCTATCGCGATGTCGCGAAGCGCGTGGAGTCCTCCTACTCCTGATTCCCGCTATCTCAGAACGCCGCGCTTCCGTCACGGGAGCGCGGCGTTCTTGTTTCAGAGGAACCTCTCGTCAAACGGCTTGTCGGGAACCACCCAGTCTTCGGAAAACACCCGGGTGATTTCGAACTGAAGCTTGTCCTCCACCTTCGTGCGTTTGATCTCCAGCGTTACCCGCATGATCGGATTCTCCGGAGAAACCACTCTCCTCAGGGCTCTGGCCTGCGGTGAATCCTTGCGGCAGTAACCATACATCAACCGCTGTTCCTCGGGCAGCAGCTTGCTGGCTTCCGGCGAAGTCATGCCATAACAATTCCATGCGGATTCTTCGGCGAATGGCCCGTTGTAATACGAATCCGCCGCCACATACACCCGCACTTTCGCGGTCTCGGCGCGCTCGTCCAACAACTCCTTCCAATCCGGTTTGCTGGTTCTCGCGTATGCTTCGAAATCCACCTTCCACTTCCCTTTTTCATCCGGAACCAGGAAAACATTGCGACCGGATTTC
This sequence comes from Luteolibacter sp., assembly GCA_036824745.1. Taxonomy (GTDB): domain Bacteria; phylum Verrucomicrobiota; class Verrucomicrobiia; order Verrucomicrobiales; family Akkermansiaceae; genus Luteolibacter. Next base: position 2,412 of record DAISZP010000167.1, read on the forward strand.
GAATCGCCATCCGCACCATTGATGAACACGCATTCCATCAGCTGGCCCTCGATATCCGCGCTTCCAAGCCAGCGCAGATTGGAGGATTCCAACGCCGCAGCCTTGGTTTCCAGCAGGAACCGGACCGCTTCGGCGGCCGGCGTGTCCGAGAGGCGGAACTTCTCCTCCACCGTTTTCACATCCGGGCTCTTCAACGCATCCAACACCAGATCCAAAGCCTGCTCCTCGGTGGGTGATTTGACCTTGGAAACGATCCGCACCTGATCCTCCGTCATCCGGGATTGGGAAGCCTGAAGCTCCGTGGGAACAAACCGGGAACGCAACCTCAACCCGGTCCACGCGCCGGCGACGATGACGGTTAGAGCCACGACCGCCGACAACACGGCGAAACCCACCGTCCGATAGCGGCGGAACGGGGACTCCACCTGCCGGACACGTCCCGCCTGCACCCGGTCGCTCCCCCGCAACTTGGAAATCCGGCCAAGATTCGGCGCGTTTCCAAGATCTCGCGAATGACGGGACGATATGTCCCGCCGGATCTGTCTGGGTTTCATGTCGGTGGGTTTTTCTCCGGCTCCTCAACGAGGAACCATCGTGATTCGGAACCGGTCATAACGGTCGTCCGGACGGAACAACCAACCGGGCTGCCGGTCTAACAATTCATAGCTGGTGAGCTGGAAGACGGGTAGGAACTGGTTGCTGTTCGGATCGTAGGCAGTCTGTCCGGTGTAGCGGCCGCGGATGCGGTATTCGAAATTGTTGTCGTACGCATACCGTTGTCCCGCCGGGCCGGCTTCAGACAAGCGGTCCGGGTTGTGTTTCTGCCGCTCGTCCATGATCACGAGCTTCGCCCGGCTCCACGGCTGGCGGGGTTCCCTGAGGTAGCCCCAGAAGCGGGTTTTCTCGACGAAGTATCGTCTGCCATAAAAGAAGCTGCCGGTGGGTTCTGACGAAATTTTCGCGTTTCTCTCCTCCACTGTGGGGCCGCCGAGATTTCCCATGCCGGAACTGCCGCCACATTGGGTCAACAAGGTGCACAGGGCGGCCAGCAGCAACATTCTTCCTCCAGAAATCCACATGCCGGCGAGAATAATGAGCCTCCGGGCCGTCACGCAAGCCCCGAGAGGCCCTCCATTCGGGTCAATGGTAGCCCTCGTCAAAGGCCCGCTCCGTGACGATCCAGTCCTCCGCGATCACACGCTGGATTTCAAACTGGGACCGCTCGGCCCCGGTGGGACGGACAATTTTCAAGGTGACCCTCTGGCTGCTCACCTGACCTGCCAAAGGCACGGATTTCGAAAGGATTTCCCGCAGGGCTTTCGCTTGGGGCGAATTCACCGCGCAATACCCATACATTGGGGTTTCCATCTCCAGGTTGTCCATGCGGAAACAACTCCATGCGGTTTCATCATTGAACTTTCCGTTGAAGTAGTGGTCCGCCCTGATCAGCACACGGACTGTGGCCTCCGCCTGATTTCCTGCAAGAAACTCCTTCCATGGCGGACTCATCGGACGCGCGAATGCCTCGAAGTCCATCAGCCAGCGGCCTTTTTCATCCGGAGTCAGCAAGGCGATGCGGTACTTCGAATCCTCCTCCTTCTGGGAGTAAACCTCCACCCCATCGATCAGCAACCCATTGGCGTCCACACTGCTCACCCACATGAACTTGGCGTCCGTGCCTTCGGCGGATTCCCAAGTGTTGAGGAAACCGATGATCTCCCCGGGTTTGTGCAGGCCCGGCCGGAAATAGGTCGCCACCTCCTCCGCCGAGCGTACCTTGAGCGCCCGTTTGACAAAATCCAACGCGACCTCGCGAGGCGGAGAGGGAAACTTCGACTCCACCCGCTCGCGCCCCGCGTCCGACTTGTCCGCCACCACGGTGACTCCGCGGTTCATGTTGTCTGCCGTCCAAAACCAGATGGCGGCGGCCATCGCAGCCAGGGCGATCAGCACGAATGTGGCAGACCACGCGACGATCACCCGGTGGCGGTTCCTGCGGTGTCGGTTTCCCCGCTCACCCCTTCCCTCATGATCCTTGCGCCGCCGCCGGCGGGTTCCCTTCGCCCTCCCGGTCCCCGGCACGCGGCTCACCCGCCCCATCGACGGCGCATCGCCCGCGGATCGATCGAACCGCAGGGACTTCACCGAGCGCTGGATATCACGGGGCTTCATGTTAGACCCGAATCTACCCGCTGCTTGTCGTTTTCCGCAAGTCCCGATGCTCGTCATATCCCATGAAATCGCCGAATCACCGCCATTCCGAATTTGCGGTTTCAGTCCGGGAGATTCCCGACTATGCTCCGCGGATGCGCACCGCGGTTTACGCCGGCTCCTTCGACCCACCCACCAACGGTCATCTGTGGATGATCGAACAAGGATTGGAAATGTTCGACCGCCTGATCGTGGCGATCGGCTCGAATCCCTCGAAGCGTTATTCCTTCACCGTCGAAGAGCGCCTGGATTTGCTGCGCGCCTCTACCCCGCCCAGCGAGCGGCTCGTCATCGCCCATTTCGACAACCGCTACCTCGTGGACTACGCGCGCAAAAAGGGCGCGAAATACATGCTGCGCGGCATCCGCTCCCCCAACGACTACGAATACGAACGCGTGATGCGCCACATCAACTCGGACATGGCCCCTGAGATCACCACAGTATTCCTCATGCCTCCGCGAGACATCGCGGAAGTCTCGTCCAACATGGTCAAGAGCCTGATCGGCCCCACCGGATGGGAGGAAACCGTGAAACGATACGTGCCCACGCCGGTTTTCGAACTGATCTCCTCACAAGCCCATGGCGATCGCGCGCGCGACCTCCGGATCATGCAATGATCCATCGCCCGCATTCCGCAACTTTGCCCCGCCACGGTGGTTCTTGGTCCACATCTCCACTCCAGATGACTTTCAGACAACTCCTCATTCCATTGCTTCTCTCCACTGCCGCACTCAATGCCCAATCCCGCTCATGGAAAAGCGCCGACGGCCAGCGCAGCATCCAAGGCGAGTTCCTCAAACGGGACTCCTCCAGCGTGACCATCGTCCGCGCGGACCGCAAATCGGTTTCCATTCCCGTGGATCAACTCCACCCGGACGACCGCACCTGGCTGGACGCCAACCATCCTCTCAAGCCCGCAAGCACCGCCCCGCAAACAGAAGCCCCCGTCGAAGCCCCTCCCAAGGGTGCGGTTTTCGACAAACTCCAGTTCGGCGACGACCGAGACACCGTTCTCACCAAACTCAAGGCCAGCAAGTTCGTCGAAATGACCACCGACGAGACCTTCATCGGCCGCTCAGGTCTCAACGGCGTGTTCCGCACCAAACAGAAAGTCGGTGAAATGGACGCCGTGCTCTATTTCGATTGGACCGACTCCAATCAACTCAAGGAGATCACCCTGCAAACCGAAGCGCTGCCCGCCTCCGACCTCGCCGCCAAGCTAACACCCTGCTGGAAGCAATTCATCGAGCTGCTCTCCTCGCTCCAAGGCAAGGCCGTGGTCGGAGACACCGCCCTGCGCATCAGCAGCATCCCGGAAGGAGCCTTCTCCCCCACCCACCTCTGGAAACTCGATCCCATCGGCAGCGCCCAGCTCGGTGCCGCCCGCGAAGGGGACAAGTATCAGGTCGTCGTGCGTTTCTCCAAAGACGAGGTGAAACCCGTCGAGCTTCCTTGACCGGCCCGCCGCATCCGCGAAACTCGCCGCATGGCCGATCTGGACCTGTTCGCATTCTCCAATTCCAAGCAGCCCGACCCCGCGTCACGCATCCGCGAGTTGCGGGAAACGATCCGTCACCACGACGAGCTCTACTACAACCGCGCCACCCCGGAAATCTCGGACGCGGAATACGACAAGCTCTTCCGCGAGCTTGAAAAACTCGAAGCGGAACACCCGGATCTCGCCGATCCGAACTCGCCCACCCAGCGCGTCGGAGGCAAACCCATCGAGGGTTTCCAACAAATCACCCACGCCGTGCCGATGCGCTCCATCGACGACGTGTTCGAGCTCGGCGCCGAGGCCATGGCCAAAGCCGGCACGGACCGCCCCGAACAGGAACTCATCGATTTCTATCAGAGGCTTCGAAAAAACCTCGGCCGCGATGATATCGCCGTCACCGTGGAACCGAAGATCGACGGCGTCGCCGTTTCCCTGCTCTATCGGAACGGAAAACTCGCCTACGCCGCCACCCGCGGCGATGGCACCACCGGCGACGACATCACCCACAACGTCCGCACCATCCGCAGCGTGCCGCTGGAGCTCCGTGGAAACACTCCGGCCCTCCTCGAAGTCCGCGGCGAGATTTTCATGCCAAACGAGGCCTTCGCGGCGATGAACGCCGAGCGCGATGAAGCGGGACTGCCCACTTTTGCCAATCCGCGCAATGCCACTGCCGGCACACTCAAGCAACTTGATCCGAAATCCGCCGCCAAACGTCCGCTCGCCTTCCTCGCCCACGGACTCGGGGCATACGACGGTGATCCGTTAGAAACGGAACACGATTTCCACGCGCTGCTGCAAACCCTCGGCATCCCCCACAACGATCCGATCATCACCGCGCGGAATCTCGACGAGCTGTTAGCCGCCGTCGCCCGCATCAACGAACACCGCCACACGCTCGACTACGGCACGGACGGAGCGGTGGTGAAAGTGCTGGACCGCTCCGAACGCGAACAACTCGGCTTCACTTCGCGCGCGCCTCGCTGGGCCGCCGCTTATAAGTTTCTTCCGGAACAAAAGGAAACCACGCTGGAAAACATCAGCATCCAGGTCGGCAGAACCGGAGTTCTAACACCCGTCGCCGAACTCACGCCCGTGCTCATCTCCGGCTCCACGGTTTCCCGCGCCACGCTGCACAACCAGGACGAGATCGATCGCAAAGAAATCCACATCGGAGCCCGCGTGCTCGTCGAGAAAGCCGGTGAAATCATTCCCGCCATCGTCAAGGTGACCCAGTCTGTTAGCAGCGCGGCCACGTTTTCCATCTTCGATCACGTCGGTGGCAAGTGTCCGTCCTGCAACGGTCCGATCTCACAAGAGGAAGGTTTTGTCGCTTGGCGCTGCACCAATTTCCAATGCCCTGCCCAGGCGATCACGCGCATCTCACACTTCTCCTCACGCAAGGCGCTCGATCTCGAAGGTCTCGGCGAAACCGTGGCCGAGGCCCTGGTCCGCCACGGCCATTGCAAGACACCGCTCGATCTTTTCGATCTAACGGAGCCCGTTCTCGCCAATCTCAACCTCGGCACTGATGAGGCACCACGCCGCTTCGGCGAGAAGAACGCGACCAAGGTGCTCGCCGCGCTCGAAGCCGCGAAATCCAAACCGCTCAACCGCTGGCTCTTCGCCATGGGCATCCGCCAGCTAGGCGAATCCGCCGCCAAGGAGCTCTCGCGCCTTCATCAGCGCCTAACTGAAATCCCAGGCTCCCCCATTCTAGCAGAACTGCTCGCGGACAAACGCGCCGATGCGAAAAAGAAGAACGAGAACCTGACAAAATTAAACATCACCGGCGACGTCGGCCCCGCCGTGGCGGAAAGCGTCACCGCCTTTTTCCAGTCCGCCGCCGGCCAATCGGTTCTCACGCGTTTCCACGAACTCGGCATCGATCCCGTCTCGGACAACTACCTGCCCATTGCCGCCGAAGCCGATCTATCAGCCCTGCCGCTCGCCGGCAAAACGTTCGTCATCACCGGCACTCTCAGCATGGATCGCGACGAGATGAAAGCCCTCATCGAGAGCAAGGGCGGCAAGGTCAGCGGCTCCGTCTCCGCCAAAACCCACTACGTTCTCGCCGGCGAAGGCGGTGGCTCAAAACGCGACAAAGCCGAAAAACTCGGCGTACCCATCATCGATGAAACCGCGCTTCAGGCGATGATCTAATTCCCGCCGAACCGTTCGCCGACACTCAGCATCCCTCCTCAAACTCCGGTCCTCGCTCCCCTTTCCCTTGTCATCGGCGGATAAGGCTGCTAGCGGGTCCCCCTCATGCAATTGCACTATTTTGCAACGTTGGTCATCAGCATCCTCGCGGCGCACACCCTGCGGGCGGGAGTCATCGCATACGACTTTCCAGCGGATCTCCCGGTGAGCGGGATCTATCAGGCGACGGTGGACGGGAGACCGGTGCCGGTGTTGGAGACCAAGGTCGGGCACGTGCTTTCGTTCGGGATGGATGGCCCGGTGAAAATCGAGGTCACGTTGAAAAAAGCGCCGAACAAGGTGGTGGTGCGGCCATTAAGCTCCGGCCTGCGCGCGGAACTTGAGGGCACGAACTGCGGTTTCACTCTGGACGCGCCACGAAATCTGAGCGTGGAGATGGACGGCGATCTCGATCATCCGCTGTTCGTTTTCGCCAACGGACCGGAAAAGGACCGGCCGGCGAAAAACGCTCCCAAGGTCCGGTATTTCGAAGCAGGCAAGACCCACGAGGCCGGCGAGATCGTGCTGCGCGATGGGGAAACCATGTACTTGGAGGGCGGTGCCGTCGTGCATGGGACCATCCACGCGCTCGATGGTTCTAACATTTCCATCCGCGGTCCGGGCATCCTCGATTGCCGCCCGCGGAAAAGGAAAACCAACACGCTCGTCGTGCGGAACTGCTCGCGCGTGACTCTATCGGATTTCCTGCTGATCGATTCCCACGGTTGGTCGATCCATCTCAGTGGTTCGGACGGCATCCGCATGACCAACGTCCGCGTGCTCGGCTGGCGGGCGAACTGCGACGGCACAGACATCGAATACAGCAAGAACGTTTCCATCAGCGATTGCTTCTGGCGGAACTCGGACGACTGCATCGCGGTGAAGGCGTTGTTTCCGCCGCGCGTGAAGGGTATTCCGTTAGAACACATGACCGATCCGGAAGTGCTCAACGGCACCAAGGCCCCGCGCATCGCCGGCGACGAGATCGGAAACATCAGCGTCACCCGCTCGGTGTTTTGGAACGACCTGCCGGGCAACGCATTCGAGATCGGCTTCGAACTCCGTGCGGACAGACTCAAGGGCGTGACACTGAAGGATTGCGACATCATCCACGTCCGCCGCGGAGCCGCCATCAGCATCCACAACGCGGACCGCGCGGCCATCGAGGACGTACTCATCGAAAACGTGCGCGTGGAAGACACCGACGAGTTGTTGGATTTTTACGTGGGACTCTCGATCTACAGCGACGACTGCCCGGCTCCCTACCGCCGCAACAACTCGAAGCGCGCCGGGATTCCGAATGAAAACCAGGACCCTGCCGCCCATGACAACAAGGGACAGTGGTTCGTGCCCTCGCCGCAGGAACACGACAAGTTTTCCGCAAACCGCGGATCCATCCGCAAGGTCCGCATCCGCGGCCTGCATTGCCTCACGGAGCCCCGTAGCGGTTCGATATTTTCCGGTTACGATTCCGATCAGGGCATCTCCAGCGTCCGCATCAGCGATCTCGTCATCGCCGGCCGCCCGGTGAAATCCGCCGCCGGCGCGAAGCTCAAGCTCAAGGAAGTTCAAGGGCTCTCGTTTGATTGAACCGCCGCCGGGCGATGAAAAGGCACCTTCCGTTTGAGGAAGGGCAACGAGGGAAATCAGCGGGGAGCCAGCGGATCCGGCGAATTCTGTACCATTTAAATTTACAGAAATTCGCCGCGTCCAACCGACCATCCTCCTTGTCAGCGCATGCACGGAGTGTACACCCAAAGTGTTCCTCCGTTTGCACGCGCCCACTGTATTTTCATGAAACTCAAATCCCTCCCGTTTCTCCGAAATCAACTGTTTCCCTTCGCCATCGCCTTGAGTTGCGGTGGAGCCGCCATGGCGGACAACTTCTGGGACGGGGATGGTTCCGCCCCCTTCAACTGGAGCGATTCCACCAACTGGGGATCGAACACCGCTCCGACCTACGGAACACTCACCTTCGGCGGATCGACCGGAACGACGAACACCGTCAATTCGAACACCAGCATGAACATGCTGCTGTGGACCGGCACCAGCGCATGGACGCTGAACAATTCCGGCGGCGCGGTCATTTCGCTCTACGACAACGGCGGCACGCAAGCCAAGATCGAGAACCAGAGCACGGGGCTGGTTACCATCAACGCCCCGATCGATTTCGCCGCCACCACCGGCACCAACCGGGCGGAAATCAACGCGGTCAACGGTGACATCACCTTCGCCAGCGGCGGCACGATTACGGCCAGCGGTTCGGCGGTGAACGAACTGCACTTCTACGGCAGCGGGCGCACCGTCACCATCAACAGCGCCATCACCGCAGGCTCGCGCAAGCTCGTCATCGGCCCGGCCCCCACCGACAACAACACGGTCATCCTCAACGCCGCGAACTCCTAC
>DAISZP010000168.1:0-7971 GCA_036824745.1 Luteolibacter sp.
ACGGTGGCAGCGGTGGCGGTGGTGGTGCTGGTGGCGGTGACAGTGGCGATGGCGGCGGTGACGTTGGCGATGGCGGTGGCAGCGAGATCGGAGGCGGCGATGATCAGGATTCGTTGCATGGTTCTGTTCGTTGTTGGTTGAATTCCGGTGGATGAACCCGTCTGACGTGTTTGCGAAGGGCCAGGCCACCGCGCCAGCATTGTAACGCGTGCGGAACACACAGAGCATGGCGGAGGGGCTAACGTCAAGTTCCGGGAACGGAACAATGGCAAATCTCAACATCATCGGTGATCGGGTGCGAAGGATGCGGGAATCCCGCAACCTCACGCAGGACCAGCTCTCCGCCGCATGTCAGAGGCGGGGTTGGGATTTGTCCCGCGTGACCTTGACGAAAGTCGAAACCGGAGTGCGGGCGGTGAACGATGGTGAGATCGTCGTGCTGGCAGCCGTGCTGAAGTGCACGCCTGGGAATCTGCTCGATGGACTGAAGGTTCCTCAGGCGGTCACCGTCGTTAGGCAGGGGAAGTCGGAGAAGGGGTAGGGGATTACTTGGTGGATTTTTTGCCCTTTGGCTTCTGGATCTTCGATTTGTTCTCCAACCCGGGCAGGTCCACGGTAGAGCCGTTGGGACCTACGCGCAGGATCTTGATGGCATCCTTCTTGGTCAGGCGTGCCACGTAATGAGCCCGAAGAATATCATGTCCGCCACTGTGACCGAATTTGAAGGTGAGATCCTCAAGTGTCGTGCCAATCGCAACCTGAACGCTCGCGCAGGTGTGGCGACAGGCATTGCCCGGCCACGGTCCACGGGTTGGTTCCGGAGAGTCCGCCAACAACCTTGCCACAACCGCCCAACCGGCGCGGCGACGAACACTCTTTGAAATATCCGCCCAGTTAGCCGGGACAATCTGGTCCGAGGATTCGGCTTCGCCGCGGTAAGTGTCGATCCATTGGCGAAGGGTCGGGCAGATGGGGACCAATCTTCGGGAGTGCTTTTTCGCGATGTCTTTGCCGATCTCGATGTGATCCTCCTTCACATTACCCCAGGTGAGCCGTTCCAGTTCGGCCATGCGGACGCCGCCGAAAACGGCAATCGCGTAAGCAACGGCTGCTGCGGAATCTTCTACTTCCGCGGCTGCCAACAGGGCCTTCACGTCATCCGGGCTCAGAATCTGGATGTCGGCATCAGAGGAACCCCGGGGTGTTTCCAGTGCTTGCAGGGCCTCGGTGCTTGCCCATGAGCGAGGTGGTTTCGATGCCCACCGCCAGAATCCACCGAGATTCCTCTGGTGCATGCGGGCCGCGGTTGCCCCCTTGTTGGCAAGAGGGGCTGCCAGGTCGCTGGTGGTGATGTCGGCCATGGTCATGTCCGCGAGAGGTTTGAACACACTCTCCAGCGTGTATTTGTAGGAACTCAGTGTGCGTTCCCTGAGATTCTGGCGTGAATCCAGGTAGGCGGTGACTGCGGCACCGAAGGTGTTGGAGGAGTTCCGGCTTTCCCACGCCTTCCGGTATTCCTTGGCGGCATCAATCAAGCTGCCACCCGTATCCTTGAGCAGTTTCTGGGCTTCAACAAAGATTTGGGCGACTTGAACCAGATCGAGGTTGTGAGGTGCCAGGAGTGCCCGTGCTTTGTCGGCCTCCATCGCAAGTGTCGGAGGAATGGTTGCGGCTGGTGTCTTCCCTTGAAGTCCTTCGATGAAGGCGCGAGCCTTGTCCCGGGTCTTATGGTAAGAACGCGTTCGCTTTCCGGAATCCGAATGACTTGGCGGGACATTCACCTGCCAACGGTTTCGGCGCTTGTCGAAGATCGGTTCGAGGCTGGGACGTCTGGGCATATGCGGGGCCAAAAACAGTGCCCTATAGTGCCCTTATGTGCGCGAATGGCCAGAATAATCTGTATGAGGTGAAAAATGGCACCTAAAGATCAATAAGTTACGAGATCCTCAACGGTCTAAGGATCTAGTGGGGTAACCCGTGGAGGTTCGAGTCCTCTTTCGAGCACCATCTCCGGAATGGAGTGAAAAGTCCCGATGCTGAAAGGCCTCGGGATTTTTTGTGTCCGGTGGGGCGGGGTGTGCCCGTATTGTGTCCAATCCCGCCGATCTGATAGAGAATCGGTGGCCTGCCTGCCGGTTTTTTCGGTGAAAATAGCAGTGACTGGAGGGCTGTATCCGGAATCCTGTCCGCATGCCATTGAACGGGGAATCCAGGTGGCTTCAAACCGCGGAAGTGTGAAATCGCATCCATTCTCAAGGCAGGGAAACCACCCATCATGAAACAAATCCACATTACCCGGAACGGCGTGCAGATCGGGAATTTCGCGGAGACCGAGGTTCAATCCATGGTTGCCTCCGGAAAACTTCAACAGGCTGATCTTTACTGGACCGACGGAATGGAAAGCTGGCGGCCACTCAGTGAATGGTTCGCGCGTCGATCCAATGTCCCGCCGCCTCTACACCATGGACCGGCACCGACGAGAATGGAAGACAGCGCTGGCATGCGGATGCTTCTGCCGATGGGCCGGTCCGTATGGGCGATTGCCGCCGGGTATCTGGGGCTTTTCAGCCTGGTGGTTCTACCCGCACCGCTTGCGTTGATTGTTTCGATCATCGCGATTCTCGACATCCAAAAGAGCAAGGGCGCGGAGAAGCGGAAATATGGGATGGGGCGGGCGATTTTCGGTTTGATCATGGGCATACTCGGAACAGCGGTGCTGTTGCTCATCCTGCTCAATTCCTAGAGACCACCGTGAAACGACTTGCAGCGGAAAACCAGCGACCCAGTAAGTCCCGGCACAGCGGATTGGTTGCCGTGCTCGGTCTTTTCGGTTTCATCGTGGTGACCTTTTGCGCGCCCGCAATCGGCGTGCTGACGCTTCCGGGGGCCTGGTATGCGGCACTGAACAAACCGTTTTGGAATCCACCTGCGTGGATCTTCGGTCCGGTGTGGACCTTTCTCTATCTTCTCATGGCGGTGGCGGCATGGCTGGTGTGGAAACGTGCCGGGTGGAAGTCCGCCGCGTGGCTCTATCTGATCCAACTCGCGCTCAACGCCGCGTGGACGCCGATTTTTTTCGGCGCCCACGCCCTTGGCTGGGCCTTGGTGGAAATCATCGTCCTTTGGCTGGCCATTCTGGTGACGATGACCGCGTTCCTGCGCGTCAACAGGATCGCAGGATGGATGCTGGCACCCTATCTGGCGTGGGTGTCCTTCGCTGCGTTTCTGAACTTCACCCTGTGGCGGATGAACTGACGGCTCCCGGGTTTGTCTCATCGGATGCGGCCGCAGCAGTGTTTGAACTTCGTGCCTGATCCGCAGCCGCACGGTGCGTTCCTGCCGGCGGGTGGGACGGATGCGGGCGGGCTTGCCGGGAAACGGATCGTCGTGGGATCCGGCGGCGCGGTTTCCGGAGCGGCGGATCTAACAGTGGACTGGAACAAATTCCGCAAGGCATCCTGTTTGATGGATTCCATCAGGTCTGAGAACAGTTCGTAGGCCTCGTTCTTGTATTCCACGAGGGGATCCTTCTGGCCCTGGCTGCGCAGATAGACTCCTTCGCGGAGTTCATCCATGTTTTCCAAATGCTCCTGCCATGCCTGATCGACGGCCGCGAGAATCATCCGGCGCTCGTGGCGTTCTAACATTTCCTTGGGAAGATCGCAGACCCGCCGCTCGTAGGCGTCGAGCGCGTTCCGCGTGATTCCGGCGGCGATGGATTCCGGAGGGTGGTTTTCCCAATCGTCCGGCAGGTCATCCAACAGCAGATGGGTCCGCGCCCACTCCCGGAACGCCTGGTCTGTCAGTATGCCATCCGCGAACGAAGCCACCTGGCCGGCCACCGTCTCGCTGACGATCTCGCGGACCATGTTCCGGATGTCCCCGGTGATGAGCGCATCCTGGCGGTAGCCATAGACGATGCCGCGCTGGAGGTTCATGACGTCGTCGAAATCGAGCACCCGCTTGCGGGATTTGTAGTCCCGCTGTTCGACCAGGCGTTGCGCCGTTTCGACCAGTTTGCCGAGTGACGAGGTGTTGGGTGTTCTTCCATCCTCGCTCCGCTCGATCAATCCGGCCATGCGGTCCGGCGAGGCGTGGTTGCGCATGAGGTCGTCCTCCAGCGAAATGAAAAACTGAGAACGTCCCGGATCACCCTGGCGCGAGCAGCGACCGCGCAACTGGCGGTCCACCCTGCGCGAGGAGTGGCGTTCGGTGCCGATGACAAACAATCCGCCAAGCTCCGCGACGCCCTCGCCCAGTTTGATGTCCGTGCCGCGCCCCGCCATGTTGGTGGCCACGGTGACAGCACCCCGGCGGCCGGCTCCCGCGACGATCGCGGCTTCCTGCTCGTGGAACTTCGCATTGAGCACCTCGTGGGGAATCTTCTCCCGCTTGAGCAGGCGGGACAATGTTTCCGAAGCCTCGACCGAGGCCGTTCCCACGAGCACGGGCTGCCCCGCCGCGTGGGCGTGGCGGATGCGGGCGATCACCGCGGCGAACTTCTCCCGGCGGGTCTTGAAGATCTGGTCGTTCTCGTCGATGCGTTTGTTAGGCCGGTTGGTGGGGATGGGCAGGACATCGAGTTGATAGATGTCATGAAACTCCGCGGCTTCCGTTTCCGCGGTGCCGGTCATGCCGGCGAGTTTCTCATAGAGCCGGAAGTAGTTCTGCAGCGTGATGGTGGCGTAGGTCCGGGTTTCCTTCTCCATCGACACGCGCTCCTTCGATTCGACCGCCTGATGGAGTCCGTCAGACCAGCGCCTGCCATCCATCTCGCGTCCGGTGCCCTCGTCGATGATGGTGACCTTGCCATCCTTCACCACATAGTGGACGTCCTTTTCGTAGAGGCAGTATGCTTTGAGCAATTGCGAAATGCCGTGGATCCTCGCGGCGCGTTCGTCCAGGCGGATCCTCGCCCCACGCTTGGCCTCGCCGGCTTGCTCCGGTGTGAGCGAGCGATCCGCGCTGATTGCCGCAAGGGCGGCATTGATGTCCGGCAATGTGAAGGAATCCGGATCGGCGGGAGCGAGGAAACGCCGGCCTTTTTCCATCAGGTCGGCATCCCGGTGTTTCTCATCGACCACGAAAAACAGTTCCTCCTTGAGCTTGTGGAGATCGTTTCTGAACGCGCCTTGCTGATGGGAAAGCTCCGTTTTCTCTAACAATCGCCGCAGTTCGGGATCCTCCATGAAACGAAGGAATCTGCGGTTTCTCGGCTGGCCGAGTTTCAGCTTCAGCAAGGCGATTCCCGCCTGCTTTAGTTCGCCTCCGGCCAGATGGCGGCTCACCTCCTCGGCGAGTTGGTTGCAGAGCGATGTCTGGCGTTTGACGAGTTGTTCCACCGGAACCAGCAGCGTTTCGTAGGGTTGCTCCGAGTGCGGCGTGGGGCCTGAAATGATGAGCGGCGTCCGCGCTTCATCGATGAGAATGGAGTCCACTTCGTCGATGATGGCGAGGTAGTGGCCGCGTTGGACCAGTTCCCTTCGATCATGGGCCATGCCATGGTCGCGGAGATAGTCGAACCCGAATTCCGAGCTGGTGCCATACGTGATGTCGCAGGCATAGGCCTCCCGGCGTTCGGAGGGTTCCATGTCATTCTGGATGCACCCGACGGTGAGGCCGAGAAACCGGAACAAGGCACCCATCCATTCGGCGTCCCGTTTCGCGAGGTAGTCGTTCACGGTGACGACGTGCACGCCGAGTCCGCTGAGCGCGTTGAGAAACACGGGAAGAGTGGCGACGAGCGTTTTGCCTTCGCCCGTTTGCATTTCCGCAATCAATCCGCGGTGCAATGCGATGCCACCTATCGACTGCACATCGAAGTGGACCATGTCCCAGGTCATCGTCTGGCCGTTCACTTGGATTTCGCGGCCGCACAGCCTGCGTGCCGCGTTTTTCACCACGGCGTAGGCTTCCGGAAGGATGCGATCGAGATACTTCGCCCGCGGTTTGGCGAATTGCGCTTCGATTTCATGAAACGCGTGCCCGGCGGCTTCGATCGATTCCACCGTGGCGGAGACGTTCATCGGCAACCCGGAGAACTCGCTGCGAAGCTGGGAAAACCGGGATTCCACAGACTCCGCGAGACGGACCAACGCGTCCGCATCCATGGATTCGAGCGCGGTCTTCGTCGGCAGTTCCAGCGGATGATAGCGCGAGAGATGGCGACGCCATTCGTCCGTTAGGGATTGGAGTTTTCCATCGGGTTCGCGTTGGAGCGCGTCCTCGATTTCGTTGATGCGTGCGACCGTGGGCCGGATGCGTGCGACCTCGCGCTCGTTCTTGCCGCCGATGATTTTTGGGAAAAGCCACTGGATCATGGGAGTGGCGCGGGGTTGGGGTTGAGGATGCCCGCGGATGAAGCCGCGGGTGCGGGAAATGGATTGGATGTGGGAAAGTTCATGCGATTCGGAATGTTGGAATGGATGCCGGCCGGTGGTCCGGGCGGCGGTTTGTTAGAAATGGTTCCGTTGCCGTGCCGGATGATCGGCGACAACGAAACGAACGGATTCCGATGGGCGTGAAGGAACACGTTATGCCGCCAGAAGCGGAACGTGCCCGGATTCACGCCGCATGAAGCGGGGGCGCGCGGCCTTGCACGCCGCCTTCCACCGTACGATGCGGCGGCAGGCTGTGGTGGAGTTTCACTCCAAACTCCTTGATGAACGAAGGTGAGATCCAGACCGCGCTTGCGGATGGTGCGGCGAGCACCAGGTGTGGATTGAAAACACGTCCATCCGGCGCCGGTGTGTGATCACCTGGCTGGAACAAGCCGATCTGGTCCCGGTTTCCGCACCGGGATGCCTCGGGTTGATCCGGAACCGTGTTCGCGCAGACCAATGCCAGCACCAGGGCGAACACCCATGGGATCATCGCCGGATGGCTGGATTGCGGTTGCGCGGAATTCATTGGGGCTTGCCGGATAGATTGGAAAACTCGCGGAGATTGCGGACTTGTCAATGGATGGATTCCAAACTGTGATTCCGAACACACGCGACGGGCGCTGGTCTGAGGCCGTGTCCTTGAGGGAAATCGATGGCCATCCGACTGCACATTCAACCCGCCCGGAAATACCGGGCTCCTGACGCCACCGCGCGAAACCGCGTTCACTACGCGCTTTTCGTGTTGTTGGTGATCGGAGCCGGATTGTTCCTGCGATCCCGCTTCTGCGGGGCTCCGCCAGTCATCGAGAAATATGGCGGAGACGCCTTGTGGGCCTTGGTGGTGTTTCTCGGACTTGGGTTCCTGTTTCCCCGCGCGGCGACGTTCACGCTTGCCGTCTCAGCTCTAACGATTTCCTGGGGAGTTGAGTTCTTCCAACTTTACCGCGCTCCGTGGCTGGACGCGCTGCGGGCGACTCTTCCCGGAAAACTGATACTCGGCTCCACCTTCAACCTTCCGGACCTGCCTGCCTATGCCCTTGGCATCGGATTCGGGGCCATGGCGGAGCTTGGTCTCAAACGAGGCGGCAGGTGACACGCGTTGCGGGTGGATGCCGTGAGGAGATTCAAGGTGCGGCACCCCAGAAAGTTTGTTCGGTGGCGACCGACGCGTTGAAGGTGGAGAGCAGCGACTGCAGGTTGGCAACGATCTCCGGGTTGGCGGATGCGACGTTGTAGCGTTCTGATAGATCGGTTTCCACGTTGAAGAGAAGCGGTTGGGACAAGGTGGAGCGGCTGGAGGAATTCGCGGCGAATCCATAGTTGTTTCCCGTCTGCGAGTAGAGATGGGTATGCAGCTTCCATGGGCCGATGCGTGCGGCATAAGTCGGGTTGTATTCGTTTCCGGTGAACACAAAACGGAACTCGGCGACGTTTCCGGGAAAACTTGCCGGGCTCAGATAGGGACGGATGTCACGCCCATCGATCGTGCGTCCGGCGGGAAGATTCGTTCCCGCCAGGGCGAACATCGTCGGCAGCAGGTCGAGGGCGGATGCGGGCATTCGCGACACGGAGCGCGGTGCGATCACTC
>DAISZP010000168.1:7981-10717 GCA_036824745.1 Luteolibacter sp.
CGGCCAGTAACAGATTCCGGGGACCCGTTGCCCGCCCTCCCAGGTGGAGCCCTTGCCATCGCGGAACGGTTTCGCGCTGCCGATGTGGATGCGCGCTTCGCCGTAGAGCGGATCCGAGGCGGTGTCCTGATACTTGATCCAGTGGCCGTTGTCCGAGGTGAAAACGATCAGGGTGTTGGACGCGATGTTCTGCTGTTCCAGCGTCTGGCGGACCGTGGCGACGAGGTTGTCGATTTCCGACATCGTGTCGCCTAACAATCCGCGCGCCGAGGTGCCGGCGAAGCCATCCGATGCCGCGATCTGCAGGTGCGGGAAATTCAGCGCGATGTAGGCGAAGAACGGCTGCGAGGCGTGGTTCTGGATGAACGAGACCGCCGCGTCCCGGTAGCGGCCGGTGAGGGTTTTCACCGTGGGAAGCGCCGCGGTGGTGCCGAGATTGGTGGCGAGGGTTTCGTATCCGGAGATCGGATCGGTTCCAGCCGGATGGGAGCGGATCAGTTTCCCGTCCGGGTAGTCGTGGGAAACGTTGGTGCCAAGCCATTCGTCGAATCCATGGGCGAGGGGCAGGGTGTTGGGGGTAAACCCGTTCGATGAATTCGGGCTGCCGAGATGCCATTTCCCGAAGATGCCGGTGGCGTAACCCGCGCCCTTCAGGCCCTCGGCCAAGGTCACTTCGTTGGGGTGGATGTACCGGGATTCCTCCGGCCCGATCACCCAGCGCAAACCGGAGCGGCGCGGGATTCTTCCTGTTAGGAGCCCGTAGCGCGAGGCGGTGCAGGCCGGGGAGGCGGAGTAGAACTGGGTGAAGTTGAGCCCCTCCGCCGCCAATCGGGAGATGGCCGGTGTTTCGATGGTCGGATGGCCGGTGTGGGAGAAGTACGCATAGCCAGCGTCGTCCAACAGAATGACGATCAGGTTCGGCTTCTCCAAGGCCGGGCGCGCGGATGCGGCGGAACACGCCAACGAGATGGCCGGGAGGATGCGGAGAAATTTCATGACGCGGGAATCAGGGATTGGCTGGGCGTGAGGTGGAAAGGCGGATGAACATGCGCGGCCCGGAAAACGGTGGCACCCCTAACGGAACGAGCACCTCGACATCCTCATGATCGTCCGTCGCGTGGGAGTTCGCGGAGATGAAGTTCGTGATAGGCGTCGTTTGCCAAGACAGGAGATCCGTGCTGCGTTCGATCAGATAGAAATCGTCAATCGAGTCGAGAGGCCGGGAAAAGGAGTATCTCACGGCCGGCGTGGATTCCAGATGGGTGCTGACGTTTCCGCGCACCGCGGCCTTCGGGGCCGGCAGGTCCATCGTGCCCGCCGCGGGCAGGGATGCGGTGACGGCGCCCGCGAGATTCTGGAGTTGGGTGAGCGTGGCACTTTCCTGGCCTGCACGATTGATCGATTCCTCGGCATCCACGTGAAGGTCGAACAATTGGCCTGCGCTTGTGGGATTGGTGTTCAGCGGGTCGATGTTGACGATGGACTGATGCGATTTCCATTTTCCCTGGCGGACGGTGGCGAGTTGCCAGGCGTTGTTGGCATAGCGGAAGGAAACCGCCTTCTCGTCCCCGGCGGGGCGGGTGCGGGTTCCTTTGAGCACATCGGGACGCGGTGTGCCGTCCAGTGTCCTGTCTCCTGCTAGATCGCAGTCCAACAACGATGCGAAGGTCGGCATGAGATCGGGTTGCCAGAGCAGGGACAGGTTCATTTGTCCCGGTGGCAAGGTTCCGGGCAGCCGGGCGATGAGCGGGACGCGGATGCCGCCTTCCCAGGTGGTTCCCTGTCCATCGCGCAGCACACCATTGGAGCCGCCCTCCGCCGTGCGTGGGGCACCACCATCCGAGGCGAAGACCACCAGGGTCTGATCCGCGATGCCGCGGGATTGCAGCGCGGCGAGCATCTGGCCGATCGATTGATCAAGCGCCTCGATGCGGTCTCCATGCGGACCCGCAAGGGAACCGTCAGGTCCGGGCAGGGCAGGGGCCTGGAAAACGAGGGCGAAGGGCTCGGTGGTCTGTCCGAGATAGTGGACCGCCCGGGTGGTGAGATTATCTAACAATCCGGACGGATCCGGCGATGTGTTGAGAACCGCTCGGTTCTCCATCAATGGCGGAGCCAGTGTGGATGAGAACGGCAGGCCGTGGAACAAGCGGAATCCTTGATCATTGGGATGGCTGCCGGGTGCGTTGCCTAACAACCACTCGCCGATGAATGCGGTTTCGTATCCTCCGCGCCGGAGCGATTCCGCGAGCGACCATTCTTCGGACTTCCATCCGGAGGCATCGGCGGAAACCACGGTTCCCATACCGGATCGTGCGGCCACCCGGCCGGTGAGCATGGCAAACTGGCTGGCAAGCGCGCTTGGACCCGTGGTGGTGAATTGGGTGAAGCGGATGCCATCCTGCGCCAATGAGTCGAGCGCAGGAGTGGCGATGTTCACGCCGCCATAACATTGCAGATCTCCGAAGCCGATGGTTTCACCGATGATGAGCAGCAGGTTCGGGGTGCCGATCGGCTGGCGGAGGACGTAAGAACGGATGGCGACCGGACCGGCGATCCCATCCTTGATGCCGATGGCCTGCACGGTGGCGGAGGAATTCAAGGTGACGGGGGCGGAATACAGAGCGGACGTGGCAGTGGGCGTGCTTCCGTCGAGGGTGAAACGGATCTGGGCGTCCGATGGCGTGGCGGTGAGGGTGACTTGTTGGCCCGCGTTGATCAGTGCGATGGACGGTG
>DAISZP010000169.1:0-10681 GCA_036824745.1 Luteolibacter sp.
GAGCGCGCCTTCGAGGGCGAGGGCGTTCATGACGGTGGCGAGCATGCCGACGAAGTCCGCGGTGGCGCGGTCCATGCCGCGGGCGGATGCGCTGGCACCGCGCCAGAAGTTTCCGCCGCCGACGACGATGCCGAGCTGGAGGCCTTCGTTGACGGCATCGCGGATTTCCACGGCGATGCGATCGACGATTTCCGGGGAAATGTTGTCCCGGGAGTTGGCTCCGCGGAGGGCTTCGCCGCTGAGTTTGAGGATGGCGCGTTTGAAGGGGCGGGGATCTTTCGGACGGTTGGGCATGCGGGCGGTTGGGCTGAGCGATGAAAGGAGTTTCCCCAAGGCTTGAAAAGGGAAAACACGGAATCAGTTTCCGCCGGAAGCGCCGCCGATCTCGAAGCTGGAGCCCAAGTCACGCAGGCCGGCTTTTCCATCTTCCGCGCCCTCGATGACGAGGGAGACCTTGAGCGGCTGGTTCTGGGGTTTTTGGTATTCCTCGAGGGTTTTCCGCAGGGAGACGATGGCAAGCTTGAGGATCTGGCGGGAGGTGAGGTCGATCTCGGTGGGAATGTTGAGCTGGCTCACATCGAGGCGGACGATGAGTGTGGCCTCGGACATTTCGCCGGAGATGCCGATGTTGCAGATGACGAGGAGGTTGGTTTCCTGGACCTTGTAGTTCGGGTTGTTCGTCGGGATGAGATGCGGGCTGCGGATGGCGTCCACGAGCACTTCGGGAAACGCGCCGGTCATGGCCATGGGGCGGGACATCACGCAGGCTTGGAGCGCCTCGCCGGTGTCCGAGATGACGTCATCGCCATCGGTGCCGTGCAGGCTGAGCGGTTCGAATATGGGGACCACGGTGATGGTGGTGGCGTGGGCGGCGAGGGTCATCAGAAGGGCGGAAACCAGCGCGACGAGTGGTTTTTTCATGGCCGCAGGGTGGCATGGATGCGCTCCGGATGCGAGCCGAAAGCCGAACCGGTCCGCGCTTGCCAAGCGGGGGAGGCCGGGTTTGTCATGGCGCATGGATTATTTGGCCAAGGCGAGACTGGTGATCGACATCGAAGTGGAGGGAATCAAACGCATGTCCAGCCTTCTGGACGGGAGTTTCATCAAGGCCGTGGACATCCTCCACGAGACGCTGGACAACAAAGGCAAGATCGTCGTGGTCGGCGTGGGGAAATCCGGAAACATCGGCCTCAAGATCGCCGCGACCCTCAACTCCACCGGCGGCACCGCCGTGGTGCTCGATTCGCAGAACGCGCTGCACGGCGATCTCGGCCTTCTATCAGACGGCGATGCCGTGCTGGCGCTTTCCTACTCCGGGGAAACCCGCGAACTGCTGGACCTGATGCCGTTCATCAAGCGCTTCGACGTCAAGGTCATCGCGATGACCGGCAAGCCGGGCTCCACGCTCGCCCGCCTGAGCGAAGTCACGCTGGACACCTCGGTCGAGCGCGAGGCCTGCCCGTTGAATCTCGCGCCGACCTCGTCCTCCACGGCCATGCTGGTGATGGGGGACGCGCTGGCGATGGTGTTGCTGGAATCGCGCGGATTCACCGAGGAGGACTTCGCGCGTTTCCATCCGGGAGGATCGCTCGGACGTGCCTTGTTGACGCGGGTTTCCGACATCATGCGCGAGGGCGTGGAACTTCCGACGGTGCCGGAAAACGCCGACGTTTTCGCCGCGCTCGACGCGATGAACCGGGTCCGCGCCGGCGCCTGCCTGATTCTCGATGGAAACGGCGGGCTGGCGGGCATTTTCACCCACGGTGACTTCGCCCGCGGATTCCGGGCGGATCCCCTGTTAGGCGGCAAGCCCGTGGCCTCGCTGATGACGCGCCATCCGATCACGGTGCAGGCGGACGATCTCGCCGTGGAAGTGTTGAAAACCCTCGGCAAGAACCGCATCGACGACATCGTGGTGCTCGACGACGCGGGCAAACCCGTCGGTCTCATCGACACCCAGGACCTCGCCCGCCTCAAGATCGTTTGATCCCCCCTTTTTGCGCAGAGGTGACAAGTGCGGTGCCTCCGTGGTGTAATTGCTGGTAAACCCACGCCATTGAACATGTTCCGACCCTGCCTGATCACCATTGTTTTCACCGCCCTCCTGCCCATCCTCGCGCGTGGGGAGCAACGCAGCCCGGTGGTTTCCGCCAAAGACGCTCCGGTGAAGATGGTGAAACGCGCGGACGGCGTCTGGTTCGCGGATTTTGGAAAAGCGGCCTTTGGAAACATCGAGATCACCTCGCCCGACGCCACGCCGGGGACCAAGCTCACGGTGCATCTCGGCGAAGCGCTCGCATCCGCGGAAACGATCCACCGCAAACCCGGCGGCACGGTGCGCTATCAGAAGCACGAAGTCACCCTCCGCCCGCGTGTGGCCGTGAGCCCGTTGATCAAGTGGAGTCCTCCGGGCTGGCTGAAGGATGGTTTCCTCGATGCGCCCGAGGGAGTGCCGGATGTGATGCCATTTCGTTATGTCGAGATCGAGGGCGCGCCCGCTTCCTTCGCCGCCTCGCAGATCCGGCGTGTCAGTTGGTCGGTGCCGTTTGATGAAACCGCATCCTCCTTCGAGTCCTCCAGCCCCGAGCTCGATTCGGTGTGGGATCTCTGCAAACACAGCATCAAGGCCACCACGTTCCTCGGCCTCTACGTCGATGGCGACCGCGAGCGCAAACCCTACGAGGCCGATGTCCTGATCAACCAACTCTCGCACTACTGCGTGGACTCCCGCTACGACACCGCGCGCTTGTCCCACGAGTATTTGTTAGAACATCCCACCTGGCCGACCGAGTGGCGGCTGCAATCCGTCCTCATCGCGTGGAACGACTACCTCTGGTCCGGCGAGGACGCCTCACTGCGCCGCCATTACGCCACCTTGAAACAACGCGTCATGGCGGACCGCCGCACGCCGGACGGCCTGTTCCGCGGCTTCAAGGATGGCGAGATCCGCGACATCATCGATTGGCCCGCGGGCGAGCGCGATGGTTACGACATGGACACCGAGATCAAAACGGTGGTCACCGCGTTCCACTACCGGGCCTTGGTTCTGATGGAGAAAATCGCCGCCCATCTCGGGAAAAACCCCGATGCCAGGGAGTTCGGCGCGATGGCAGAGGCCACTTTCAAGGCCTTCAACGAAAAACTCTGGGATGAAACGCGCGGATGTTACGCCGATGGCCTCGACAAGTCCGGCAAGCGTTCCGCCCACGCGTCCGCCCATGCGAACTTCTTCCCGCTATCCCTCGGCCTGGTGCCGCAGGACCGCGTGGGGAAAGTCGCCGCGTTTCTCAAACCGCGCGGCATGGCGTGCAGCGTCTATGGCTCGCAGTTCTTGTTAGAAGCGCTCTATCAGGCGGGTGAGGGCGATGCCGCGCACGCGCTGCTCGTTTCCAACAGCCTCCGCTCGTGGCGCAACATGATCGAAAAAGTCGGCTCCACCATCACGCTGGAAGCCTGGGATCCCTCGTTGAAACCAAACCTCGATTGGAACCACGCGTGGGGAGCCGCTCCCGCCAACCTCATCCCGCGCGGACTCATGGGCATCGAGCCGCTGGAGCCGGGTTTCAAGCGGTTCAGCGTCCACCCGCAGACCGCCTCTCTGGATCACGCGAAACTCAAGCTCCCGACTCCGAAGGGGGCTGTTTTGTTAGAAATCCGCGGCAAGGATGCAGCCACATGGCGGGCCGCGCTCACAGTTCCCGCAGGAACCGCCGCGGAGTTCCAGATTCCCTTCGCCGGAGAGGTGACGGTGGCGGGCACCACGGGCGAAGTGCCTGCCAGAGTGCTGCGCGTGGAGCAGGACTGTAAGGTGATCGGGCTGGTGCCAGGTGCCTGGCAGCTCAGGATGAGGCCCTGACTTGAATCCAGTCCGGCAGAGATCCGGATGGGGTTTATTGCAGAATTTTGCAGCGGAATTGCAAAAACAAAGGGGCTGGAAATGTCCCTTGCGCCGTGAATGCAAACGGAACCATATTGTTCCGAATACTCTCGTGCCGTCATCAGGCGGTCTCCGGGGTGTGAAACCCATCAACTCCTCTAAAACCCATGAAACCTCGTCCTATCCACGGATCCGTGGCCGCCAAGGCATTGCTGGCATGCGGCCTTCTCGCTTCCATCAGCTACGTCCACGCCCAGACCAACGGCACATGGAGTGCCAACGCCGCGGGAAACTGGAGCGATACCACCAAGTGGAGCGGCGGCAACGTCGCCTCCGGAGCCACCGCCATAGCCGACTTCAGCACGCTGGATATTACGGGCGATCACATCATCACCGTCGATGCGCCGTTCACCATCGGCACATTGAAATCGCAGGACCTCACCACGCTCAGCAACAGCTGGACCTTCGCTGGTGCCGGTCCATTGACCTTGGCAAATGGAATAAGCCAGCCGGTGCTCGATATCCTCAACCGCACTCCTTCGATCTCCGTGCCGCTGGCCGGCACCAACGGATTCTCCAAAACCGGCGCCGGACTGGTCACGCTTTCCGGAAACAACAGCGGATTGAGCGGTGCCATGACCTTGGCGGATGTCGGGGGCACCAATGGCGCCGGCGTCGTGCTCGCATCCGACTCCGCCATCGGTGGCATCACTTCGATTTCCATCGGCGGCACAGCGACCAGCGGCCAGTATCTCAGCCTCAGCGGCGGAGTCACCCTCGGCAGCGGCGTTTCGATCACCCTCAACTCGCCCGGCGGAAACAACGCGCCTGCGGGAGGCATCCGCAGCGAAGGGGGCAACACGGTGGTCAATACGATCCAAGGTCCGATCAACGTCACACTCAACGCCTCGCGGATTTCCAACAACTCCGCCAGACGCCTCGACATCACCGGCGCCATCACCGCCGGTGCGAACGAAGTCGTTTTCCGCAATGCGGCGAACGAAGGCATCCACCTGGCTAACAGCTCCAATTCATGGACCGGGCAGACGACCCACTCCGGCGGCACCCTCTGGGTGGATCCCGGTTGCCAGCCGGCCAGTTCCCGGATTCTGGTGAGCGCCTCGGATGCCGGAACCTATCAGACGAGCGGCACCTTCAGCCGCAGCCTCGGCACCGGAGCGGGACAAGTCCGGATCGGATCGGGAACCAGCAGCGGCCGCGCGATGGGTTTCGGTGCCCGCGGCGGCGATCTGACCTTGAACTTCGGCGGTGCCGGCGCGGAGGTGTTTTTCAACAACTTCACGGCCAATGCCAACGGCACGGATACCACGATCAACACCAACACCTTCGTCCTCAACGGTGCGGAAGCTGATTCGAAGATCACCCTCGCCAATCCGCTCAACCTGAACGGCGCGGCGCGCAGCATCCAGGTCAGCGCGAATGTGGCGGAAATCACCGGCGGCCTCACCGGCGGCGCGTTCTCCTACACCAAGACCAGTTCCGGAACGCTCCTGTTGTCAGTTGCCAACACTTGGACCGGTGACCTTGTGATCAGCAACGCGAATGATTCCGTGAACGGCGGCATCGTCCGCGCCACCCATGCCGAAGCCTTCGGCCCGCCGGCCACCGTGAAGAACATCAACGCGATGGGCCTCAACCGTGGCATCTCCATCGTCGAGCTGGTCGGCGGCATCTCCATCGACGCCAACAAATCCCTCCGCATGTGGGGCAAGAACATGGCGATGAACGGCAACACAGGCAGCGGCATCTCCCAGTCACTTCGCAGTGTTTCCGGAAACAACACATGGAATGGCAACGTGCTCATCGCCAACTCCGGCGGCTCCTATGGCATCGAATGTCAGTCCGGAACTCTAACACTTGGCTCCAGCCCGGCGACCGGCAATCTGATGCGCAACGACGTCGCCAGCAGCACCCGCGCCATGGCGCTTTATGGTGCTGGGGACTACGTGATCAACCACAAGATCGCTGACAACGGCGCGGCGAATATCGCGATCACCAAGGCGGGCTCCGGCAGTGTGTCCATTCCCCGGTCCGACAATGACTTTGATACCGTTCCGAATCTTTTCACCGGGCTCACCAGCATCGTCAGCCTGACCAACTCCGCATCGCCCAGCTCGCTGGGCACGGCGTCATCGTTCAATCTCGGCGCCACCTTGCGCTACACCGGCGCGGGAAACACCTCGGATCGAGTGCTGAGCCTGATGCCTACCGGTGGCACCCTGGATTCTTCCGGCACCGGACCGCTGGTCCTCAGTTCCGTCTCGATGACGCACAACGCGGGTATCACCTCCACCGTCGCCGCTCCCTTCGCATTGGGGGCCACCAGCCTGGTGCTGAATGATCTGGCGGGCATCGCCGTCGGGCAAACCATCACTGGCACGGGCATTCCGGCCGGAGCCACCGTGACCGCCTTGAATGTGGACGCCCGCACGGCGACCCTCAGCGCGGCGACCACCGCCGCATCCACCGTGGGTGTCACCACGACCATCGGCAACGCCGCGAACATCGATCGCACGCTCGCTCTAACCGGCAGCAACACCGGCGACAACAAACTCGCAGCGCCGCTCTCCAATCCGAACCCGGGCAAGCTCGCCGTGAACAAAACCGGAGCCGGCAAATGGATTCTCAACGGATCCGCGCAGACCTACACCGGAGCCACCACCGTCAACAACGGCACGCTCGGATTCGACGGCGCGTTCCCGGCCGGCAGCGCTCTAACAGTGGCCTCCTCCGCCACGCTCTCGCTCGCCAACCTCACGCTCCGCGCGGATCCCTCCGCGCTCGCGCTCTCCATCGCGGGAAACCTCGCCATTGACGGGCCGGTGAACATCATCCTGCCGGACGCCGCGCCGATCGGCGGATTCAACGTGCTTCAATACGCCTCGCTCACCGGAGTGGGGAACCTCACCTCGAACTACCGCAACGCGTCCTTCACCAATGGCGGCACTTCCGCGACCATGACCGTGGCCGCGGGCACGCCCTTGACCTGGACCGGAGCGCTGAGCAACGACTGGGATCTCAATCTAACGGAAAACTGGAAGGACGTCGGAAACGTCGCGCAGAAGTTCATGTGGGCGGATGGCGTTCGGTTTGATTCCGCCGGAGCCAGTTTCCCCGGCGTCGTGCTGGTGGGCGAGCTCAGGCCCGCCTCGGTGCTTGTCGATGTGGATTCCGCCACGGCCAACTACAGCTTCTCCGGCGGCGGAACCCTGACAGGTCCGTTTCCGCTCACCAAAAACGGATCGTCCACGCTCACGATCAACGGCACCCACACCTTCAACGGCGGCATCACCGTCAATGGCGGCGTGCTCATTCCCGGGGGAAACCAGGCGCTCGGCGGAAACGGCCAGCAGATCACCATTGCCTCCGGTGCGGCCCTCAATACCAGCGGCGTGATGAACGCCAGCCGTGACTACGCCGCCACCATTTCCGGCACCGGCACGGACGGCAGCGGGGCCATCATCAACACGGCCGGGGACCACACCAACGGCTTCGGATCGCTCACTCTCGCGGCAAACGCCACCATCGGCGGCAGCGGCCGCTGGGATGTGAGACCCATCACCGCGGGCACCGCTCTGGTCAATCTCGGTGGCTTCACCCTCACCAAGACCGGCTCCAACATCATTGGATTGATCGACGGATCCATGACCTCCGATGGTTCGATCGACATCAACCAAGGCATCCTCGCCGTCACCCGCATGAATGTCAGCGGCGCGGGAAGCATCAACGCCAACAGCGGTGCCACGCTGCGGTTTGAAAACTACACCTCCGGCACCTTCAGCAAGGCCGTCAACGTCACCGACGGCACCGTGGTGCTCACCGGTTCCAACATGACGGTGGATGGTCCGATCACCCTCACCGGCACCGCCACCTTCAACATCGGCTACACCCCCCGCGTGTTCACCGCGACCCTGCCCGTGGGCGGCACCGGGGCCTTGAGCGTGGTTCCCCCGGGCACAGGCACCAATCCCGGCATCCTGGTCCTGCAGAACGACAACACCTACGCCGGAGCCACCTCCGTGGATACCTGCACGCTGCGCATCGGAAACCGCACCGCCACCGGCTCGATCAACGCCCTGCCGGTCACTCTGGCGAACAACGGCAACCTGCAGATCAGCCGCAGCGACACCCACACCTTCCCTAACACCATTCAGGGCACTGGCGGGGTCATGATCGGCGCGAACGCCGCGGTCACAGCTCCGGAGTATGACTCCGTGGTCACGCTCACCGGGACAAACACCTTCACCGGCGGCGTCACCGTGTATTCCGGCGCACTGAAGATCCAGAACGCCTCCGCGCTGGGTAGCGGAGCCAAGATGATCACCGTCGGCACCACCAACGGCACCAACGGACGTCCCCAGTTCCATCTCGATGGCTCCGGCGGAAACATCACCCTGCCATCCGATGTCTCGTTCCAGACCAGCAACAACGACGTCAATCATCCCGCCCTCAACAACCTTGCGGGTGACAACGTCATCAACGGTATCCTGAATCTAACGGCAGGAGGTGGAAACACCATCGTCTCCATCGCTGGCGGAAGTCTGACGCTCAACGGCAACGTCCAGTCCAACATCCTTGCAGGCGACGCCGAGCGCAGGCTCGTTCTAACCGGCAATGCCGGCTCAGGCACCATCAACGGACTGGTTTCCAACGGCACCAAGACCTTCCACATCGACAAAACCGGATCCAACACCTGGACACTCGCCGGAAACAACACCTACACCGGCACCACCATCCTCAATGGCGGCACATTGTTGATCAATGGAAACCAAGGCACCGCCAGCGGAACCGTTTCCGTGGCCAGTGGAGCCACACTGGGCGGTACCGGCACCATCGGCGGCACCGGCACCATCGGCGGCACCGTCGTCGCCGCGGCCGGATCCACCGTCGCGCCGGGAACATCCATCGGCACCCTTGCCACGGTGAGTCCTGTTTCGATAGCCGGAAACCTTGCGATTGAAATGAACGCCACGACGTCCGATCGTCTAACAGTCGGTGGTTCGCTGGACATCTCGGCAGCCGCCTTGAATGTCTCCGTGAGCGGAACGCCAAGCGAACCCGCCTACATCATCGCTTCCTATGGCGTGCTTGCCGGAACCTTCGCCTCCACCTCGGGAATTCCATCGGGTTATGCCATCAACTACAATTACAACAGCCTCAACCAGATCGCGCTCGTTTCCACCGGCGGAGACTACGCCACATGGGCCGCCACCTTCCCGGGCTTCGTGGACACGGCGGCGGGCTCCGATCCGGATGGCGATGGACTGACCAACCAACAGGAATACGCCTTCGGCCTCGATCCCACCAAGGGCAACTCCGTTTCACCGATCACCCAGATGCTCTCGAAGACCGGCGGCACCTTCAAGTACACCCGCCGCCTGCCGGCCCTCACCGGATTAGCCTACACCTACGAAGCCTCCACCACCCTCGGCGGATGGGGGGCGTTCACGCCCGTCTCCGAGACGAGCAACAGCGGCAGCCCGGTGGAGGAAATCACCGTCACCGTGCCAGGCGCGCTGCTAACGAATCCGAAACTGTTCGTAAGAGTGAAGGCCGAGTGATCCGACCCATCCCGAAACCGCCGCACTCGACCGGGTGCGGCGGTTTTTTGCATCCCGGAAAATCATTGTCCATCGGGGAAAGCGGCCGCCATAGTCCGCGCATGCGTCCCCATTCACGGCAAATCCTCTCAGTGGAAGAAACCTTCGGTGCCAACGGCTGGCACTGCGAACTCGTGGAAGGCCGCGATGTGCTGCGCGCCGGCTTCGAAGCGCATCACACGCGGGTCGATCTCGTGGTCCAGGCCTATCCGCAGCTCAACGCGCTGGCCGTCGTCTCCGAATCGCCGATGCCCGTGGACGAGGAGCGCATGCCGATCTTGTTGGAAATGCTGAACCGCGCGAACAAGCCGCTCACGCTCGGAGGATTCGAGTATGACATCGACCGGGGCATGCTGGTCTTCCGCGTCACCAACCTGTTCGAACGCGAGCGATACGATGCGGACATCATTTCCTCGATGGTCCACTGCGCCATCGCCGAGCTCGACCGCATCGTGCCCTACGCGGCGATGGTGCGGGACACGCCGGCCGACCTGCTGCCGGATCTCGACGTCCAGCGCCTGCTCGCCCGCGAGGACCTGCTTCCTCCCGTGCCGGGCATGGAGGAGGAAGAGGAATACTGAAACGCGTTTCTGTCAGAACTTGAACTCGACGCCCAGCACCGGGCCGTGCGCGGTCATGTCGTAGGAGAAATTCCCGTCCTGATAGTCCGTGCCGAGGGCGCGGTAGCCTAACAGGAGTGCTCCGCTGTCCGAGAAGCGCCAGCCGAAACCGGCGAGCGCCTGCCAGGTGAGGTGGGATGAAACCTCGAAGCCGCCGATGTCGCCGAGCGCGCGGAAGAAGAAATCATTCGGCAGGGGTGCCTCGAAGCGCGCTCCGATAACCGGATCCACCCAGGTTTCATCCTTGGTGATGCCGGGGCCGGCGCTCAGTTCGAAGTCGATCCAGTTCACGCGGGCTCCGCCGAAGACGTCGAGTTTCATCTCCGGATTCCCGATCACCTGATAGATGGCGAGGAAGTTTCCGAGAAACTGCTTTTGTTCGTAGTCCACGATCAGGTTCGGCGCGGTGGGAAGCGGCGAGACGCTGTCGCCCACTTCGGCGTAGTTGAGATCCGCGAGAAGGCTCCAGCGGCCCTTGCCGATTTCGAAAACACCCATGGCTGCGAAGTTCAGGTCATCGAGGATGTCCTTGAAGTCGATGTTCACATCGGCTTCGAGCCCAC
>DAISZP010000170.1:0-10666 GCA_036824745.1 Luteolibacter sp.
AGCCGCCCAGCACGGCGGCCACCAGCGCGATCGGTTTCCGGGGGATTTTGGGAATCGCCTTCATTCAACCGAAGAGGCTAATCCGGGATCATTCCTCAAATCAATCTCGGAAGATGGAAACCCTCCGGATGCCCGGGAGCTCCGCGCCATTACAAAATAATTGACATTCGAGATCATTTAATTTTAAATAACCCCGAATCTTTCACCCAGTCCCACATGAAAGCGTCAAAAACTTCCCACACCCGCCTGCTGTCACGCCGGTCATTGGCTCCGCTGATGGCAATTTGCTGCGTGCTGACTTTCACCGGCGACGAGGCCCGGGCGATCAGCGTGGACAACGAACTGCTGATCCTGATCGACGCGACCCAGAACGGACTGAGTGCCAATCAGTTCGATCGCTTGATGGACGGCTACGCCACGGCTTTCACCAGCAGCACCGTGATGGATTCCATCCAGTCCGGCGCCTACGGGCGGATCGCCGTTTCCATGGCGTTTTTCGGCAACTCGAACTCCTACACCGTGGGCATTCCTTGGATGCTGATCGAAAACACGACTCAAGCCCAGGATTTCGCGAATCTCATCCAAAGCGTCATCCGACCCTCCTTCACCGGTGCTTCCAACGTCGCTGCCGCGCTCACCTCCGCCGCAGTGACCTTCGGCTCGGAAACGGGCGGAGCTGCCAACGGATTTGAAAGCGAGGTCCAAATGATCGAAGTGGTCGCCTCACGTGTCCCCACCGCCAGCGCCGCCGCGGCGACTTCTGCCGCCAGCAACATCATCCGCGCCGCCGGAGTGGACCAGATCAACTCCGTCGCCGTCGGAAACGCGACCACTACCGCCGCCATCGACGCGTTTTACTCCGCAAACGTCATTGGCAGCACCATTCCCGACGCCCCGGCCACCAGCAGCACCTCCGCTCTCACCGCGGCCGCGCTGAACACCAATCTCACCACTTCCATCAACAACTCCGTACAAACCGGAGCCACCACCTCGATCATCACCGCCGTCCCGGAACCCAGCTCCGCCCTCGCCCTAGCGGCCGGCGTGATCCTGATCCTCAAACGCCGCAGGCGCTGATCCTCGAATCAATCCTCGTCGTCCTTCGCGCCTTTGACGCGGACCTTGCCGCGGAGCTTGGCTTCGATGAAGGCGTCGAGATCGCCGTCCATGGTGGCCTGGATATTGTTGGTTTCCTCGCCGGTGCGGAGATCGAGCACTTTCTGATAGGGCTGGAAGACGTAGGAACGGATCTGGTTACCCCAGGAAACGTCGCCTTTCTCGCCGTAGGAACGGTCGGCTTCTGCTTTCTGTTTGTCCTCCTCGATGGTGTAGAGCTTGGCCTTGAGGATCTCGTAGGCGAGTTCGCGGTTCTGGCCCTGGGTCCGCGCGGCGGTGGAGCGGATCAGGATGCCGGTGGGCAAGTGGCGCAGCAGCACGGCGGTCTCCACCTTGTTCACGTTCTGGCCGCCTTTGCCGCCGGATCGCGTGGTGGTGATCTCGATGTCCTTCTCGTTGATCTCGATGTTGATCTCCTTGGAAATCTCCGGCGTGGCGTCGATGGAGGCGAAAGAAGTGTGGCGCTTCGCGTTCGAGTCGAAGGGCGAGATTCTAACAAGCCGGTGGACTCCGCGTTCGTTCTTGAGGAAACCGTAGGCGTAGTCGCCGGTGATTTTCAGCGTCGCGGTGCGCAGGCCGGCTTCGTCGCCGTCCTGCCAGTCGAGCGTTTCCACGGTGTAGCCCTTGCTCTCGGCCCAGCGGGTGTACATCCGGTGGAGCATCTGCGCCCAATCGCAGGCCTCGGTGCCGCCGGCTCCCGCCGAAATGACGAGGAAGCAGGGAGAAATGTCGCTCGGTTGGTTGAGCAGGGTGAGCAGCTCGAAGGAGCGGATGTCGCCTTCCAGCGACTTCGCATTCTCCAGCGCCTCGCGGGCGAGATCGCCGTCGTCGAATTCCTTGGCGAGGTTGATGCCTTCCTCCACATCGGAGACGCGGGACTCAAGTTTGAGAAACGCTTCGAGTTTCTTCTTCAGTCCAGCGGCCTTGGAGGAGATGGTTTTCGCCTTGTCGGCACCGTTCCAAAACTCCGGAGCGCCCATGGCCTCCTCCAGCGTGTTGATTTCGTTTTCGAGGGCCGGGACGTCAAAGATACCTCCTGAGTTTCGACAGGCGGCCTTTCAAGCCGTCCAGGTCGAGCGCCAGGAGGTCAGCGGTGGGAAGTGAGGACATGCGGGCGGGAGGAAAGGGCACGACGCCTCGCGAGGCAAGGAGGAACGTCGGGCCGGCACACGACTTTGGACTGCGGCAGCCTGCTGCCGCTTTTCCGGAGCCAGCCTGCTGGCCGGGTCTTTCCGCAGCAGGTTGCGGGTCTGAAAGCGGCAGCAGGCTGCCGCAGTCCAAACCTCACTCCAGCGACTTGATCTTCAGATTGCGGTATTCAACCGGAGCCTGGGCTTTGCCGTGGAGGCCTTGAAAGCCGATCGGACCCTTGCGGGCGAAGTCCTTGAGCGCCGGGGAAAACTTGTTAGGCGTGCCGTCCGGATTCTTGCCGACTTCCTTCCAGTCGTCGAGATTGGCGTCGATCACCTTCTCGCCGTTGAAGATGAGCGAGATCTTCGGGCCCTTGCAGGTGATCGTGAAATGGTTCCACTCACCGGCGGGCTTCGCCATTTCCTTGGACGGTTTCAAGGCATCGTAAATCGCGCCGACCATGCCGATGCGGCTGCCATCCGTGTTTTCGTGAACCTGGATTTCCAAGGCGGCGAGGATGTTCTTAATATCGCCGCTGCGCAGGAACACCCCGCTGTTGGCGTCCTTCGCCACCTTGAATTCGAGGTCGAGCACGAAGTCACCGTAGGAATCCTTGGTCCACAGCGTTTCGTGGTCTCCGGCGACCAGGACACCGTCCTTCATCGTCCATTTCCCGGCTTCCACGGCATTGGAAAGATCGGCGGAAAACAAGTCCTTCCAGCCCTTCGTGTCCGGATGTTCCGCCGCAAAAAGCGGCGCGGCGATCAAGGCAAGGGCGGAAGCGGCGAGGAATCGGAACGTGGATTTCATAGGTAGGATGGGGCGGATACGGTGGAAACTTCGCGTTCTCTCAGGTCAATTCGTCCAAAAACATCCAGTTTGGATGGTTTCCTATGAAACTCTCATCATGCCCAACCCCCGCCACCGCACCTCACAGAAGAAGCCCTGCCCGCCCCTTCAAAACCCGTCCTCACCCCCGAACAACTCCAAAGAATCGCCGATCTCCGCGCCTTCGCTGCCAAAAAACAAAAAGTCGCCAAACTCATCGAATCCGACCTCCCAGAAGGAGCCGAACCGCACTAAAGAGCCGCAGAAAAGGTGCTGGCGGAGGCGGAGGGGATTGAGAGAGGGGAGTTGGCTTCCTGACGGAACTCGACTTTTGTTGTTGCCTTCATCACCCTCTCGCCATGCCTCGCCCGTCTCCTTTCAGTGATGCTACGCCCGGAGCGAAATGGTGGCGCGTGGATTTTCACACCCACACGCCCTTTTCGACCGATGCATACCAAGGAGAAAACGCTCTGACTCCGCAGGAATGGTTGCTGGCGCACATGCGGTCGGAGATCGACGCGGTCGTGATCAGTGACCACAACGGCGGCGGATGGATCGATGGACTGAAAGCCGAATTGGCGAACCTGCGTTCCCAGAATCATCAAGGGTTTCGAGAGATCGCCCTGTTTCCTGGGGTTGAGGTCACGACTTCCCAGAACGTTCACATGCTGGTGATTCTAGATCCGTCCTCGCCAGGATCGGATATTAGCCGAATTCTTCAAGTCGCCAGCTATCGGGGAACTGAGGGCTGCGCACAAACCGCGGCAGATGCCTCGATTGTCTCGTTCATCGAAGAACTCCAGTCAAAGGGCATTCCGTGCCTCGTTATTCCGGCGCACGTGAACGGAAGCAAGGGTCTCATCAAAGAAGACGCCGTGCCGTTCGACACCCGACAGAAGACCCTCCGTCACCCCATGGTCTTCGCATTGGAATGTCACCATACCCGTTCGGCGGAATGGGACCTGCGGAACTATGTTCTTGGAGACAAGAGCTTCTCCACGGTTTTCGGATCCGATTCGCATGCCGTGGAAGAAATCGGGCGACGCACAACATGGATTAGGATGCAAACCCCCACCTTGGATGGCTTGCGCGTCGCGCTGCTTGATGGAGAAACATCCGTCAAAGAATTCAAGGAAGGAAAACCTGACCCGGGACCAAACAGCCCCTACTTCATCGAGCGCATCTCCATTTCGGGAACGAAATTCATCGGGCGTCTGACGCCACAGGAGATCAAGCTGAACCCTTCCTTCAACGCGATCATCGGCGGTCGGGGAACCGGTAAATCCAGCATCCTGGAGCTTGTTCGCACTGCGACCAAAAGAGGAGCGGCGTTTTCCCGGGAGGAATCGGACTACGCGAGAAACTATCGCGATCTGATTCGGGAGATCACCGTCGAGAACGGGAACCTCAATCCGACGGTTGAGGTGGATTACCGCCAGCATGGACAAACGTTCCGCATGAAATGGCAGGCATCCGCCCAGTCGTTCGAACTCTTTACGCTCGCAGCGGATGGCACCCCGGCAGAAGTCGCCGAGCAAGGCGTATGGAGCGAACGGTTTCCGCTACGGATTTTCAGTCAGAAGCAGCTTTACGCGTTCAAGGAACATACCGCCCCGCTTCTTGCGGAGATCGATTCCACTCCAGAAGTGAATGGTCCGGATTGGCGGCGCGACTGGGAAAACGCGGTTGCCGTGTTCGTCCAACTTTCCACCCACATCCAGCAACTCGATGGAGAGGTTCGGGAATGGGAGTCGATCAAGGCGAAGATGACCGACCTCGAACGCCAGATCGAGGTTTTGGAGAAAGCCGGGCACAAGCAGGTTCTCCGCGAGCTTTCACTCCGCCGCCGCCAACGCGGAGAAGTGGATCGGTGGGAGGAGGCTTTCGAGCAGTTACCTTCCGAACTGGAGGAATTGGCAGTCCGAATGGAAATACCAGCTCTCGGTTTATCCCGAATGCCAGTCGATGACGAAACCAATGGAGACGAGTTGGTGGAAGTCGCCTTGGAGGAAAAGGCGAAGCAGATCAAGACGCTGCTGGAAGCAAGCGCCGAGAGCCTGCAGAAGATGGCCAACTCTCTCAAGGAGCGCATCGCACTTTGGCAGGAAGAACTCAGGGCTTCCGAGTGGGAGGCGCTTCGCACCCGCAGCGAAGAGGCATACCAGGAACTGATCACAAGCCTCCAAGGAACCGGTCAGGCCAAACCCGAGCAATACGGGGAACTGGTTCAGGCCAGGCAGTTGCTGAAAAAGCGACTGGACGGGATCACCGCAAAAAAGGAGTTGCTCGGCAAACTGAAGGACGACCGCGACAACAGCTACGGCGCGCTCCGGGAGCGGCGCTCAGCCGTTTCGCAAAAGCGTCATGACTTCTTGGAAAGCCTGTTTACCTCGGACTCGAATTTGCGCGCTTCACTGGACAAGTGCGGCGACATTCAGCAGGGCATCCAGGATCTCAGGGCAATCCTTTCCCGCGATGGAAGCGTCGCCCGCGAGGAGTTCGACAGCTTCGCCGAGTATCTGTCAGGAGCGGCGGATGACGAAGATCGCTTGGATCGGATTCATCACCTGAAGATCAAACTTTTGCGCGTCGCCAAGGACGGACAGGACGCTGGAGAAGAACTGCCGGTCCGGATTCGTCTGCCATTTGCCACCCACATGGCCGCGCGTACGGCGGAGGACAAGGCGCGACTGCTGGCATGGTTTCCACCCGACCTGCTGAAATTGCGCTATCGCAAGGAAAGCGGTGGAGCCTTCAAGGATCTCGAAAAGGGATCACCCGGCCAGGTCGCGGCCGCGGTGCTTGCCTTCCTGCTGGCCTACGGAGACGAGCCCATCCTGCTCGATCAGCCCGAGGACGATTTGGACAACCGCCTGATTTACGATCTCATCGTAAAGGAAATCCAAACGAACAAGCTCCGCCGACAGCTCCTGATCGTGACCCATAATCCCAATATTCTGGTGAATGGGAACGCGGACTTGATCATCCCTATCGAAGAGCAAGCTGGCCTGGCCGCGATTCCGGTGTCTGGAGCGCTACAGGATCCCGATGTCCGCAAGGCCGTCTGCGACATCATGGAAGGTGGTCGTCAGGCTCTGGAACGCCGCTTCAAGAGAATCGTCTCGTAGATTTTTCGCCATGTTCGACACACCCGAAGAGCTCGCCGAGCGCATCCGCCTGCCGGAAGACTCCCTTTTGGAATTGAAAGCCGTCACGGCGACAAAACGCGGAATCACCGCTCCACACCCGAATAGCTTGGCGCAGGAACTCGCAGCGTTTGCTAATTCCGCAAAAGGCGGGGTTCTCGTGATCGGCGTCGATGACAGATCACGGGAGATTGTCGGATTGACACACGAAGAAGCGGAAGGAGCTGAAATTACGATTCGGAATCTACTGAACGATTCATTGGAACCTCCGCTTGCCGCCACAGTCTCATTCTTGGAATTGCCAGATCCATTGGGAACCTCCCGGCTTCTCCTTCGCGTGGATGTTCCACGCAGTCTTTTCGTTCACAAGGCTCCCGGCGGCTACTTCGAACGCATCGGCAGCTCCAAGCGGGAGATGTCGTCCCAAGCGCTGGAACGTCTCATGCAGCAGCGCAGTCAGAGCCGACTTGTGCTCTTTGATGAACAACCCGTGCCCGGAACGACACCCGAAACTCTGGACAAGGAACTGACGGATCGATTTGTCGAGGATTCCGAAGAGTCCGCCATGGATCTCTTGAGGAAGATGGGGCTCCTATGTTTGGACATGGACGGCAACCTCGCGTGCAGCGTCGCGGGTGTGCTGGTCGCCGCCACACGGCCCGACCAATGGCTTCACAGCGGGGCATGCATCGAGGCCGTTCATTATGCAGGCACTGAACTTGACTCAGACCAGCAAGTGACGTCGAGGCGGATTGTTGGCCCCATCGACCGCCAGATCTTGGAGGCATTCGAGTTTGTCCGCGGTGCGATGCTTCGTCCTGCAACAAAGGAACCGGCTCGTATCGAGCGCCCGTCTTTTAGCGAGCGTGCGGTGTTCGAAGGAATCGTGAATGCCGTCGTTCACAGGGACTACTCGATGGCCGGAGCCAAGATACGGCTTTTTATTTTCAAAGACCGGCTTGAAATCTTCTCACCAGGCGCACTCCCCAACACACTGACCATCGAAACCATTCCGCACCGACAGTACACCCGGAATGAAACACTGGTGAGCTTGCTTGGCCGATTGACCTTCGAGATCGACGCTCCGGACGCTCCGATCAGACGAGGGCGTTTCATGGAAGCTCGCGGAGAGGGAGTTCCAATCATCTTTCGTGAGGCAAATCGGCTCGGCACGCCGATGCCTGTTTACGAACTCTTCGACGCTCAGGAGCTGAAGTTAACCATCTTTGCCCAAACAGACGGGTAGTCTGACAGGATACTCGTCACTTCCGCACCGCCATAGTGATGTCCAAGTCCCGTCTCCGCCAGATCGACGATGAACTCCGCGCTCTGGAAATTCGGCGGGAAAAGTTGATCCAGACACGAGAACGCTTGCTAGCGGAGGAGGGGCTCGATAAAAGTAATACCGTTCCGTTTTCACCGGACGAAAAAATCTCTCTGTTCCTCTCGCTCTTCCGCTGCGGAGGCGATGTGTATCCGCGGCTTTGGGAAAATCCGAAGACCGGAAAGAAGGGCTACTCGCCCGTATGTCGGAACGAATGGTTTCGCGGAGTCTGT
This sequence comes from Luteolibacter sp., assembly GCA_036824745.1. Lineage (GTDB taxonomy): Bacteria > Verrucomicrobiota > Verrucomicrobiia > Verrucomicrobiales > Akkermansiaceae > Luteolibacter. The sequence goes on from DAISZP010000170.1 coordinate 7,779, forward strand.
GAGAAGCCTCGCGTCAAATGCTCGGAGTGTGTGCGTCAGGCCTTTCCTCCGCTGGATGAGGCTGCGGCGCGGGATCATCTGATGGGGAAATCGGTGATCGGAACCTATGCCATTCGTGAGGATGACACCTGCGTGTTTCTCGCGGCGGATTTCGATGGCGCGGGCTGGCGTGATGATGTGGCCGCTTATCGGGACGCGGCGCGGGAACTCGGACTCGAGGTAGCGGTGGAACGCTCCCGTTCGGGTAACGGCGGGCACGCCTGGATTTTCTTTTCCGAGCCGGTGCCCGCGCTACTGGCGCGGCGATTGGGAACGCTGGTCATGGCCAGGGCGTCCGCCACGCGGCCTACGATGCCACTGGGTTCCTATGATCGGTTTTTCCCCAACCAGGACCGGCTGCCGGAGGGTGGTTTTGGAAATCTCATCGCGCTGCCCTTGCAGGGGAAGGCGAGGGAAATGGGAAACTCGGTCTTCGTGGATGACGCGTTCGAGCCTCATGCGGATCAGTGGGGATATCTAACAGAAACGCGGAAGATTTCCACGGAAGAGGTGGAGGCGGTGATGGGAACGGCGGCGGCTTCGAGCGACGATTCCGATCTGCGGAGATTCGAGGACCGGGTGCTGGATGTGATTCCGGCCAAGGTGCGCAAGGGGGACTTCACTGGAACACTCAAATGCTTGAGGCGCGGGCAGGTGACGGTTTCCACCGGAGGCTTGCCGCCATCGCTGGTGGCCGCGCTCAAACGGCTGGGCACGTTGGCGAATCCGGTGTTTTTCGAGAAGCAACGCCTGCGTTTCGGCACCTAGAATATTCCGCGATTCATCTTCTGCGGGGAGATGCATGAGGACCGGATCGTGCTGCCACGCGGGACGTTCGAGGAGATCGGGAAACTTGCGTGCAAGGCGGGAGGGAGCATGGAGGTGGAGGATCGGCGGCTCGATGGGAAGGAGTGCGGATTTCAATTTTATGGAGAGCTGCAACCCGCACAGGACATGGCGGTGGATGCGTTGTTCGAGCACGAAGAAGGCGTGCTGATCGCGCCACCGGGCGCGGGGAAAACGGTGATGGGCTGCGCGGTGATCGCGCGGCGGCGGGTGCCGACTTTGATCCTGGTTCACCGCAAGCCGCTGATGGAGCAGTGGCGGGGGCGGCTGGAGGAGTTTTTGGGTTTGGGAAAAAAGCAGGTCGGCGTTCTCTCGGCGGATGGTGCCGGGGGCGGAGCGGAGGTGGTGATCGGCATGGTTCAGACGCTGGCGAAGTCACCCGCGCCCGGTGCGTTGCTGGCCCGTTTCGCCCAGGTGATCATCGACGAATGCCATCATGTGCCGGCGGCGTCGTTCGAGGCGGTGATGAAAACCTGCGATTCGAGATATGTTCTTGGACTCACGGCCACGCCGAATCGGAAGGATGGCTTGCAGAAGATTCTTTTCCTGCACTGCGGGCCGGTGCGGCACCGGATGGAAATGGAGGCGTCCCCCGGAATCGAGCGGGTGTTGGTTTTACGAGACGTTCCGCTTGGTCTGGCATCCGAAGACATACGGATGCCGATTCATGAGTTGTGGGAACTTCTGGCGAATCACGAACTGCGGAACCGCATGATCACGGATGACATCGCGATGTGTTTGGCTGAAAAGCGAAATTGCATCGTCCTGAGTGATCGGAAAGAGCATCTCGCACATTTGGAAAGCCTATTGATCGGTCGCGACGAGAAACTTCGTGATCGGGTGTATCGCATGGATGGCGCGATGGGGAAGAAGGTACGCAAAGCGCTGTTCGGGAACATCGCATGCAGAGTTGCGGAGAAGACGGGATTTGTCCTGTACGCGACATCCTCGCTGGTGGGTGAAGGTTTTGACATGCCTGAACTCGACACTCTCTTCCTCGCGCTGCCGGTTTCCTTCAAAGGTCGCATCACCCAATACGCCGGTCGCTTGCATCGGGCGAGCGAAGGCAAATCCGAGGTGAGGGTTTACGACTATTCAGAGCCCGAGCACCCGCTCACATCCTCGATGCTGCGAAAGCGCATGTCGGCATATCGCGGGATGGGATACAGGCTTGCCGATGCTGGCGAGATCTGTTCGTAAAGGGTAAGTTCCGGAAGCTCTTGAATCAGCTTACTGGTACAAATCGCGCATTGAAGGCGCGGAAGAGGCGGAGCTTGCCGTAGGAGATGCGGCCTTCGAGGTGCTCGAAGACGGGCTTGAGGGATTCTTCGGTGTAGCCTTCGAGGGCGGCGCGGATTTCCTGCTCATCTTCGGCGGTGTAGAATGATCGTGGGTCGAGGGTTTCGCCGTTGGAAATGGCGGCGGCGAGGTGGTTTTCGATGGTGGATTCGGTTAGATTCCGTTCCTTGGCGATTTCGGAAACGGACTTGCCGGAACGGTGGAGTTCGAGGGTGACTTGTGCGGTGGGGTTGGTGGCGGGTTTTGGGGGCTTGGGGAGAGTTTCCGGAAAACTTGTTAGAGATGCGAAATTTTGGCGGTCGTGGGTTTCGAGCCAGGTGGCGATCAGGCCGATGAAGGAGGGGCCGTAATCGGCGAGTTTTCGTTCTCCCACGCCGGGGATGCGGAGGAAGGCGGCGTCATTCATCGGATACTCGCGGGCCATGTGGCGGAGCGCGACGTCGGAGAAGACGACGTAGGGTGGGACGCCGGCGGTGTCGGCGAGTTGTTTGCGGTGGGCGCGGAGATGGTTGAAGAGGGCTTGGTCGCACTCGATGTCACCGGCGCGCGGGGCGCGGGACTTTTCGGTGGCCATCAGGCGGGTGAGGCTCACAGGTCGGCGCTCGCGCAATAGCGTCATGCCATCGGCGGTGAGGGTGACGGTGGGGAAGGTGCCGCTGTCAATGGCGATCCAGCCCTTGCGGGCGAGTTGGCGGGCGATCTCG
>DAISZP010000171.1:0-5676 GCA_036824745.1 Luteolibacter sp.
GATGTTCGAGGAGCTCATGCTCGACTATCAGGCGGAGGAAATCGGCACCAAGACCGCCATCTTCGGCGCGCACGGTCTCGGCCTCGATTCGGTGGACGCCCTGCAACTCGTCGTCGCGCTCGAAAAACACTTCGGCCTCAAGATCGCCGATTCCAATGCCGCCAAGGGCATTCTCGAAAACGTGGAAACCATCGCCACCGAGATCGAAAAATCCGCCTGACCGGGGACAAGCCGTCCCATGAAGGCCTTCCTGCTCTTCCTGCTCAAGCTCGCGCTCACCGCGCTCTGCCTGTGGTGGGCTTTCTCGCAGGTTCAGTTCGACCGCTCCATCTTCACCCGTCCCGGCGCGGTGGACTATCGGTGGCTCACGGCGGGAGCCGCGCTCGCGGGCACCTCGATCTGCCTGCACGCGTTGCGCTGGTGGTTCTTCCTCCGCGGGCTGTCGCTCCACGTGCCGCTCGGCCGGGCCACCGAACTGACGATGATCGACGGACTCTTCAGTCTCGCCTCCGTCAGCGGGCTCGGAGGCGATGTCGCTCGCGTCATCCTCCTCATGCGAGACCATCCCGGCCGCAAGATGGCCATCGCCATGGCCGTCACCACCGATCACCTCGCGGGCCTGGTTTCCATGGCCTTGCTGTTCTTCGCCATCACCGTTTCCCGCTTCGACGCGCTCACGGCGCAAAGTTTGTTAGGAAAAGGCGTCATCCACTTCGCCTGGTTCTACCTCGGCGGCGGACTGGCCATGGTCGTGCTGATCTTCATCTTCGCATCGCCTCCGGTGCACAAACGCATCCACGCGAACGACCGCTTCGCCCGCTGGCCGCTGCTCCGCAAGATTCCGGAAACCTACGACATCTATCGTAAAAACTGGCGCCTGCCCGTCGCCGGACTTCTCGTTTCCTTCGTGATGCTCGGTTGTTACTTCTCCTCCTACTACTGCGGCATGCGCGCCGTCGGGGGAGACGCCGGATACGGCCAGGTGATGTCCGCCATGCCGGTCATCGATTCGATCAGCGGCATGCCCGTCTCCATCGCCGGAGTCGGCGTGCGCGAGAAACTCTTCGAGACCCTCATGCACGACCTCGCCGGAATCCCTCCCGAGACGGCGGTGGCGGCATCCCTCGCGGGCTTCGCCTGCAACGCGGCCTGGGCCCTGTTAGGCGCGTTGTTCTTCCTCAAAAAACGCGACCGCCTCAGCAAGCGGGACATCGAGGAGGCCAAGCGCGTATGAACTGAACCTCACATCTTGAAATCATCGCCGAGGTAGTATTTCCGGGCGATGGGATCATCGGCGAGTTCGTCCGAAGAGCCCTCGAGAATCACGCGCCCGTCGTGGATGAGGAAGGCGCGGTCCGTGATGGTGAGGGTTTCCCGAACCGAGTGATCGGTGATGAGAATGGCGAGCCCGTCGCGCTCGCGAAGCTCACGCACGATGCGCTGGATGTCCTCCACAGCGATGGGATCGATTCCGGCAAAGGGTTCGTCCAGCATCAACAGCTTGGGGTCCGAGCAAAGCGAGCGGGCGATGGCGAGGCGGCGCTTCTCACCGCCTGATAGAGTGACGGCCTGGGACTTGGCGAGCTTGGTGATGCCGAAGCGCTCCATCAGGTCGTGCGCGCGGTCGTGGCGGTCCGAGCGGCTGAGTCCGGGACGCGTTTCGAGAATGGCTAGCAGATTATCCTGTACCGAGAGTTTGCGGAAAACCGATTCCTCCTGCGGCAGGTAGCCGAGACCAAGGCGCGCGCGGCGGTGCATCGGCAGCCGCGAGATGTCGTGGCCGTGGAAACACACGGAACCGGAGTCCGCCGGAATGAGTCCGGCGATCATGTAGAACGAGGTGGTCTTGCCCGCGCCGTTGGGGCCTAACAGACCCACGATCTCGCGCGGCTGCACGGTCATGGATACGCCATCTACCACCGCGCGGCCGTTGTAGGTCTTGCGCAGGCCGTTGGCGAAGAGGACGGCGGTCTCGGTGTGACAGCAGGTGGAGCCTGGGGTGTGCGACATAGGTAAGTTTCAGCGATTCGGTTTGCCCTGAGCTTCTTTCTCTTTCTTGCGTTTCTCGTTCTCTTCCTGAAGCTGTTTCAACGGAAGAATGTTCTCCCAATTCCCCTCGGTCTCGAATCTTGACGCTTCCGGATAGATGCGGAGTGAGAGATCCGGTTCTTTTGCGCGAAACGCCAGACCGCCCTGCGTGACCCACGGGTAACCACCGCTGATCACCGCGAGCTTCTTGTTCATGTCATACATGAAAACCGCACCGCTTGCCTTGATCGGATCCTTGGACTTCCCGGAACCGTCGGCTTCCTTTTCATCTTTGGGTTTCTGTTCCACGAGAATCGCTCCGGTGGCGACGATCTTCTCCGGATCACCGAACTTGTCCCTGAAGTCGAGGTCTTCGACCTTGCCTTTCTGTTCTGGCGGCACCTCTTTGCCAGCGGCTTTGGCTTTCTCGGCCCTTTCCTGCTGTCGTTTCTCCAGTTTCTTCTGCAGTTCCTCGGGACTCGCTTTCTCCAAAAAGATCTTCAGCTCGTTCGCCCCGCTCATGTTGAAGCGGGGATCGGTGACGCGGACGTTTTTCATGTAAACGAAAACACCTTCGTCCGGATTGAAATACATGCCGCCATCGCAGTTGACCACGGTATCGTCGGGACCAGGTTTGATGTCGAGCGGCTTGGCGGCGGGTGCCTCAGGTGCCTTCACATCCGTGGCGGCGAGGCCGGCGTTTTCAAGAAACGCTTTTGCCTTCGCGTTGGCGGCGTTCGATTGCTCGAGGGCGGCGGCCATGTCCTTCTTCGCGGCATCCGCGGATGGCGGAGCGGCGGGTTCCGCCACGGCTTGGGAAACGAGTGCCACGCCGGCGAGTCCCGCGGCGCGCAGGGATTTGGATTTTGAGTTCATCGCGGTTTGTTGGTTTTTGCTCGGAGCCCAGGTTTGCAGCGGACCTAACAGGACACCCTCGCTTTTTTCGAGATCGAGGACCAGTCCGCTGCCGCGGGCATGCATGCTGTCGCTATCAATGGAAACGGCGGACCACGATTCGATCATGCCGCGGTCGCTGTGGAACAAGGCCTCGGCAAGTTCGGCGCGGCCGCTCTTCGTGCGGTCCCCGTTGAAGAAATCGATGTGGATGGTCTCGCCGGACATCGTTTCCGCATCCACGAGGCGCATGACCTTGGCCTTGACCGTGCCGGACAGAAGGCGGTTTTCATCGTAGCTCGGCAGAATCACCCCCTTGAGCTCGCTTCCGGGGGGAAGCAGTTTGGTGACGTCCTCGAAGGCGCTTTTTTTCTTTTCCCCGCCCCCGGGCCCTGCGGCCTTCTCCGCCGCGTGAAGCGCGGGGGCTAACAGAATCATGGCTGTGAGGAGTCTCTGCAAGCGGATGGATGTTTCCGTTAGTGCGCCGCGTGATGGATGGCGATCAGTTTGACGAGAAGGTCCTCGATAAATTCGAGCGGAATCTGGTTCGGCCCGTCGGAGAGCGCGTTGGCGGGATCCGAGTGGACTTCCATGAACAAGCCGTCCACTCCGGTGGCCACGGCCGCGCGGGCGAGCACGGGCGCGAGTTCGCCATCACCGCCGGTGGTTCCACCGAGGCCGCCGGGACGCTGGACCGAGTGGGTGGCGTCGAAGATGACGGGCAGGCCCTCCTTTCGCATCCAGTAGAGCGAGCGCATGTCGGCGACGAGGTTGTTGTACCCGAAGGTGGTGCCGCGTTCCGTGATCAGGAAACGCTCGCAGCCGAAGGCGCGCATTTTCCCGGCGATGTTCACCGTGTCCCATGGGGCGAGAAACTGGCCTTTTTTGATGTTCACGGCGCGACCGGTCTTGGCGGCGGCTTCCAGCATGTCCGTCTGGCGGCATAGAAACGCGGGAATCTGCAGCAGATCGATGTACTCCCCGGCGATGTCCGCCTGCTCGGCGGTGTGGATGTCCGTGGTGACGGGCACGTCGAGCTCCTTGGCGATTTCACCGAGGATGCGGCAGCCTTCCTTGATGCCCGGACCGCGGAACGAATCGACGGATGTGCGGTTCGCCTTGTCGTAGGAGGCCTTGAAGATGAACGGGATGCCGGTGCGGTCCGCGATTTCCTTGAGCGAGCGGGCCATTTCCCAAGCGAATGCCTCGGATTCCAGCGCGCAGGGGCCGAGGATGAAAAAGGGCAGCGGACCGCCGACGGGGACCTTGCCGATGTTGAAGGGTTCGAAGGATGACATGGTGGAAAACGATTCAGGACGCTTGTGCGGATTGATAGAGCGGCTTGAGATTCTGGATGGCGGTATCGAGCAGTTTCTCCTCGGAGGTTGTGAGATTGCCGCGGGTTTTGGAAGCCAGCATTTCCAAGGAATCGATCACGGACTTCGCCGCGCGCAGGTTCACCACCTTTTCCCCGGTGTGGGGGTTCGGAATCTGGCCGAGGAAAAGCCCCGCGTTCTGGGCTTGGAGGATGACGAATTCGCTGAACCGCGGATCGGCTTCGGGGGTGGCTGGCATGCGCCCCAGCCTAGAGAGGATCAGCCCCGGCGCAATCGGGAATGCGGAGCGGGTTTTCCAAAACCCCACCCACGGAGCCCAACTCAGCCCCGGCACCCGCAGCGACGAATGGCCGCAATGCTTCGCGTGGAATCCGGCAACGTCCTTACCCTCCACCGCGGCACCTGCAGCCAGTTAACCGCGTGGCGGACGGTCAATCCACCGAAAACGCCAGACGGCGAGGTGGAACCGAAAGTCGTCACGATGGGAAGCATGTGGGCGTTCAGGAGCAGGCTTCGGCTTGTTCCTTACGCGGGCTTGTCCCGCGTCCGAGCGGAACCGCCGTGTACGGACCCGTACGCACGGTGGTGTGGGACCCGTGGCTGGCTCTAGCAGTCAGTCACGGGGACCCGATTCTCCGATCTTTTCTCTTCGCATTGGCTAGAAAGATTGGTCTGTGGGTTCAAAAGCATTGCAAGAGCTACACCAGCGATGAAATCCATCTGCGTCCTTTACGAGCATTTGTGACTTTTGAGTTCCACATCGCTCACAGTATGTCGCACGACTCTCGTCCTCCAACGCCTCGTATGCGCAATTCTGGCAGTGCCACGATGTGAAGGGTGTAACCTCTTCGTCGATTGACCAAGTGATACTCTTCGTTGCGCACTTGGGGCAGATTTGCAGAGACATAATTTCTTGGAGAACAGTGTATCAGTTCAGCGGCGGAGGCTAGCGATTCGAGTTAGCTCCGGCAAGGCGGGAAAACCCGATTTCCATGGGATTGAGTTTGAGAGGGATGTGGCGATGCCTGAGAGGTGGGAATTTCTCGGATGGGAGAGAGGTTTGGAAACGGGTGCCTAACGTATATCGAGCTTCGGCAAGGTTGAGGGTTTGGAACCTGAAACGGCCGCCGGCAGGGGACTGGCGGCCGCCGGGTTGGGGATTGGGGTTTGGATTATCCACCTCGGCGACGGGGCGGTGGGTGGGCACGCCGGCGGGGGTGCGGGGTGCGGGTTTCTGGTGAAAATAGCGGGAATGGTTCACCATTCCGCGAAATGGAGGGCGATTCCGCAGCGGGATGGGATCTTGCTGAAGTGGGATCAGATCTTGCTGAAGCGGGATGAGATCTTGCTGAAGCGGGATGGGATCTTGCTGAAGCGGGATGGGATCTTGCTGAAGCGGGATGGGATCTTGCTGAAG
>DAISZP010000171.1:5776-10665 GCA_036824745.1 Luteolibacter sp.
GATCTTGCTGAAGCGGGATGAGATCTTGCTGAAGCGGGATGGGATCTTGCTGAAGCGGGATGGGCTCTTGCTGAAGCAGGATGGGATCTTGCTGAAGCGGGATGGGATCTTGCTGAAGCGGGATGAGATCCTGCTGCGGGGGGATGGGGCGATCGGTCAAAGGGAGGAGGAAGCGGATTTCTGAAGGGCCGGAGGGCTTTTCAGAAACGTTTCTTCCGCAGTGCTTTGGCGTGCGCTCCCGGCGGTGGCGCGCCACCTGGGGTGTCCTGCTCCGGATGCGAGGCGGGGTTTGGCTCAGCCGATGATCTGGCCGCCGAGCATGGATTGGTAGATGGGGTTGCTTCCGCGGAGTTGCTCATGGGTGCCATCCGCGGCGATGCGGCCGTTTTCGAAGACGAGGATGCGGTCGGCGACGGTGATGGTGGAGAAGCGGTGGGCGATGATGAAGGTGGTGCGGCCTTTGACGAGCTCGGCGAGGGCTTGTTGGACCATGGCTTCGCTTTCGGGGTCGAGGGCGCTGGTGGCTTCGTCGAGGATGAGGATGGGGGCGTCACGCAGGAAGGCGCGGGCGATGGCGATGCGCTGGCGCTGGCCGCCGGAGAGTTGGTCGCCGCGTTCGCCGACCTGGGTCTGGTAGGCCTCGGGTTGTTCGCGGATGAATTTGTCGGCGTGGGCCTTGCGGGCGGCTTCCAGCACTTCATCGTCGGTGGCGTCGAGCCGGCCGAGGCGGATGTTTTCGGCAATGGTGCCGGCGAAGAGCGAGGGCATCTGCGGGACGACGGCGATGGTGGACCGCAGGCTGTGTTTCGTAACCTCGCGCAAGTCGGTACCGTCGATGGTGATGCGGCCCTCGCGTGGATCGTAGAAACGGGGGATCAGGCTGGCGAAGGTGGATTTGCCGGCTCCACTGGGACCAATGAGGGCGACGACCTGGCCAACGGGGATCTCCACGTTCACTTCGCGGAGGACGGCTTCCTCGTCGTAGGCGAAGCTGAGGTTTTCGAAGCGGATGGAGTGTTTCGGAGCGGTGAGCGGTTTGGGGTTCTCCGGGTCCGGCAGGGTATCCGGCTGGAGGAGGATGTATTCCATGCGCTCGACGGCAGCTCCGCCCTGGCGGAAGAGCGAGTGGATGGCTCCGAGTTTCTTGACCGGCTCGTAGGCGAAGAACAAGGCCATGAAGAGCGCGATGAAGTCATTGAGGGACATCTGGTTGCGCACTCCGACGTAGAGCGCGACGGCGAAGCCGAAAGAGGCGACCACTTCGATGAGCGGCCCGATGGCTTGGCGGTATTTCACCACCTTGAGCGAGAGCTTGAGCATTTCGCGGATGCGCTGGCGGAAATGGGAGATCTGGCGCTCCTGGAGGTTGTAAGCCCGGATCTCCAAGGACGACTGGAGGCTCTCGGTGAGCATGGCGGTGAGATCGCCGCCGCGTTTCTGGAGCATCTTCGCCTTGAGCGCGAGGCGCTTGCCAGTGGAGCGGATGACGATGACGCAGATCGGCACGCTGGTCAGCGCGATGAGCGTCATGACGAAGCTGTGGTTCTTGATCGAGAGGACCACGATGGTTCCCACGGCAAACAGCAGCGTGGCGGGTTGTTTGATGAGATCGGACGACGCCTGGGCGAGCACCTGGCGGAGGATTTCCGTGTCCTGCATCATGCGGGCGAGCAGGTCGCCGGAGCGGTTTTTCTTGAAGAAGGAAACCGGCAGGTTCTGGAGCTTCACGAAGAGGTCCGTGCGGATGCCCTCGAGCACCCGCAGGCCGGAATACTGGATCAGGTAGCTGTTCGTGTAGCCGGCCGCGGCGCGGATCAGGAAAATGAAGGGGATCCACAGGCAGGTGAAAAACAACAGGCGTTCTTCGGAAACATCGCCGAGCTGCTGGCGCATCCAAGTTTCCAGAAAGTTCCCATCCTTTTCCTGAGGCCCGTGGAATAAGATTGGAAAGACCACCTTGGTCATCAGCGGAATGCCGGCACCGGTGGCGGCGGCATAGAGGAGGCCGCACAACACACCCACGATGAAGGGCACCTTGACCGTGCGAAGGTGGTGGTAATACGGGAAAAACTGCTTCACGGGTGAGGCGGAGGTTTCATGGCCCGGACGCCCGCGGCAAGCCGAATCAAGGACGGCTCAGTTCGGGTCGTCGTCCGGATTCATGGTCCAAACGATGTCCCGCTGCGGGGTGATGATGGCACCACCGACGGTGATCAACTCGGATGCCCGGCGCAATTCGGCGTGGCCATCCGCGAAAATGATGCAGCCTTTCTGGTTGTGTCGCGCGGCGAAAGCCTTGGCTCCGGCTTTGGGAGAACCGTCGAATCCACCCTGGGCGGCGATGGTTTTCTTGTCATCCGGCAGACCGCGCTCGAGCAACACTACGGTTTTCGCGGGTTCCTGGATCTGGTCGAAACGGCCTTGGGTCTTGATGCCGGTTTCGTCCTTGCGCTGGAGGCGGCTGTTCATGCCCACCGCGAAGGCGGGATTGCCCGCGCGTTTGTTTTTCCCAGGGTAGGGGGCGCCGGGAATGTAGAGAGGGTGAGTTGTTTTATAGAGCAGCTCCGGATCCGCCACGCCGATCTCACCCACGCTTTGGGCACCCATCAGACGCGGCAGGGCATTGTACCAAGCTTCCTGATTTTCGGGTTTCGCGGCATTGACCCAATCATCTGTTCCCGAAGCATCCTCGAATGGCAGGAGGCCGTTCTTGTCCGTGGTGTAAGTGGCGAAAGTAGCCCCCAGTGACTTCATCTTCTGCAAGGCGGCCGCTTGGTCCGCCTTCTGCCTCGAAGATTTCATGATGCTGAAACCGATCGCCGCCAAGGAGACCGCGATGGCCACCACGATGAGCATTTCGATGAGCGTGAATCCGCGGAGGTGCTGCTTCATACGTCGAGTTCGCTGCCGGTGGGTGTGAGCACGATGCGATTGTTCCCCGTGGCAACCTGCAAACGTTCCATCAACTCGGAAATCTGCACGCCGTTCTTCAGTTGCAGCCCGAAACGCAGCTCGGTCATCATGCCTGCCTGCGCCGAGCGGACGGTCAGGAGCTGCACGCGATCCGCGAACTGCTCCCAGATCGGGTCCAGCCGGCCTTCGAAATTCACATCGCTCGTCAAACGCAGCGTCAGCAAGTGGGACGCGCGGCGAGGTGCGAACGCGTCCTTCTTCGTCAGGAAATACAGCATCGCCGAGACCAGCGGGGTGACGATGAGCGCCTCTTGATACAAGCGCGCGCCGACCACCAAGCCCACCGCCATCGCGAAAAACACGAATCCGAGGTCACGGGCCTGGCCGAGATTGCGACGAAAACGGATCATCGAAAACGCCGCGAACATGCCGAAGGCGATGCCCTCGTTTCCACGCACCACCATGATCAGAATGGTCGTGATCGTGCCGATCATCACAATGGTGTGGACGAAATCCTGCGAATAACGGCTCCCGCGGTAAGTGCTGCGGTAAAGGATCGCGACAAACAGGTTCAACGCGAAGCTCAAGCTCATTGCCAGCAACACCTCAAGGGGCTGCGGGGCATCGGCACTCAACAGTTCTCTAAAATACTCCAACATGACGGTTTTCGGGTTTTCAATTCAGGGCGACTCAGGAAACAAGCTCGGTGATCGGCAGCGGATTCCTGCAAACCGCCGGGTCAAAACGTTCGAGCGAAAGACAATATTTGCTCATACTGAGCGTGTTGAGATGAAATTTCGAGGTCCCCTCGCGCAGCCAGATCGGCACCTGGCCCACGGTTTTCACCTCCACGATCGCCACCTCCCGGTCCATCACCGGCAGAGGGAAATCCTTGTCGTCCGGTTTCAGCGGGCGGAGGTCGAAGCGGCACTTCAAACCCGTGTCGAAAGTCACCCGGATTGTTCCCTCCGGGCCGCTGTCATAGGCCATGCGGTCATACCGCACCTGCACCACCGGCCGCGCGCCATCGCGCACCACCAGATCCATCAGCTCTTCCACTACGTGTTTGTCCGCTTTTGACCGGTTCTCCCTCAGGAGGTCCCCGGGGATTCTGCCTTCGGAAAGCTCGCGCAACTGGTCGATCGGCACGGACGCGCGGCGTTTCACGCCGACCTCCTCGCACTTGTGTTTGATCTCGATGAAAGCCGCAGGAGGAATCTTGCCATCCTCACGCCCATAAACCCGGGCGCGCACCCGGCGGCGGTTCCGGAATCCAAAAATCTTCTGCCAATAGCTGTGCCGGTCCGGCGTGTCGAAATACTCCGAAACCACCGGATACCCATCCTCCGCACCACGATCCAAGGGAATATACCCGGAAATGAAATGCCGGAAAGCCTCCCCCTCTTCGATGGGAAGGACGAATTTGAATTCGCGGCGATCCTGAGTAGCGTCCAAGATTTAGGAGGATTTTTCGATGCGGCGGACCCTATCTGAAACTCCGGGGCGGTCGATCTGATTTACGAAAATGTAACAAAATTCGGATTGCAAGCCCCCGGTATGGGGTGGCGGAAACTCGAAGAGAACCGATTCATACCGGAAAACAAGCACCGCATCCTACGCAGGACCACCCCGATTCTTTCTGTCGGGGATTCCTTTACAATCAGTTACGGTTTTTTTCTTTGCTCGCGAAACCCATGCCTCAGGCATATTCATTACCCTAGTTGGATTGTCTTCGCCTCGTGTCCGACCGATTTTTCATGAAAACCCACGCCACTTCCTTCCTCATCGCCGCGATCCTCGTCCCGGCCGGAGTCTCCGCAGAGGTCGTCATCAGCGAGATCCAGTATCACCCGGCTTCGGAGCTGGTGGCCGAGGAGTTCATCGAGCTCCACAACACAGGCGCGGGTCCGGTGAATCTATCCGGCTGGGCCTTCACCAGCGGGATCACCTTCACATTTTCCCCGAGCACGACGCTC
>DAISZP010000172.1:0-10654 GCA_036824745.1 Luteolibacter sp.
AGGCTGTAGCCGTGGGCGACGCAGTGGCTGTAGGCGATGATGAGCGAGGGGCCGTTGTAACTTTCCGCCTCGCGGAAGACCGAGACCGTGTGGCTGTCTTTCGCACCGAGTGAAACCCGCGCGACATAGACCGATCCGTAACTGGCGGCGATGAGTCCGAGGTCCTTCTTGCCGACCGCCTTGCCGGCCATGCTGAACTTGGCGACGGCACCGAGCGGTGTGGCTTTCGACTGCTGACCGCCGGTGTTCGAGTAAACCTCGGTGTCGAGCACGAGGATGTTCACGTTCTTGCCGGAGGCGATGACGTGGTCGAGGCCGCCGAAGCCGATGTCATAGGCCCAGCCGTCGCCGCCGACGATCCACACGCTCTTGTCCACGAGGTAATCGGCGACTTGCGAGAGCGTGAGCGCCTCGCGGGACGACTGGCCTGATAGAGCCTTGCGCAAGGCAATGACACGCTCGCGCTGGGCTTCGATCCCCTGCTCGTTTGTTTGGTCCGCGCCGAGGATGGAGGAAACGAGGTCGTCGCCTAACAATCCGGCCTGACCTTTAAGCAGGACCTCAGCGAAGTTGCGGGATTGATCGAGGCTGGCACGCATGCCGAGGCCGAACTCCGCGTTGTCCTCGAAGAGCGAGTTCGCCCATGCGGGACCGCGGCCGCAGCCGTTTTTGGTGTAGGGCGTGGTCGGCAGGTTGCCGCCGTAGATCGACGAGCAGCCGGTGGCGTTCGCCATGAGCAGACGGTCGCCGAACATCTGTGTGAGAAGCTTGATGTAGGGAGTTTCACCGCAGCCGGCGCAAGCACCGGAGAATTCGAACAGCGGCTGCATGAACTGCGTGGTTTTCACGTCGTCCTTGAGCATCGCGCGGTCGGGTTCCGGCAGCTTGAGGAAGAAAGCGAAGTTCTCGCGTTCCGTTTCGCGCAGCGGGAGCTGCGGCACCATGTTGATCGCCTTGCGGCTCGGGTTCGCCTTGTCCTTGGCAGGGCAGACCTGCACGCAGAGCTGGCATCCGGTGCAATCCTCGGGCGCGACTTGCAGCGCGTATTGCATGCCGGCGAATTCGCGGACCTTGAACTCGGTGGACTTGAAGGTTTCCGGCGCGCCGGCGAGATGCTCCGGCGCGAACACCTTCGGCCGGATCGCTGCGTGCGGGCAGACCAGCGAGCACTTGTTGCACTGGATGCAGATGTCCGTTTCCCAAACCGGAATCTCCTCGGCGATGTTGCGTTCCTCCCACTGCGTGGTGCCGGTGGGCCAAACGCCATCGACGGGAAACGCGCTGACAGGCAGCAGGTCCCCCTTGCCTGCGAGCATGAGCGAAGTAATGCGCTGCACGAAATCCGGCGCGTCCTCCGGCACGATGGGTTTCAGACGGATCGTCGAGGTGGGCGCGTCCGGGTAGTTCACCTGGATCAGGTTTTCCAAGGTGCTGTCCACCGCCTGATAGTTTTTCTGCACCACGGCGTCGCCGCGTTTGCCGTAGGTTTTCTTGATCGCGTATTTGATGGCGGCGATGGCCTCGTCCTTCGGCAACACGCCGGAGATCGCGAAGTAACACGTCTGCATGATCGTGTTGATGCGGCCGGCCATACCGACGTTGCGGGCGACCGTGCTCGCATCGATGGCGTAGAACGAGAGGTTCTTGAGAATGATCTGTTCCTGGATCTCGCGGGGCAGGCGACTCCATGCTTCGTGAGGATCTCCCGGTGAGTTCAGCAGAAAGATGCCGCCGGGTTTTGCATAAGAAAGCACGTCCACTTGATGGAGCAGATCGAAACGGTGGCAGGCGACGAACTCCGCTTGGCGAATCAGATAGGTCGAGCGGATCGGCTGCGGGCCGAAGCGCAGGTGGGAAACCGTCATCGCGCCGGCCTTCTTCGAGTCATAGACGAAGTAACCCTGCGCGTAGTTGTCGGTGCCTTCGCCGATGATCTTGATCGAGTTCTTGTTCGCACCGACCGTGCCGTCCGATCCGAGGCCGAAGAACACCGACTGTTTCATGCCCGCGGGCACCACTTCGAATTCCGGAACGTAGTCGAGCGAAAGCCCGGTGACGTCGTCGTTGATGCCGACGGTGAATTCACGCTTTGGCGCATCTTTCGCGATTTCCTCAAACACCGCCTTGACCATGGCGGGCGTGAATTCCTTCGAACCGAGACCATAACGACCACCGATCACGCGGATGGCGGAAGTGTTCGAAAGCCAGCCTGCGGTTTCCGCCTGACGGAGAGCGCCGACGACATCGAGATAGAGCGGTTCGCCGAGCGCGCCGGGTTCCTTTGTGCGGTCGAGCAGGGCGATGGACTTGACGGACTTCGGCAGCACGGATGCGAAGTCCTCGACGGAAAACGGACGATAGAGACGGACTTTCACCACACCGGTTTTGTGGCCGTTCTCATTCATCCAACCGACGGTTTCACCGACCGCTTCGGCACCAGAACCCATGATGACAATCACTCGATCCGCATCGGGAGCGCCTTCGTAGTCGAACGGCTTGTAGGCGCGGCCAGTGCGGGCTGCAAAGGCATCCATCGCCTCCTTCACGAGACGCGGCACTTCCTGATAGTAGCGGTTGCAGCCTTCGCGCGCTTGGAAGAACGCGTCGGGGTTCTGCGCGGTTCCGCGGATCATCGGCTTGTCCGGGGTGAGCGCGCGGTCGCGGTTCGCAGCAATCGCATTCTCATCGATGAGCGATTTCAGATCATCATCGCTGAGCAGTGAGATTTTGGAGACCTCATGCGAGGTGCGGAAGCCATCGAAGAAATGAAGGAAAGGCACCCGCGAGCGCAGCGTGACCATTTGAGAAATCACCGCCGTGTCCTGAGCTTCCTGCACCGATCCGCCGCAGAGCATCGCGAAACCGGTCTGGCGGCAGCTCATCACATCCGAATGATCGCCGAAGATGCTCAATGCGTGCGTCGCCAGCGCGCGGGCCGTCACATGAAGGCAGAACGGCATCAGCTCGCCCGCGATCTTGTACATGTTAGGGATCATCAGCAGCAGACCCTGCGACGCGGTGAACGACGCGCTCAGGGATCCCGCCATCAAGGCCCCGTGCAAGGCACCCGCGGCTCCGCCTTCAGATTGCATCTCGACCACGCTCGGCACCGCTCCCCACAGGTTCTTCTTTCCTCCCGCCGACCATTCATCCGCGAACTCAGCCATCGGCGAGGACGGCGTGATGGGATAGATGGCGAAGAATTCATTCAGCCGATATGCGACGGAAGCGACCGCTTCGTTGGCATCCAGCGTCCCCATGGCGGAGTGAGTGGTTGCGTTCACAGACCCTCCTAAACACTTTTCGGATACGAAGGTCCACAAAGTGCAAAATACGGAAACAGATTAGCAAATTCCGCGCACCTGCATGAAGCCACCCGGCGCGACGTGTCACTCGCATCCCTCTTGCCGTCTGCGTAATCCACTGGAAGACATCGATCCCCGCTCGGAAATCCCGCGTTCCAATCTCATCTTTCCTGGTGTTGTCCCGAAGGATTTGAGGAACACCCGATGGAACTGCGAGAGAGATTGAAAACCCGACTCATAAGCGATCTCGATCACACCTTTCCCCGTTTTCAACAGAAGACCTTTCGCGTGTTCCAAGCGCACCTGGGTGACATATTCGCGAAACGTCAGGCCTGTGGAATGATGGAACATGCGCGACAAATGCCCCGTTGAGACTCCACAGTGGCGCGCCGCCAGCCCGAGATGAATATCCGTCACCAAAGCCTGGGAACGGATGAAACCACAGGCCTTGAGCACCGCCGGCGGCATGGTGTGCTCCGGCTCGGCAAGTTGATCGGTCACCTTGAGCGCGATCTGTTTGGCGACGAGAAAAACAATCCGTTGGTAGGCTCCGAGAGTCTCAACCGAAACTTCACGCGTCATTCCGATCCATTGTTCAAGATCATGATCCTCAAACGAAATGCCATTTTTCCGCAACAAATGCCGCGATTTTTGTATGAGCGATTGCCCGGGAGGCATGGGACGCGTGCCTCCGAAAACAAAATACCCAGCCCGAATGCCTCCAACGTTCAAGGGAACCATGGATTCATTCAAACCCGCGTCACAAGTCATGCAGGCAGGCAGATTCTCCGCCTTGGCCAGCAGCGCGTGCCGGTTACGCGAGCACATGGCTCGTCCAGCCTCCGAAACCCGCATTGCCGCACACAGCGGAGACGCCCGATGGTCCAGATCGTCACCGAGTCCGAGTTCGTCCACGAAGGCCAGCTTCATGCAGCTCATCAACTCGAAATCCCGCTGGAATTCCTTCATTTCAGGCAAGTCCCGCAGTTTCTGATACAACGCTCGGCGGATGATCCTCGGCATCGCGAGGCACCTTACATGCGCATCGCATTCAACAACATCATAAAATGCGATTGATTTCCCGGCTCGTGCGACGCGCGGACGGGAATCCTGGGTCATCGTTTCTCACGTGATCAAACCGGACGGGCGGTGAAGGGGTGCCAGGTGGCTCCGACACCCATTCCACCCTCCGGCGAGATCCGCCACATTGAAACGCAATCATGAACACGCACGTCACCTGCAAGGTCCTGTCCTTCCCTATTCCGCACGAAGCCGCCACCGTTCTCGAGGCCGCACCATCCGTCACCGTGGCGACCTCCTCCAAACAGCTCGTCGATCTTTCCGTGCGCGACCAGATGAACGGCTGGCACGATGTCGCCTACGACGTTCCCGGCAAGGGCCGCGTGGTCGAGGCCCGCGTCTGCCGGGCGAAAAACGGCATCAACGCCAACTACCTCGAACCCTACATGCGCCGCCGGGATCCCGACTGCATGGTCATCGGCGACGCCCTTCCCACCGACAAGCCAACCTATCAGGAGCGTTTCGGCACCGACTTCGCCGCCGTCCGCCAGGAAACCTTCGCCTGGCTCAAGACCCAGGACCTCGCGGTGTTCCCCTTCCACGCCGGCATGGCGGGCAAGGGCACCGACGCGCTGGTTATCGCCCCGGCCAATGCGGGTTTCTTCGCTCTCGGGCTCTCGATGCTCCAGGGCATTCTCGCCACGGACGAGATTCCGGTAAACTTCGCTCCACGAGCCGTAATCTACGTCGCCCCGCCGTTCCGCCACACTCATTTCAACGGCCAGCAGGTTGTCGTCCACAACCGCCTTGAGTCCGCCCACGAGCTTTTCAGCTACAACCTCTACCCCGGCCCCAGCGCCAAGAAGGGCATCTACGGCGTGTTGCTCAACATCGGCGAGGCCGAGCAGTGGATCACCATGCACTGCTCCACCGTCCAGGTCATCACACCCTACGACAACAAGATCGTCATCTCCCACGAGGGAGCCAGCGGCGGCGGCAAAAGCGAGATGCTCGAGCACGCCCACCGGCAGGCCGACGGTTCGCTGCTCGTCGGCCGCAACGTGGTCAACGGCGACCAGCGCCTGCTCACCCTGCCGCGCGGTTGCGAGCTGCGCCCCGTCACCGACGACATGGCGCTCTGCCACCCGTCCCTCGAAAAAGGCCGCGGGAAACTCAGCCTCATCGATGCCGAGGACGCCTGGTTTGTCCGCATCAACCACATCACTGAATACGGCATCGATCCGCATCTGGAGAAGCTCACCATCCATCCACCCGAACCGCTGCTTTTCCTCAACGTCCAGGGCCAACCCGATGCCACCTCGCTGATCTGGGAACACACCGAGGACGAACCCGGCTCTCCCTGCCCGAACCCGCGCGTCATCATCCCGCGCGACATCGTGCCGGACGTCGTCAAGGGTGCGGTGGACGTGGACATCCGCAGCATGGGTGTGCGCACCCCGCCCTGCACCGCGGACAATCCCACCTATGGCATCATCGGCATGTTCCACCTGCTGCCGCCCGCGCTCGCCTGGCTCTGGCGGCTCGTCGCCCCGCGCGGTCATGCGAACCCGAGCATCGTCGCCACGGAAGGCATGTCGTCCGAAGGTGTCGGCTCGTACTGGCCCTTCGCCACCGGCCGCCGCGTCGATCACGCGAACCTCCTGCTCAACCAGATCATCGAAACCCCTGAGGTCCGCTACATCCTCACGCCCAACCAAAACATCGGCGCCTGGGAGGTCGGCTTCATGCCGCAGTGGATCACCCGCGAGTATCTCGCCCGCCGCGGCGGCGCGCGTTTCACCGAAAAGCAGATGAAACCCTCGCGCTGCCCCTTGTTAGGCTACACGCCCCGCAAGATCGTCATGGAGGGCCGCACGCTCGGCGTCTGGTTCTTCGAGGTGGACCAGCAGCCGGAGGTCGGCACCGCCGCCTACGACCGCGGCGCGGAGATCCTCGACGAGTTTTTCCATCAGGAACTCCCGCAGTTCCTCGTGCCCGACCTGCTGCCCACCGGCCGGAAAATCATCGAGTGCTGCCTGTCCGGCGGCACGCTTGAGGATTACGAAAACCTGTTAGGCATGCACACCCTGGAACCCTCCTGACGCCATGGAAGGATTCGACCTCACGCTCGGCCGCGGGCTCAAGCCCGGCTTCGACGAGGCCCCCGCCCGTTTCCGCCACCGCATCGCGGGGGTCGAATACCTTCACCTCAAGGGCCGCCAGACCGGCGATCTCTACATCACCCGCGAGGGCTGGCCGGTCGCCGACTCGATCCTGCCCGAACGCTGGTTCACCGGCGAGCAGTTCCGCAAACCCGGACAAGCGCTCGCCGG
This sequence comes from Luteolibacter sp., assembly GCA_036824745.1. Classification (GTDB taxonomy): domain Bacteria; phylum Verrucomicrobiota; class Verrucomicrobiia; order Verrucomicrobiales; family Akkermansiaceae; genus Luteolibacter. Next base: position 6,659 of record DAISZP010000172.1, read on the forward strand.
AGCCACCGGAGCCGTTTATCGTGTACCCATAGCCCATCCTGTCCGGAGTGGTTTCGCGCTCGTCGTGAAATTCAGCCGCTTCGGGCAGGATGTTGGGATCACCGTGGCCGGCGAACTTGGCTCGGATCCCGAATTCATGGAACGCGTCGATCACGCCGAGTTTCTTCCACCCTTCGAAGAATTCGGAAACCTCGCCCGTCTCCGCCACCAGTTCCGCGGGCGTATCGCCACCAAGGCACCGCTGGCCATCTACTCGCCGCCCACCCGCTACCTCGCCTGGCAGCTCGGCCGCAAGAGCCACCTCGAGTGGACCTACCGCCGCCAGCTCAGCGCCAGCCAGGACGAGGGCGAAACCAAAGTCGAATACGATTGGGAACGCATCTACATCCTGCTCTACCGCTGGATGGACGGGCTCGACGCCGAGCAGGCCCACGGAGCCGGATGGATCAGCCACCACCAGATGACCGGCTGGACACGCGACATGGCGGAAACCCTGCGCGGCCTCGGCTGGCTCGTGCTCGACCACAAACCCCGCCACCTCATCGTCCGCCAACACCGCAAGACCCGCCGGGTCCTCACCCGCCGCGGCCGCCCCGTCCTCGGGCTCGTGGACTACGAGCTTCTCTATCGGATGGATCGTTGAAAAAACACCACCCCGCATCCCCATGCTCAACATCGCACTCTTCGGCCCGCCCGGTGCGGGCAAGGGCACCCAGTCCGAATACCTCGTCAAGCGCTTCAACCTGTTCTACATCTCCACCGGCGACCTGCTGCGCCGCGAGATGGAGGCCGGCAGCAAGCTCGGCGAAGAGGCCCGCGGCATCATCGCCTCCGGCGGCCTCGTGTCCGATGAGATCATCGTCCAGATCATCGAGAAAACCATCACCGAGAACCCCCAGGCGTCCGGGTTCCTCTTCGACGGCTTCCCGCGCACCTTCGTGCAGGCCTACATCCTCGACGGCCTGATGATCAAACTCAACACCTCGCTCAACTGCCTCATCAACCTCCAGATCCCCGAGGACCTCTCCGTCAGCCGCCTGCTCAAACGCGGCGAGACCTCCGGCCGCCTCGATGACAACGAGACAGTCATCCGCAACCGCCTGCGCGAATACCACGAGAAAACCCTGCCCGTGCTCCGCTTCTATCAGGACAAGGGCCAGTGCCACGACATCGACGGCACCCGCACCGTCGAGGAGGTGCGCGCCGACATCGTGCGCATCCTCGAACGCGAGCTCGAAAAGAACCTCTTCAATCTGGTGCTCTTCGGCTACCCCGGCTCCGGTCGCGGCTCACAGGGGCTCGCGCTCGCCAAGAAATTCGGCCTCGAATACATCGCCACCGGCCGCATGCTCGATGAGGAGATCCGCAAGTGCAGCGACATCGGCCGCGCCGTGACAGCCCACTACGAGAGCGGCCACCTCGTTCCCGATGAAATCGTCGTCCGCCTCATCGAGCGCAAACTCGAACAGTCCGGCGGCGCGCGCGGATTCATCTTCAAGGGCTTCCCCCGCACCCTCGTCCAGTCCTACATCCTAGACGGCCTGCTGCGCAAACACGGCTGGGGCATCTCCAAAGTCATCGACATCGAAGTGCCTACCCTCGAACTCATCCGCCGCCTCGACGCCCGCAGCCACACCGAGCGCCGCATGCCCTACGACTCCAGCACCGCCCGCATCGTCAAACGCCTCCAGGAACACGAAACCAAAACCATCCCCGTCATCGGCAAATACAAAGCCCACCGCGAGGTCGTCACCGTCGATGGCACCGGCACCTTCGAACAGGTCTTCCAACGGCTCAGCCTCGAAGTCGAGGCAGGCATCCACACCACCCGCTGACACTATCAACATTCATCACCGCATGAACCCTCCAATCATAGCAAAACTCCTCCCGTACAAGGCATGTTGGATGGCTATTGCGGCAACACCGATCGTCAGTTTCCCCATTGCGAGAAAATGACGTTTCTTTAGCAATCCAAGCGCATTCCATCGGGGGTTTCGCATCGCAATTCGACCTGAAGAACGATACACCTCCGGTGCGGGTGCTCCCATTCCATCCTCACCGCCAACACTCCTTCTCATCCCAACACCATGAAACCAGTCGCTTTCAACAATACGGTTCTCCGTGATGGCCACCAGTCACTCGCCGCCACCCGCATGAGCACCGCGCAGATGCTGCCCGCCGCGCCGATCCTCGATGAAATCGGTTTCCACGGCCTTGAAACGTGGGGCGGTGCTACCATTGATTCCTGCTTGCGGTATTTGAACGAGAATCCGTTCGACCGGCTGCGCGCGTTGAAAAAAGCCGCACCGAAAACCCCGCAGATCATGTTGCTGCGCGGTCAGAACATCGTGCAATACGCGAGTTTCCCGGACGATGTGGTGGAGGCCTTTGTCAAAGCCAATGCCGCCGCCGGACAAGATGTGTTCCGCATCTTCGACGCGCTCAACGACATCCGCAACCTCACCACCGCCATCAAGACGGTGATCGCCTGCGGCAAACACGCGCGTGGAGAGATCTGTTACACCACCAGTCCCGTGCATACCATCGACGCCTTCGTCACGATGGGCATCGAACTTGAGAAACTCGGATGCCACTCCATCGGCATCAAGGACATGTCCGGCATCATCGCACCGAGCGTGGCATACAACCTGGTGAAGGAACTCAAGAGCAAGGTCGGCATCCCCATCGTGCTGCACACCCACGACACCGCGGGACTCGGAGCCGCCTCCTATCTCGCGGCGATCGACGCCGGCGTGGATGTGGTGGAAACGTCCATCGTCCCCTTCGCGAACGGAACGGCGCAGCCCGACACCAACCGCATGCTGGCCATGTTGGATGGCAACCCGCGCAAGCCGGATTACGACACGGACAAGCTCCAGGAACTCCGCGTTTACTTCGAGGATGTCTATCGCCAACTCTCCAAGTTCACCAGTCCGGCCAACGAGCGCGTCGATTCGGACATCCTCGTATTCCAGGTTCCCGGCGGCATGTTGTCGAACTTCCGCAACCAACTCGCCGAGCAAGGCATGTCGGACAAGTTCGACGAGGTCGTGCGCGAGATTCCGGTCGTTAGAGAGGCCCTCGGCTGGATCCCGCTCGTCACACCCACCTCGCAGATCGTCGGCACGCAGGCGATGATGAACGTGAAGTTCGGCCGCTGGAAAATGATCTGCCAGCCGGCGCAGGACATCGCGCTCGGCAAATACGGACGCACGCCCGGCCCGGTGAATCCGGAGATCCTCGCCATGGTCGAGAAGCAGACCGGACAGAAAGCGATCACCTGCCGTCCGGCGGATTTGTTAGATCCCGGCCTTGAAAAATATCGCGGCCAGTGTGCGGACAAACAACTCCCCACGGACTACGAAACCACGGTGCTCTTCGCGATGTTTCCGCAACAGGTTGAAGCGCTTCACAAAGGACCTCCGGCGGAAACTTCCAAGCCCGCGCCCGCGGCGAAACCCGCCGCACTGGTCAGCGTGGAGACCAAGCCGCAATCCACTGCTCCGGGCAATGGCCGGGAAATGGTTCTTACCATCAACGGCCAGCGGCACGAGGTGCTGATCGAACGCGTTGGTTCCTGATGGAGCTCAGGGTTTCTCCGCCACGCTGGAACTGAGATGGGCATCGAGGATTCTCGCGTCCTCATTACCGGCCAGGGAAACCCGGCCCGCGATTCCGGTCCAATCCCCCTTTCGCAGTGAAAGCAGCGAATCCTTGGCCGAGGATGCGAACTCGCAGTGCACTGCCACGCTGCTGGAATTCCTCATGTTTCCACGCATATCGATTTCGAAGGGCACCTCACACTTCATCAAGACCCCTTCCCCGCGCGCGGCGATGTCCACGACCCGCAGGTTCCAATCCACCGAGGCTCCCTCGGCTTTTTCACGGAATGCCTGCTCGCCGATGCTCGTGCGGCGCGGATCGAGTTTCCATGCGAGGAACACGTCGCGATCGAGCAGCGATCCTTTCTGATAGGCCGCGTAGTCCGGAAAATGC
>DAISZP010000621.1:0-1646 GCA_036824745.1 Luteolibacter sp.
TGTTAGAACGGGAGTTGAAACCCTTGAGTCGCTGGAAGCCAAACGGAACACCGCTGACAAGGAGAGCGCCGCCAGCGGTGGCGAAGGCAACCTGCACTTCGCGCTCGATCCGAACGACGGATACGAGGAGGCGCCGGATCTCGTTCCCAGCGTGAAAGGCCTACCCGTGCCGACGGGGACGATGGGAGCCCACTACATCTCGCCGCGGATGCGCGCGCGGATGGACGATCTGGGTTTGCGCGAGGCCGATATTTCCGCTGTGGCGGGCACCGGAGCCGGACATCGGGTGACGGTGGAGGACTTGGAGCGCTTCCTCGATTACCTGCAACAATGGCCGAACGTCCACGCCTCGCCGATGCGCCAGGCGGTCGCCGACGCGATGCGCCGCAGCTGGACCCGCCCGCTGGCGACAGTCGGCCTGCCCGTGAACATCGACCGGGTGCTCAATCACCGGAAACAACAGGATCCGAAACCCGGACTCACGCTTTACATGCTGCGCGCCTTCGCCCTGGCCGTCGCGGAGAAACCCTCGGCCGCAGGATACCTCATTGGCGACAAGATCGTCCACCCGCGCTCGCTGGACATCGGCGTGGCCGTGCAGGTGCAGGACGGCGTGGTGGTCCCCGTGGTCCGCAAGGTGGACCAGAAACCGATCCGCGAGCTGATCAGCGAATACGACGACCTCGTGGACCGCGGCCGCAAGCGCCGCCTCAGCGAGGACGACTGCCGCGGCGGCATCGCCACGGTGACGAACTTCGGCAGCTTCGGCCTCACCATGGGCACCCCGATTCCACTGCCGAACGAAACCCTCATTCTCGGCATCGGAGCCGGAGTGAAAAAGCCCGTCTGGAGTGCGCAGGTGGAGGCCTTCCTGCCCGCGACTGTGGCGGAAATCTTCATCACCTTCGACCACCGGGTGGTCGATGGCGGCGATGTGGGCCTGCTGCTCAGCCGGGTATCCGAACTGCTTCAATCCCCGGAAGCACTCTGAGACTTTCCCGTTTCCTCGGAAACGCCGAGATTTCCCCCAAAGATTCCTCCCCAGCCCATCGTTGATCCGGTGAACCCCAACCATCCCGAAGATTCAAACTCCGCGCCCATGACCCGCGAGCGCTTCGTCGAGCAGGCGATGGCGGAGTTCGAATCCCCGCTCATCGGATATGCCGCCACCATTCTCAATGATGTTGATCGCGCCCGTGACGTGGTGCAGGACACCTTCATCCGTCTTTGCCACCAGGACATGGACAGCGTCCGTGAAAACCTCAAATCCTGGTTGTTCACGGTTTGCCGGAACCGTGCGCTCGATCTTCTCCGCAAGGAAAAGCGGACCGAGCCGCTGGAGGAAGTGCGCTGGAAAAAAGTCGCCGGCCCCGGACTCCAGCCTGACGAACAAGCCGAACAAGACGACCGGATGCTCCGCGTCATGAAACTCCTCAACCGCCTCTCCGAAAACCAGCGGGAAGTCATCCTACTCAAATTCCAACAAGGTCTCAGCTATCAGGAAATCCAGCAAATCACCGGACTCACCTCGGGAAACATCGGCTTTCTCATCCACACCGGATTGAAGCGCTTGCGCGACCTGCTTCCCGACGAACTTTAACCGCACATCGAACCATGAAACTCCACCCGGAAGACCCACGTCTCAC
>DAISZP010000173.1:0-10642 GCA_036824745.1 Luteolibacter sp.
GAAAAAACCGCATCCGGCTTGTTTTCAAAAGTCCTGCAAGCCGGCAAGGGCGAGAAAAAACCCGGTGAACGCGACACCGTGACGGTGCATTACTCGGGATGGACGACCGATGGAAAACTCTTCGACAGCTCGGTGCAGCGGGGTGAACCCGCGAGTTTCCCGCTCAATGGTGTGATCAAGGGCTGGACCGAAGGCGTGCAGTTCATGGTCGAGGGAGAAAAGCGACGTTTCTGGATCCCGGCGGATCTCGCATACGGAGAAAACCCCGGCGGCGGTCGCCCCGGCGGCATGCTGGTGTTTGATATCGAGCTCCTCGGCATCAAGGAAGCGCCCAAGCCCCCGCCGACGCCTGAGGATGTGGCGAAGGCTCCGGAAGGCGCGGAAAAGACCGCATCCGGCATCGAATCCCGGGTGATCACCAAAGGCACTGGCACCGAGCACCCGAAAGCAGCCGATCAAGTGAAGGTGCATTTCTCGGCTTGGACCACGGACGGCAAACTGATCGAAAGCTCCGTGATGCAAGGATCCCCGACGGTGTTTCCTCTGGATCGTGTCCTGCCGGGCCTGGCGGAAGGCGTTCAACTGATGGTCGGCGGCGAAAAGCGCCGGCTCTGGATCCCCGGCAAGCTTGCCTTCGGCGACAAACCCCGCCCCGGAGCACCTTCGGGCACCGTGGTGTTTGATGTGGAACTGCTGGAAATCATCAAATGAGCCCACTGCGACCGGCATTTCTTGGAACCGGACTGGCGCTGGCCCTCTCAGCCTGCGCCGACAAACCCGCGCAAGCCCCCACCCCGGCGGTGGCCAACACCAAACCGGCCGCGGAAACCAAGAGTGACTACAAGAAACCCGTCCGCATGAATGGTCGGGGTGAGGTCACATCGATCTCGCTGGAACAGTTTTTTGAACTCCAGCAATCCGGCAAGGTGATGATCTTCGACGCCCGCCCGACGGTTTTCCATGCCATCGGCCACATTCCGGGAGCGATCAGCCTGCCAAGGATCAACTGCGACGCGAACATCGCCAAACGCGAGGAGCAGATCAAATCCGCGATCAAGGACGGCAAAGTGATCGTGGTTTACTGCACCAGCCTGACCTGCCCGGACGCGCGGGCGGTCGCCAATCACATTTCCGGCTTCGGCTATCCCTCCTCGATTTTTTCAGGCGGCTGGGATGCCTGGAAGGAAGCCGGCATGCCCACCGAATAACCTCACCCCACCTAACCTAACATGTCCTCGTTCTCCAACGTCACCGTCGATGCCAAAGCCAACGTATACTTCGACGGCAAGGTCGTTTCCCACTCCGTGCACTTCGCCGACGGCAGCAAGAAAACCCTCGGCCTGATCTATCCGGGCAAATATCACTTCGGCACCGGCGCTCCGGAGCGCATGGAAATCATCGCCGGCGATTGCGCGGTCGTGCTCGATGGGACCGAGGAAACGCTTTCCATCGAAGCCGGCACCCATTTCGACGTGCCGGGCAACAGCGGATTCACGATCACCGTGGAAGACGGCATCTGCGAATACATCTGCTCGTTCCTCGCCGCGTGAACCTGCGAACAACGGGTCTGAAAGCACTCGCGGCGGTATGGATCGCCTTGTTACCGCTCGCCTCCTGCGGAGTGCGGATCCCCGTTTCGAAATCCGAGCCTGTCGGCACCGTCCGCGTGCCGGTGAAGCCGGATACTTCCAAAACCCGCGAGCCCAGGGATCCGGACGTGCTCGTGTGGCTCATCGCGGACAAGTATCACACCGGCATGGTCTTTCCCTACGACTGGCTGGTGGAGTCCGGATATGTCCCGCCCAAAGGCTTCGGCCCCACCAAATACGTGACGCTGAGCTGGGGAAACCGCGACGCGTATTCGAAACAAGGCATCGATACGAAGTGGAAGCTCTTCCGCGTGCTGTTCACCCCCACTCCGTCGGTGATGGAGCTGATTCCGTCGGATTGGAACATCACCGAAGTCCTGCCGGACCAGCGCATCTATCGGAGGCTCACGCCGCGCGACAAGGGACCGGCGCTCGCGGCGTTTCTGAACGGCTGCGCGAAACAAGGGCCTGACGGGCTGCCCATCGTCGTCTGCGAATCCAGCTGGGGCGAGGGCGTGCAGCTTGAAGGACGCTATCCGTATTTCATCCCCCGGGTTTGCAACGTCTGGACGGTGCAATGCATCGAAAACATCGGCGGCCGGATCAATCCATGGTTCGCGCTCACCGCTGACGGTCTGATCCGCGAGGCGGTGAAACCACCCAACGACTTCGAGCAGATCTGGCCCGGTGGCGGCGTGCCGAAACGATGAAATCATCCGTCGTTTCCGCCCATCCCGGCCTTGCGCTCCCCGTTCCGAGCCTTTAGACATGCCGCCGATGAAACGCCGAATCGCTCTGCTTGCACTCGCCCTTCTTCCCACCCTCGCCTTCTGCGAAGACCCGAAGAAGGAAACCAAACCCGAAGCCCCCGCGAAAACCGAGGCCGCGAAGAACCCGAAGGTCAAGATGAAGACCTCCATGGGCGACATCGTGATCGAGCTCAACGCGGAGAAAGCGCCGATCACCGTCGAGAACTTCCTCGGTTACGTGAAGAAGAAACACTACGACGGCACCGTGTTCCACCGGGTGATCGATGGTTTCATGATCCAGGGCGGCGGTTTCGATGACAAGCTCGTCGAGAAGTCCACCGGCAAGGGCATCAAGAACGAAGGCCAGAACGGTTTGAAAAACGACCGCGGCACCATCGCCATGGCTCGCACCTCGGATCCTAACAGCGCCACCGCCCAGTTCTTCATCAACGTGAAGGACAACCCGATGCTCGACTACCCGAACAACGGTGGTTACGCCGTCTTCGGCAAGGTCGTCGAAGGCATGGACGTGGTGGACAAGATCAAGGCGGTGGAAACCGGCACCTCCAACATTTCCATGATCCACCCGACCACCGGCGAGAAACTCCAAATGCCCGCCGGTGATGTGCCGGTGAAAACCGTGACCATCAGCTCGGTGACCGTCGCCGAATAAGGCAGCACCCGTTTCCCCACGCTTCTTGATGCAACTCTGGCTCTGTCCGATCCTCGCCTTCCTCATGGGGTCCATCCCCTTCGGGCTGCTCATCGCGCGGAGCCAGGGAATCGACATCCGCCAGCACGGCTCCGGCAACATCGGAGCCACCAACGTGCTGCGCGTGCTGGGGAAAAAATTCGGCATTCCCTGTCTGCTGCTGGACGCCCTCAAGGGTTTCATCCCCGTCGTCATCGCGCTGAGCCTCGTCCGCATCGCCGGCAAGGAGGCGAGCCTCGCCATCCCGTTGTTGAAACCCTGGTCGCTGGAGCTCGCCTCCGACCAACGCTTCACCGGCCAGTTGGCCCACGTCGTCACCGGATTGATGGCCATCCTCGGCCACAACTACTCGCCGTGGGTCGGCTTCAAGGGCGGCAAGGGCATCGCCACCTCCGCGGGGGTTCTGATCGCCCTCATGCCATTCGCCGTATTGATCCTTCTCGTGGTTTGGGGTGTCCTGTTCGCCACCACCCGCTATGTCTCGGTGGCCAGCATGGGGGCCTCGGCCTGCCTTCCCATCATCACGCTCTGGGGCTCTTGGTTTCATGGGCGCATTCAGGACGGCACTTGGAACAAGCCCCTGTTCGCCCTCTCCCTGGCCATCGCCGTGATGGCCATCTGGAAACACCGCTCGAACATCCAGAGGCTTCTCAATGGAACCGAGAACCGGTTTGTTCCGAAATCCAAACGCTCCTGACGCCGGGCCCCGGGCCACAGCCACCATTCCCCCGCCGCGGCAAGTCTCCGGCAAACCGTTAGAACCATGAAGGAAACCATCGATTTCATCCTGCACATCCAGGAACACCTCACCACCTTCACCAGCCAGTATGGCGCGTTGGTTTACGGCCTCCTGTTTCTCATCGTGTTCTGCGAGACCGGTCTGGTGGTCACCCCGTTCCTTCCCGGGGATTCCCTGCTCTTCGCCGTCGGCGCGCTGGCGGCGGATCCGAACTCGGGACTCAACGTCTGGCTCGCGGCCCTCGTCCTGCTCGTCGCCGCCATCGTCGGGGACTCGGTGAACTACTGGATCGGCCGCCGGTTCGGCTCGTGGATGATGCGCACGTTTCCCCGGGTGGTGAAACCGGAACACATCGCCAAGACCAACGAGTTCTTCGCCCGGTATGGTGGCAAGACGATCATCCTCGCCCGCTTCGTTCCCATCGTGCGCACCTTCGCGCCCTTCGTGGCCGGCACCGGCGAGATGGATTACAAGCGCTTCATGTCGTTCAACATCATCGGCGCCCTCCTCTGGGTGGGGCTCATCCTTCCCGCGGGCTGGTTCTTCGGCAACATCCCGATCGTGAAGAAGAACTTCGAACTCGTGGTGCTCGGCATCATCGTGATCTCGGTGATGCCCATGATCATCGAAATCGCCCGCGCCAAGTGGGGTGCGAAAAAATCCGCGGATTGATCCCGCTTCCATTGGCGGAAGCGGGAAACCATCCTCGGCTCACGCGTGGCCACTGAGATAGCGCTCGGCTTCAAGCGCCGCCGCACACCCCTGCCCCGCCGCGGTGATGGCCTGGCGGTAGTAGTGATCCGCCACATCGCCCGCGGCGAACAATCCGGGAGTCTTGGTGGCCGTTTTCCCGGGAATCTGGAGGATGTAACCGTTTTCATCCTTGTCCACCAGATCGCCGAGGAAGGCGCTGTTCGGCACGTGGCCGATGGCGACGAACACGCAAGCCACCTCCAGCTCCGATTCCCCGCCGCTGACCAGGTTTTTGAGTTTCACGGCGCGCATCTCGCCTTTGTCATCGGTGAGATACTTGCTCACGGTGCTGTTCCAGACCGGTTGGATCTTCGGGTTGGCCAAGGTCCGGTCCGCCATGATCTTGGAAGCGCGCAGTTCGTCGCGGCGATGGATCAGATAGACCTTGCTCGCGAAGCGGGTGAGGAAATCCGCCTCCTCGCATGCGCTGTCGCCGCCGCCGATCACGCAAACCGGCACATCCCGATAGAACGCGCCGTCACAAGTGGCGCAGGACGTCAGGCCATGGCCGATCAGTTTCTGCTCGCCCTCCAGCCCCAGATGCCGGGGCGCGGCTCCGGTGGCGACGATCACGGTCTTCGCTTCGAACGATTGATCGCCGGCATTCAGCAGGAAGGAGCCATCTTCACGGCGCTCGACGGACTCAATGTTCGCCCACGCGATGCGCGCGCCGAATTTCTCCGCCTGCGTCTGCATCCGCATCATCAGCTCGGGGCCCATGATGCCGTCCGGAAAGCCCGGGAAATTCTCAACCTCCGTGGTGGTCGTAAGCTGGCCGCCCGGTTGCGTGCCGGAAATGAGGAGCGGGCTGAGACTGGCCCGCGCGGTGTAGATGGCGGAGGTGTATCCGGCGCATCCGGTGCCGATGCTGATGACGTTTTCCATGAGGTGCTGGTTTCGTGTCCCGGAGTATTCGAGCGGACCCGGGGGTGAGTCAACCCCGGCCACGGCAATTTCGCCGCATCGGCAAAAGCTCGCCACCGGCATCCTCAATCGTTAGGAACCCGGCCATGCACATCAAGCTGGAAAACGTCAGCAAGACTTTCCGGAAAACCCGTGCGCTCAAGACCTTCAATCTGAGTGTGCCGCCTTCCACCATCGTTTCGCTGCTGGGCGAGAACGGAGCCAGAAAATCCACCCTGCTGCGAATCCTCGCGGGGCTTTGCGTTCCCGACAGCGGCTCGGTTCGCTATGACGGAACGGTTTTCAACCGGGAAGACCTGCCGCGGCGCAAACGCCTCCATTTCACTCCGGACATGCCCTTGCTTTTCCCTGAACAATCGGTCGCGCGGAATATCGCCACCTTCGCCGCCCTGTATGAAATGCCGACCGCGGGACGCGAGGATCACTTGGCACACTGGTTTGAGGAAACCGGGGCCGCGGCCCTGATGAGAAAAACAGCCGGAAACCTTTCCCGCGGACAAATCTGGAAGGCCGGCTTGGGCTGCGTCGCCATGATCGAGCCGGAACTCTGGTTGGTGGATGAACCTTTCGCCTCCGGCATGGACGCCGTCGGCATGGCGGCATTCCGTCGCCTCGCACGGCACCTCGTGGATCGAGGGGGCACGGTCATCTACACCACCCAGATGGTCGGCATGGCCGCTGAGTTCTCCGATCATGTGTGTGTGATCCGTGAAGGAGAACTGGTCCTGTGGGAGGATAGCGAAATCACCCGCCGCCGCATGGCCGATGATGCGGATGCTGCTGAACACATCCTCAAGGGAAGCCCGGCCGGAACATGAGATTGCATGATCCAGAAACCGAGCGCGCCATCCTGCGGTTGGCCGCCACCGGCCGCAAAGGCAGAACCATGGAGCCCGCGGATGGGGGAAACAACCTTTCCTCCTTCTTTCTCCGCAAGCTGGGCCTGCTCTACCTGGCCCACATCATCGCGGGCATGTTAGGCGCTTATGACGAAACGCTGAGATCCGCCCATTGGCAGTCGCTCATCATCTGCATCCTGCTGATCTGGCATGTCCAGATCGCCATCGGCGGCCTGCTGGATCAACTCACAAGGGATGGCCGTCACGCGGTGCTTCCGAACCTCCCCATCCGCGGCGAGCACGCATTCCGTTGGGCAAGGCAACAGTTCTTCATCGACCGTTCGATTACCCTGGCCTGCCTCAATTCTCTCTTTGCATTCGCGCTTCATGATTTCACCTTCGCCGCACCATGGAAACTGGCGGCCACCTGTCTGCTCATTTCCGCCATGTCCATCGCCTCCGTCCAGGTCCTTCAACAGCCCTGGTTGGAACGTTTGCATTTCCTTCGAAACTGGTCCATCTGCTCGCTTCTGTTATCTGGCTGGATGATTCTTCTGGTCTTCACCAACAAGAAGATCTTCCGGGTCGGTCACACACCGGAATGGCTTGAGGACGCGATCCGGCTCTTCACCTGGTTGTTGCCGCCCTCATGGGTTTTTCCGGGCCGCTTCGAAGACGGCGGCGCGATCCTCGCGCTCGTTTGGATCATCTACGGATTCGTGCTTTGGAAACAATGGCCCGTGGTTGCGGCTCCCTTTCTGGACAGCCCGCGGGACTTCGATGGCGGATTCGGTGGCTTCGACGAGGACGAGGATCAGGAGAACAGGGAAGCCCCTAACAATGACATCGATTCCGATCACTCACCCGGAGAAAGACTCCCCATCAGGGGACTACCACCCCCCATGGCCATCGCTCGGGATGGGTGGGTGGAGCGCTGGGTGATGTGGTGGATTCCGGATAGAGACAAGGCCGTCGCCGGCGCTTTCTGCGAGCAGCGGCCAGGCTGGACCAAACGGGCCAACTGGATGCTGCGCTTCCTGCCGCTGTGGCTTGCCGCCATCTGGGTGTTTATTCACTTCTGTCCGGAATCCTTCGCCTGGAAGGCAACCATCACCATCTGGATCTGCGTCATCTCAACGGTTCTGCCCTTGTTCGGATTGTTGCCTTTCTCCAACGCGATTTCACGGGCCTACTCCGTGTGTTCATCCAGCGGCCAGATTCTCACATTCTTCTCGGCGCTGCCAGTTTCCACGAGAGCCCTGCTGCGGGTTTCCATGCGGATCACCATCGCGCGAAGCATCGTTTTCGCCGTGATCGGAATTCCATACGCATGTCTCTTTCAATCCATCCTCGATCCTGATGCTCCCCTGATTGTTTCCATCTGGCTCGTTTCCGCGTTTTGCTGTTCCTGGATCACAGCGCGTCCCATGCTCGTCGCCTACCGTCTATGGAAAACGAACCGCTTGAAGCATGGCGGTGGACTTTTGGTAGGACACGGCCTTCTGGCGATCATCGGTTCCGCGCTGGTGATCGCTGCGCCACTTTCGGCGATCTTCGGCATCGGCTTCGGCTTCGCCGGGATTTCGTGCGCTCTTGAGAACCAAGACTCCGGACTTTATGCGCTTGGAGCCTTGGGAGGCCTGGCTCTTAGCGGCCTGTGTTCCCGGGCTGTCTTCGAAATCTACCACTGGCATCTCAAGCGCCGGTGTTTCGACTGGATATCGTCCGTGTAAGCGCGGTGGATTTCCCCCACAAACGCGTTGCGTGACGGGGGGAATGGTAGAGAATCCCGCCGCCCATGAATCCCGAATCCATCCGTGAAGCACTCCGCCAGGTCCGTTATCCCGGGTTTTCCCGTGACATTGTCTCGTTCGGCCTGGTGAAGGATGTGCTCTGCGACGGTGGCCAGGTGACCGTGCGCATCGAGGTGCAAACCCGCGATGCCGCCGTGCCGGAACAGATCTTCAAGGACTGCCACGCGGTGCTCGACGTCCTGCCCGGCGTGCAGGCGGCGAAGGTGGAGATCGAGGTGAAGGACAACCCGGCCGCCGCCAGCTCCGGCGCGGGAGTCGGCCGCTCCACCATCCCGGGCGTGAACCGCATCATCGCCGTGGCTTCCGGCAAGGGAGGCGTGGGGAAATCCACCGTCGCCGCGAACCTCGCGGTGGCCCTCGCGAAATCCGGCGCGAAGGTGGGCCTCTGCGACTGCGATCTTTACGGCCCCTCGGTGGCCATGATGTTCGGCACCACCGAGCGGCCGATGGCCAACGAGCATGACGAGATCATCCCGCTCGAAGCACATGGCGTGAAACTGATGTCGATGGGATTTTTGTTAGAGGACCGCTCGCCCGTCATCGTGCGCGGCCCGATGGCCACGCGCTACACCCAGCAGTTCCTCCGCCAGGTGGCATGGGGTGATCTCGACTATCTGATCCTCGACCTGCCGCCCGGCACCGGAGACATCCAACTGACCATCGTGCAAACGGTTTCCGTCGATGGCTCGGTGATCGTCACCACGCCGCAGGAAGTCGCGTTGATTGACGCGCGGAAGGCCGCGAGCATGTTCGGCAAGGTGAACGTGCCTATTCTCGGGTTGATCGAGAACATGGCGTGGTTCGAGTGCGACGCCGGGAAACGCTACCATCTTTTCGGGGATGGCGGCGGCGTGCGTGAGGCGGAAACGCTCGGCGTGCCGCTGTTAGGCAGGATTCCCATCGATGTGCCGACACGCGAAGGCGGTGACTCGGGAAGACCGGTTGCGTTGATTTCACCGTCGGAAAACAAGGTTTCCGCCGCGTTTCATCAGGCTGCGGCCTCACTGCGTGCCGCGGTCCCGCTCCGTTAGATCTTGCCGGACTCCCCTCCGACGACGGCAGGCAGACGGAGTTCGAACTCGATGTTCCATTGCTCCGCGCTCAGCAAGGCCACGTCGCCACCGTGCGCTCTCGCGAGTTCCCTCGCGATGTTGAGGCCCAGGCCATGACCACGGACCCCCCCCCCCGTGTCCTTGCCGCGGCGGAAGCGCTCGAAGATCAGCTTGCGATCCGCTTCGGAAATCTCCTCGCCCGTGTTGGAGATCCTGACGCCCACCCATCCGGGTTCGGAGAATGTGGACATACGGATGGTTCCACCCTCCGGAGTGTATTTCGCGGCGTTTTCCGCGAGATTCTGAAGCACCATTCCAAGCAGCCTCCGGTCCGCAAGGACCGATGGAATATCCTGGAAACTCTCATCCACGGTGATGTTGCGGTCGCCCACGAGTACTTGGAGATCATCGAAGGCCGCCTGCGCCAGCGTTTTGAGATCCAGCTCCTTTTTCTCAAGGAACATGCGCCCGGCGTCGGCCTGGGCTAACAGAAGCAGATCCTCAATCAGCGAGGTGAGCCGCCTCGTTTGTTGCAACAGCAACGCGAGTTCCGAGGTTTGCGAGGGCGTGAGATCGGTATCCCGCAACAAATGATCGATGCCCGCGCGCAGAATCGCGATCGGCGTCTTGAGTTGGTGGGAAGCGTCGGCGGAGAAACGCGTGGCCACCTCGTACGAGGACTGCAAGCGGTCAAAGCTGCGGTTCAAGACCTCCGTGAGTTTCGCGATCTCGTCCCGGGTGGCGGGCATCGGCAGCCTCTCACGGGGATTGTTCGCGCTGATGCGCTCCGCCGCCGCGCTCAGTTCCGCCACCGGCGCCACCGTGCGCCGGCCTAACAGCATGCCTCCGAAAAACACGACCAATCCCACCGCCGGCAGCGCCGCGGCGAAACCCACGCCGAGATCCTTCATGAACCGCTCCACCAGATTCAGCTTCGCGCCGACCGTCACCACATAGGGATCGATCTTCCACGTGCCCACCCGGCAGGAGTCTCCGAACAGGGTCTCCGTCCGGCATTCCCCCACCGTGTCGCCGAGTGTGAGCCCTTGGAGATTCGGCGACTTGTAAACCAGCTTGCCCGCAGGCCCCATCACCATCAGATAGTGGCTCCGCAGAGTCACGGGAATCAAATCATCCGTCAGTGGCAAATTCGAATCCTTCGGGGAATCCTTGAACATCGCGAGGTCCCAGACCAGTTCCCCCGCCTCCTCCTCAAGTTCCTCGTCGAACTCGCTTATCTGATAGAAATAGAGAGTCAGCATCATCACGCAGACCCCGGCGAAGAGCGCGGCCATCGTGAGCATCGCCGCATAAACTCCGACCTTGACCTTGAAGGACCACGTTTTCATGGCTCCACCTTCAGCATGTAGCCCACGCTGCGCACCGTGCGGATGACGGACTCCTCGCCCGGACGGTCAAGTTTCTTGCGCAGGCGCATCACGAAGATCTCCACCGTGCGGGTGTCGTATTC
>DAISZP010000174.1:0-10556 GCA_036824745.1 Luteolibacter sp.
GCTTTCCCAGCCGATTCCCGTCGGTGAGAACCAGTGGCTCGTCGCCCGCCTCGACGGTGAGGAGAAATCCCGCAACAAGACCTGGGAGGAAGCCAAGGACGAGGCCCGCGCCCAATACATCTCCGAAAAAGGTGCCGAAGCCCTGAAGAAGGCCGCGCAGGAAGCCTACGACAAGATCAAGGCCTCCCTAGCCGCCGGCAAGTCCTTCGCCGATGCCGCCAAGGAAGCCGGCATCAACGAAACCAAGGCCTTCACCAAGATCACCGCCAGCAGCACGCCGGACACCGCCAGCGAACCGCGCACCCTGTTCGCCAACACCAAGTCCGTCGATCCCGGCTCCCTCGCCGAGATCGTCACCGAAGCGGACCGCAGTTTCATCATCTTCGTCTCCAAGCGCGAGGTCGTGAAACAGGACAACGCGACGGCGATGGTCGATGGTCAGTTGAAACAGGCCGCCACCATGAACGAATCCAACGCCTACTCCGGCTGGATCGCCGCCAGGATCGAGGAAGCCAAGGTGGTCCAGTTGTTCCGCCAGTGAACGAACTCGACACGCTGTTCGACGACGCGAACGGACATCTCGCCGTCGGCGAGATTGATGAGGCGATCGTTCTCTATCGGAAATGCGTGGCCCTCGATCCGGAGTTCTTCGACGGCTGGCACGCCCTCGGCATGGCCTTGTTGAAATCCGGCCAGGTGAAGGAAGCCATCGGCTGCGGCTTGAAATCCGTGACCCTCAAGCCGAACGATCTGCTAGCCTGGACCAGCCTCTCACAGATGTATGTGAGGGACGGAAACATCCCCGAAGCCGAAGCGGCGAAAGGAAATGCCAGGATCCTCTCGCTGGGTGGGAAAGTGGTGAGGTGAATGGGAGTGGCGATCTTTCAAGTCGCCATGACACCGGGGCCGGCGGTCTGAGACCGCTCTTCCAAGTTATGGCGACTCGAAAGATCGCCACTCCGGCATGCGGACTTGCTCCATGAAACAGGTTTCGCCATTGTGTGGCCGTGACTGAAGAACTTACCAAGCCGAGGAGTCGGCGACGGTTGGTGGTTGGGATCGCAACCGTGTTCGTGACGGCACTTGCGGTAATTTCCGGATTTATTGTTTCCAGAGTTCTCCAGAGGCAGAGGGAAGGAAACCGGGAAGAGGCATGGAGGAATGCCAGAAGCCTGAGTTGTGCTTTCTACACCTTCAAAGACGACTTTGGCTCCTACCCCTGCGAGGACACGGCCAGGCTGATCAAAGACAACATTCCGGACCGCTCCGCGAAGTTGGGGAACGTCAGTGCCAACGACTTCTTCCGTCAGTTGATCGTCTCAGGCATGGTGGATCAGGAAAAACCGTTTTTCGCACGATCTCTTAGCAGCCACAAACCCGACAGCGTGATGACCGATGGCAAACTTCTGGAGAAAGGAGAAACCGGTTTCGCCTACATGGTTTCCCACGCCACCTGCAAAGAGGAGAACTTCCCACTCATCCTCACACCACTTGTGAAAGGCAAGCTGCTGTTCGATTACCAAAGCGCGAGAAAATGCTTCGATGGCAAAGTGATCGTTCTGTCCACAGACGGTTTGCCTAACATCCACATCGTGGACAAAGACGGCCACGTCTGGATCCACGGCAAAGACTTCTTCGATCCCTCGCAGCCATACTGGCACGGCATTCCGCCGAAGGTGGCGTGGCCGGAGTGATGGGAGGGGCGATCTTGCCTGGTGAAATGAAGTTTCCCAACGTGCGACCATGAGCGAAGAAAACGGCGATCAAAGGAGTGGCCTGCGCTTGGCTGTGGAGATTTTTGTCGTTGTTCTGATCATTCTGGTGCTGGTGGGTATCGGAACCCCGGCCATCATTGTAAGTCCGAGAAAAAGTGATCGTGCCGAAGCTGTTTCCAACGCAAAGCAACTGGCCCTCGCTCTTTTCACATTCCGCGAGGACTACGGCTCGTATCCCTGCGAGGAGTCCGCCATTGAGGTCAGGAACAATACCGGAAGCACCGCAACATTGGGCAAGGTCAGCTCCAACGACTTCTTCCGGCAGTTGATCGCCTCGGGCATGATGGATCAGGAAAGACCGGTTTTCGCACGAACTCTTAGCAGCCGAAAACCCGACAATGTGGTGACCGGAACCAGAATGCTGGAAAAAGGCGAAGTCGGTTTCGCCTACGTGGTCTCACATGCCGCCTGCAAAGAGAAAGACTTCCCCCTTGTCATCACCCCTCTGGCAAAGGGGAAACTGCAGTTCGATGATCGCAGCGCGAAGAAGTTCTTCCATGGCCGTGTCATCGTCCTAAGAACCGACAACTCGGTCGTCGTGCACTCATTGAACGAAGACGGCCGCGTGATTCTCAACGGAAAGGACTTCTTCGATCCCACCCAGCCATTTTGGCACGGCATTCCGCCGAAGGTGGCGTGGCCGGAGTGAGGTTCGGGCATCTGGTTGGTCCGCTTGGTTCCCGGAAAGGGGGCCTTTTTGCTCTTGGGTGGCGTCTTGGAACCCTTGCGAAGCGTCTTGGAGGCCTGAATTGTATAAAAAACGCTCTAAGATGGACGTTCAGGGCAATAAGATTTAAAAATAGAGCGGGAAGACGGGCGTTCAGGCTGATAATTTTTAGAAAAAGAGCGCCAAGACTGGTGTTCAGGACGCAAAGATGGGCAGTCAGAGCGAAAAGTTTTACGAAAAGGGCTCCAAGATGGGCGAAAAGGGTGGTTTCCCGGGAGATCAGAGCTCGGAGTATTTCCGGTTGTTGCCCTTGGCCTTGTGGACGGGGTAGCGCGCTTCGTTGTGGGCCATTTTGGCGGCCATGATGTCGCCGAGGTTGAGGCCGAGGTTGTCGGCGAACTCGAAGAGGAGGATGGCGACGTCGGCGACTTCGGAGGCGATTTCGTCGCGCTGTTTCTCAACGCGCTGGCCGATCTGGTCTTCCTGCTGCCAGACGAAGTGCTGCATCAGTTCCCCGGCTTCGGCGGCGATGGCGACGGCGAGATCCTTGGGATTGTGGAATTGCCGCCATTCGCGTGCATCGACAAAGGCCTGGATGCGGTCGGTGAGGGAGCGGATGGAGTCGTTCATGGCGGGATGATGCACGGGAGCCGGTGATCCGAAGAAAGAAAAAACCGCCTGCGCGGGTGGCACAGGCGGTTTTGGGAATGTTTGTTGGAGGAGAGGGCGCTTATTCGGCGGCGTCTTGGGCCTTTTTCTTGGCGGCCTTTTTCGCGGCTTTTTTGGCGGGCTTTTCATCGGCTTTCACTTCCACCACGGCTTCGGCGGCGGGAGTTTCAGCAGGGGCGGCTTCCTCGGTCTTGGCGGCTTGGTCAACCCACTCGATGATGGCCATCGGGGCGGAGTCGCTCATGCGGGCGCCGAGCTTGGTGATGCGGCAGTAGCCACCCTGGCGATCCTTGGAGGCGGGAGCCACTTCGGCGAAGAGCTTCTTCACGAGGTCCTTCTGATGCAGGTAGGCGATGGCCAGGCGGCGGGAGTGGAGGTCGTCGCGCTTGGCGAGGGTGACCAGCTTCTCGGCCACCGGACGCAGGGCCGTGGCCTTGCCGAGGGTGGTCCTGATGCGGCCGTGCTCGATCAGGCTGCAGGCGAGGTTGGAGAGCAGCGCCTTGCGGTGCGAGGCGTTGCGTTTGAGCTTTGCGGTTTTGCTGCGATGTCTCATCGGATGCTTCCTTTTCTAAAAGTGTGAGTTGATTAGTCGTCGAGGTTCTGGGCGATCAGATCGGCGAGACCGACCGGAGCTTCATCTTCCGCGCCGAGACGCGGACCGCGCGAGGCGGCCGACGGACCGGAGAGCAGCGAAGGATCGAAGGACATGCCGAGGCCGAGGCCGAGCTCGACGAGCTTGTCCTTGATCTCGTTGAGCGACTTCTTGCCGAAGTTGCGGTATTTGAGCATTTCCGCCTCGGACTTCATCGCGAGCTGGCCCACGGTGGTGATGTTCGCGTTGTTGAGGCAGTTGGCGGCGCGGACCGAGAGTTCGATCTCGTTGACCGACATGTTGAGAAGCTTCTTGAGCTGGGCGTTTTCCTCGCTGGACTCGGCCGGAGCTTCTTCGAAGTCCACGGCGTTTTCATCGTAGTTGACGAACACGTCGAGGTGGTGGCGAAGGATGGCGGAGGCTTGGAGCAGCGCGTCCTGCGGAGTGATGCGGCCGTCCGTCCAGATGTCGAGGACGAGCTTGTCGAAGTCGGTCATCTGGCCGACGCGGGTGGTTTCCACGGCGTATTTGACGCGGGTGACCGGGGAGAAGATCGAATCGATGGCGATGACGCCGATCGGCTGGTCCTTGCGCTTGTTTTCGTCACCGGTGGAGAAACCACGGCCGACGCGCACTTCGAACTCGCAATCGAACTTCACCTTCTTGTCGAGGGTGCAGATGACCTGGTCCTTGTTGACGACGCTGTAGATGTGGTCCTCGGTGATGTCGCCGGCGGTGATGACGCCTTCCTTCTCCACCTTGATGGTGAGGATGCGCGGCTCCTTGTCGGCGTGGGCGAATTTGACCTTCTTGAGGTTGAGAACGATGTCCGTGACGTCTTCGACGACGCCGGGGAGGCTGGAGAACTCGTGCTGCACGCCCGCGATGCGGACGGAGGTGATGGCGGCGCCTTCCAGCGAGGAAAGCAGCACGCGGCGGAGCGAGTTTCCGATGGTGTGGCCGTATCCACGCTCGAAGGGCTCGGCGATGAACTGGGCGTAGGTGTTGTTGGCGGTTTCCTCGTTGCGAACGAGGCGGTTCGGGAGCTCGAAACGAGCGAGTTTGACTGCTGACATGTGTATTTCTGGTGAGCCGGGTTACCCTCCAACGGGCGGAAGCGCCTGTAAATCAGGCGAATCGGAGGACCTACGGCGTGCTGGGGTGGCCCGCGGGCGGCGACTAAATGACGGCCCGGCACGGCTTGCAAACCATTTTTTGAGCGGTTCCGGCAAAAAAATCACCATTTCAGCGGTGATCGGCCATTTTTCGCTAGATTTTCTAGCAGACCGTGTGCATTAGTCAGTCGCACTCAAACCACTACCCAAAATGAAATCCAAGAAAAATCTGACACGATTCACCTACGAAAGCGCGGCATTTGAAGGTTGGCGCCTGTGCATCAGCAGAGCCGGTACGACTTTCACACGCTACTTCCCTGACAAGAAGTTCGGTGGTGGAAAGAAATCGCTGGCAGCCGCTGAAAAGGCACTCGCTGATCTGAAGACCCTGCTCGACGGATCCAAGCGTGTGGAAGGCAAGCTCACTCCCACCACGATCAAGAAGGCTGAAAAGCTGCTTGAGGACGCCGTTTGATCCCACAGTCCGGGGTTTTCCCATTCCATTTCACGGGAAAACCCCGGTCGTGATCATTCCGACTACCGATGGCCGCGGATCAACGGACTGTCATTCATTGGTTCCGCCGCGACTTTCGCATTGCGGATAATACGTCGCTTCATGCGGCAACGAAAACCGGACTCCCCGTGATTCCGGTTTATTTTTTGAGTCAATGGCGCGGGGTCCATGCTTGGACCGGCCCGAAACGCCAGCATTTCCTCTGCGAAAACCTCCGCTCGCTGGAAAAAAACCTCGAAACCCTCGACGGCCGCCTGATCGTGCGATGCGAGGATCCCGTTGAGGGATTGGAGCGCCTGATCCGCGCGCATCACGTGGCAGCGGTTCATTTCAATGAGGATCCCGATCCATTTGGAAAGGCCACGGAATTGAAAGTCCGCGAGCTTTGCGGACGCTTGGGAGTCGAGTGTCATGGGCATCACGATGCCACCCTCCATTCTCCCGGCGAAGTGCTCACACAAAGCGCCCAACCCTATCGGGTTTACACGCCCTACAGCAAAAACTGGCTCTCGCAGACCAAATCCCGGCCTTTGCCAAAGGCCTCACCACTCGCGACACCCGCAGGTATTGTTAGCGAACCTCTGCCCTCCGTTTCGCACTGGGGATGGGAGACTCCCGGCTGCCAATTGGTGGAACCTGGCGAACGAGCGGCCAGAGAACGGCTGAAACAGGCGATCGCCCACAAAGTCCGCGATTACGCCGCGAAACGCGATTTCCCATCCCTCGACGGCACATCCAGAATTTCCCAGGACCTAAGGTTCGGCCTGATTTCCATTCGCACGGTGTATGCCGAGGCCATGAAAGCCCATTCATCCGCGGATCCGGCCGGGCGCAAAGGTATCGAGACATTCATCAAGGAACTGGCATGGCGGGAGTTCTATTTCGCGATCCTGCATTTCTATCCGGAAGTCCTCGACCACGAATTCAATCCCGAATGGCGGGGACTGCCATGGGACGAACCCGGCGCGAACTTCGAAGCATGGAAGCAAGGCCGCACCGGATTCCCCATCGTCGATGCCGGCATGCGCGAGCTGTTGGAAACCGGCCACATGCACAACCGCGTGCGCATGATCACGGCGATGTTTCTCACCAAGGACCTGCACATCGATTGGAAACTCGGCGAATCGTTCTTCATGCAAAATCTCATCGATGGCGAGATCGCTTCCAACAACGGAGGTTGGCAATGGTCCGCCGGGACCGGAGCGGACGCGGCACCGTACTTCAGAATCCAGAATCCATGGTCCCAGACCCTCCGCTACGATCCCGAAGGCATCTACATCAAACGCTGGGTCCCTGAATTGAAAAACGTCCACCCTTCCCGTTTCCTCGAAGCACCGAAGGATGGCAGGCCCATTGCAAATGCTTATCCCCTGCCCTGCGTGAATCATCACGAGGAACGCGACCGCACGCTGGCAATCTTCAAGCGTCACAAGGAGCGATCCAGTTAGGCATCCACTCGGCGGGTCTTACGTTATCTTAACAATCAGCGACTTGCTGGGAAATTCCGGCTGCATTTTGATTCAGAGTATTCCCTCTCCATGAGGCAGACCTGAACCCGTGCAACCGTGAACCGACTCAACCACTTCAAAACTGTCATCGCCGCGTGGATACTCGTTTCGCCTGTCTCCAATGCGCAGGTCGTCATCAGCGAGATCCACTACCACCCGGTGGAGGAAGCCGCCTTTGACAGCACCTCCACCTACAACCCGGTGCTTGATCTCAGCGAGGATGTTCATGAGTTCGTGGAGATCCAGAACACCGGCGCGTCCGCAGTGGACCTGAGCGGGTGGAAACTCAGCGGATCGGTGGATTTCACCATTCCATCCGGCACAAGCATCCCGGCCGGTAGCTTCAAGGTCATCGCCAAGAACCCCACGCGCATCCAGACAGTCTATTCCATCAGCAGCGTGCTGGGTTCGTTTTCCGGAAACCTTCCGAACTCCGGCGGCAGCATCACCCTGAAGGACGCCTCTAACGCCACCATGGACTCCGTCAGCTACTCATCCTCCTTCCCATGGGCGCAATCCGCGAACGCTCTCGGAGCCCAAGACCGATTCACCGGACTCACCTCCTCCTCGTTTCAATACAAAGGCCGCTCGCTCCAGCGCGTGAGCACCACCGCAAGCCCCGGGGATCCCGCAAACTGGCTCGCCTCGCCCGCCACCGGCCCCACTCCGGGGGCCGCGCAGGCCGTCGTCCGCAGCGTGCCGAAACCCGTCGTCATCGCCAAATCCCACGCGCAGACGAGCGATGGCTCCACCCTCATCCAGCCAAGCGCCGGAGTCACCGTGAACTGCACCTTTTCCTCCACCGCCAGCCTCACCAACGTGCAGCTCGAGTGGTTCGTGGATCTCGTGGACTCCTCCACGGAAACCCACACCACCACCACCATGACGAGCCTCGGCAACGGCGAATACAGCGCCACCATCGCCGGACAGTCCGCCCGGGCGATCGTCCGCTACCGCATCCTCGCCGATCGCGGCGATGGTTCGGAAGTCGTCTCACCCCGCGCGGATGATCCGGCGATCTCCGCGGTTGGCGCAAGCAACGCGGTCCAGCCATGGCACGGCTATTTCGTCAATCCCACCGGCAGGTCCACCAACTATCCGAACTATGATTTGTTCATCTCCACCACCAATCTCGCGCAGATCAAGACCAACGCCCAGCAAAGCCCCGCGCGAGTCACCGCGCTCAGCGCCACGGGTGTGCCGCGTTCCGTTCCCTGGGTGGCATCCACGGCTCCGCTTTGGGATGGCACCGTTCCCGCGGTGTTCGCATGCAACGGGGTGCTTCATGATGTCCAGATCCGCTTCCACGGCAGCCGCTACCACCGCTCCAGCAACGCGACCAACCTCACTTCGTTCAAACTGCACTTCCCGGAAAACCAACCGTTCCAAAACCGCTCGTCGTGGTTCATCACCGGCCACGGCAACGAATTCGCCGAAGCCACGAAACTCAACCGCCTCCTCGGGCTGCCCGCCTCCAAGACACGGTCCGTCACCTGGTATCTCAATAGCAACTCCGCCGTCACCAAACTCGAACAGGGCGAATACGACGGAGACATGCTCGACACCTATCACGAGCTTCAGGCCCAGCTGAATCCGGGCTCCACGAAGGAGGAAACCGGAGAACTCTACAAATGCGTCGGCAACCGCGACGCCTCGCAAAGCAATGCCGAGGGCCCTTACACCTGCGGGGACGAAGCCCCCATGCTCGCCAACTCCGGCTGGACCCAGCTTCAACGCTACGACTGGAATTTCTCCCTCCAGAACCACGGATGGAAAGGCCCGCTTCCGGTCAAAACCCTCTTCGAAGGCATGTGGACCGTCCGGGGAGACTCCTCCACGCGCAGCGGAACCAGCCTCACAAGCAACTCGACGAACCTCGCCAACACCAAAGCCTGGCTCGCGGCCAATTTCGACATCGACACCACACTCACATCCGTGGCCCTGCTCCAGTGGATGGGCATCTGGGATGACGTCGCCCACAACCAGTTCTTCTGGAAACGGGCCAACGGCAAATGGGTGCGCCTCGGCTGGGACTACGACCAAGTCATGCAGAACAGCAGCGGCGGCATGGGTGGCGGCTACAACACATCCATCTACAACGGGGAGTTCGGAAACGTCAGCTTCGGCACCGTGAACTGGTGGAAGGACACGTTCTTCAAATGTTACCGCACCGAGTTCAACCAGCGCTTGTGGGAACTGAACAACTCGTTCCTGGAATCCGCCAACCTGACAGCCAACGGGCTGACCACCGCCGCCACCTTCGCCGCGAACCGCAAGACGGTCGTCAACTCGGCGCTCTCCTCGCTCGGCACCTACACCAAACCCGCCCGCCCCACGAACTCCTCACCAGCCACTGGCAGCACGGTCATCGCCGGTGCCAGCCTGACCACAAGCACCTACTCCCATCCGGCCTCCAAAACCCATCTCTCCACCAAGTGGGAAATCCGCTCCGCGGCGGGTGACTACGAAACTCCGGTTTACATCGGAACTTCCACCACTTCGAAAGCCTCCCTCGCCATCCCGTTCGACTCGCTCACCTACGGCCAAACCTACTACTGGCGGGCCACCCACATCGACAGCGACAGCCATCCTTCGATCGTCAGCGCGGAAACGAGCTTCACCTGGGGCACCGCCTCCACCACGGCCGGCACGCTCGCCATCAACGAGATCCTCGCCAACAACCGCAGCGCCATCGCAAACGGTGTTTCCTATCCGGACTACATCGAGCTGCGCAACAACGGCACATCCGCCTACAACCTCACGGGACTCACATTGACGGATGATGTGAATGTCCCGGCGAAATACACGTTTCCAAGCGGCAACACCCTGGCAGCCGGGGAACATCTGATTGTTTGGTGCGACAGCGACACCACCTCCCCCGGCATCCACACCGGGTTTTCGCTCAGTTCCGGTGGACAAACCATCCTCCTCATGAACGGAACCACGATTCTGGACAGCGTCGTCTTCGGCCCCCAGGCACCGGATCTCTCCATCGGCCGCGTCACCAACGGAACCGGATCCTGGACCGCGAACAATCCGTCTCCCGGAGCGGCGAACAACGCCGCCACACTGGGAAGCACCACCACGCTCACCATCAACGAATGGATGGCAAACCCGGCCTATGGCGATGATTGGTTCGAGCTGCACAACTCCGGCACATCACCGGTGGCCATCGGCGGACTCTATCTATCCGATAGTTCCGCGTCGCCCGCCACCACGCGGATTCCCGCGCTCTCCTACATCGGCGCCGGAGGCTTCGCGAAGTTCCTGGCGGACGGCTCCACGGCCGGTGGAAACCATTGCGACTTCTCCCTCAAAGCCACCGGAGAAAGCCTGGTGCTCACCGCATCGAACGGTTCCACCAATCTGGATGTCGTCAACTTCGGCACACAATCGCTCGATGTCTCCCAAGGCCGTTTCCCGGATGGCGGCACCACGGTTTCCACCTTCGCCACCACCGCCTCGCCGGAGAAACCGAACTGGCTTCCTAACAGCGTGGTCATCTCCGAGATCATGTCCAACCCGGACAGCGGCGATGACTGGATCGAGCTTTCAAACACCGGTCCAAGCACCGCCGCCATCGGCGCATGGTGGTTGAGCGACGACACCGCCGTACCGAAAAAATTCCAGATCCCGTCCGGCACCACCATTCCCGCGGGTGGCACGGTCGTGTTCACCTCCACACAGTTCACCGCCGGGACGATTCCGTTCGCGTT
>DAISZP010000175.1:0-10555 GCA_036824745.1 Luteolibacter sp.
ACTTCCACATGTCCAACGACTCCATCAAGCCGATCAACGTCGCCGAGGAACTTTCCCAATCGTTCCTGGAATACTCGATGTCGGTCATCATCTCCCGCGCGCTTCCCGATGTGCGCGACGGACTGAAACCTTCCCAGCGCCGCGTGCTCTACGCGATGCGGCAGCTCGGCGTCACACCCGGCAAGGCCCACGTGAAGTGCGCCAAGATAGTCGGTGAAATGATGGGCAACTTCCACCCGCACGGCGACCAGTCGATCTACTCGACGCTCGTGAACATGGGCCAGCCGTGGTCGATGCGCGAGATGCTCGTGGATGGGCAAGGAAACTTCGGATCGGTGGAAGGCGACGCCGCGGCGTCCATGCGTTACACCGAGGCCCGCCTGCATCCGTTAGGGATGGCGATGATGGAGGACTTGGAAAAGGCCACGGTCGATTTCCAACCGAACTACGACGGCTCGCAGGAGGAGCCCACCGTTCTTCCCTCCGCGTTCCCGAACTTCCTCGTCAACGGCGGCACCGGCATCGCCGTCGGCATGGCCACCAACCTCGCGCCGCACAACCTCGGCGAGGTCATCGACGGCATCTGCGCGCAGATCGACAAGCCGGAAATCACGCTTCCCGAGCTGATGCAGCTCATCAAGGGACCGGACTTCCCGGTTTCCTGCGAGATCCGCGGCATCCGCGGCATCGAGGAATACTTCCGCACCGGCCGCGGCTCGATGCGCCTTCGCGGCAAGGTGGAGATCGAGGAAAACGAAGGTGGCAAGTCGCTCATCGTCATCCGCGAGGTGCCCTACGGCGTGAACCGCGCCGTTCTGCAGGAACGCATCGCGGAACTCGTCAACGAGAAGACGCTCACCGGCATCTCCGGCATGCGCGACCTTTCCGACGAGGAGACCCGCATCGAGATCGAGTTGAAACGCGACGCCCGCCCGCAGGTCGTTGTCAATCAGCTCTTCAAACTCACCGCTCTGGAAACCTCGTTCAGCGTGAACATGCTGGCGATCCATCAGAACCGGCCGAAACAACTCTCGCTCAAGGAGGCCATCGACGCCTACATCGAGCACCGCCGCGATGTCATCATCCGCCGCACGCGATTCCTGTTAGGAAAAGCCGAGGAGCGCGCCGAACTGCTGGAAGCCTTCCTGCTCGCGCTCGGCCACCTCGACGACTTCATCAAGATCATCCGCGATTCGAAAAACCGCGACGAAGCCCGCGAGCGCCTCGCCGCCTATCAGTTCTCCACCGAGACCGCCGAACGACTTGGCATCCTCATCCGTTCGCAGGCCGCCGTCCAGGGTGACCGCTACGTGTTCAGCGAGCGCCAGGTGAACGCCATCCTCGAACTCCGCCTCTATCAGCTCACCGGCATGGAGCAGGACAAGGTGAAGGGCGAATACGACGGCATCCTCATCGAGATCAAGGACCTGCTCGACATCCTCGCCCGCGAGGTGCGCGTGCTCACCATCATCAAGGACGAGCTCCGCGCCATCCGCGACAAGTACGCGACACCGCGCAAGTGCCCGATCCTCGCCGAGGCCGGCGAAGTGGCGATGGAGGACCTGATCGCCAACGACGCGATGATCGTCACGCTTTCCCACCGTGGTTACGTGAAACGCACGCCCGCCACCGAATACCGCCTGCAAGGCCGCGGCGGCAAGGGACTCAAGGGCATGGAGACGAAGGCCACCGGCAAGGACGAGCCGGACGATTTCGTGGAGCACTTGTTCTCGGTGCAGGCGCACGACTACCTGCTGTTCTTCACCAACACCGGCCGCGTGTATGTCGAGCGCGTGTTCGAACTTCCCGAAGGCTCCCGCACCTCCACCGGTCGCTCGATCAAGAACGTGCTCAACCTCAAGCCGGACGAGAAGATCGCCGCGCTGCTGCGCCTTGAACGCACAACCGACGAAAACGGCAACGACATCACCTTCCGTGAGGACGCCGGCTTCGTCTTCTTCGCAACCCGCAACGGCAAGGTGAAGAAGACCGCGCTCAATGACTTCCGCAACTACCGCAAGGACGGCATCATCGCCATCAACCTCGACGAAGGCAACGATCTCATTGGTGTGTGCCTCACCAGTGGTGAGGACGAAATCGTCCTCGTCACCCGGGATGGCATGAGCATCAAATTCACCGAAGGCGTCTACAAGAAGCCACAAGCAGACCCCGAAGAGGGCGAGGAACCGGATACGGAGGAAGAAGCCGCTGAAGACGAAGGCAGGCCGCAGATCCGCCCGCAAGGCCGTGCGACTGCCGGCGTCACGGGCATCCGCCTGCGAAAGGACGACTATGTTGTCGGCATGGCGATCGTTTCGGAGGAAACGATGTTGCTTGTCGCCTCGGAAAACGGTCTCGGCAAACGCACCGCGTTCTCAAACTATCGCCCCCTCCGCCGCGGTGGTCTCGGTGTGAAAACCCTCAACGTCACCGACAAGACCGGCAAGGTCGTCAACGCCGTCTCCGTCACCGAGCAGGACGAACTCATGCTCATGACCTCCACCGGCCAGAGCATCCGCATCCGCGTGAATGAGATCCGTGAAACCGGGCGCGTGGCACAGGGTGTGAAACTTCTCACCCTCAAGGAAGGCGAGAGGCTTCAGGACATCTCGCTCGTCATCCCGGATGGAGACGATTCCACCGGTGAGGAATCCACAGGCGAAGCCACGGAAGGAGAAAACACCTCCGGCAGCGCCGAGGCGGCCGAGTGATTCACTCATGAAACGGCCACCCGTTCATGACGGGTGGCCCCAAGGTTTCCTGCTCGAAATCGCCACGATCCCCGCGTTCATCGATCAAGTGGATTTCATCCATGACATCGGCCAGCAGCGGCTCGGCAAACAGCTTTTCCAGCAGTTTCCGGTCATGGGGCGTGAGGGGATTCCGTGTTGGTCCCGGCCTCCATTTCATTTGAAACGGCAGCACCGGTCTTGGCGTCGACTCACGCAGTTTCAGCAGGATGTGCCAGCCCGCGGGATCGGTATCGCCGAAATGATGGTGGGGCAGCGAGAGCGGAAGTTTTGTTAGAAAATCACGGAACGCCGGTGTCGGAAACGAAGTGGTCGCGACCAATGTCCGCCGGTCTTCATTCGCCGCCGCATACTGTCGGAAACTCGTCTTGCGGTTCTCAATGCTGAGCAAGCGTTCCGCAGTGGTGGAGATCGATTCACACCGCGCGAGATCCGCGGCGGAAATGAGCACATTGGACAGCCCGTCAAAGTCATGATGGCTCCCATCCGCGAAGTGAAGACACACCGGGCCATGCAGCTCGACATGCGCTTCACCGGAAACCAGACCAAGTGATTTCAACGACGTCTCCGCGCCAAAGAAGCGGCCGAGTGCGGATTCAAAAGTCCGTTGATGCCGTTCGAGCGCCTTCGAATCGAGTCCAATGCCCACGCTCGCCGCCCGGATCAAGGTGCCTGCGGGCCAATCGCGTTCGCTGAGTTTCATCACTCCGTCGAGCAGCAACTTCAAGCTGTCTGGGCTGGTCCAAACGAAGGGACGAAGCGAGCGCCCATCAGAAAACGCGGCCCGCAACCTTTCGCACAGCGCGGACCATTCACCGGGAAACCGTGGATGCACACTCCGCGAATACTCCGCGACGATTGCGAGTGAAGCCGCCTGCAAATCCACCGCCGCCATCCCTCCGAAGCAGTCGTTCAGCCATGCTTCGGAGGCCGTGGGCAAGGATACCCGCTCGATCAGATACCTGCGGTAGCGGTGGCGCTTGAGAATGAGCCGGCCATCCTTCTCCAACACTTCGGCTTCGCGGGCGGCGGCAGCCTGATCTCCGGCACCGCGGATTCCCGCCCTTTCTAACAAACCCATCCAATCCCGCGAGAAGGCCCGGCTCGTTTCCGTAACGCGTCTGCCACGAGCGGAGCGCCATTGGCGATGCAGTTCCGCGAGCCAGGCGGGCGGGTTTTTCATAACAGGGCTTCCACGAGCTTGTCCCGGTCCACCTTGACCACCCAGTTTTCAATGTTGGCGATCTGGCCGGTCTTTTCATCGTAGCTGCGCTCGACCCGGCATTGCACGACGGTTTCCGCGTGCTGGATCATCGTCGGCAGGCGGTCTTCCGGGAAGGCCATGATGAGTTGCAGGCCGAAATTTCTCGCAAGTTCGAGGCATGCGTCGATGCGGTCACCGGAGAGTTTGGAAAACGCCTCGTCCATGATGACGATGCCGAGATTCTTGCGCGACTCGCGCGGGCCGAGGTCATAGACACGCTGGAACGCGGCGAGCATGGCCACGAAGAACGGCGCCTGGTTTTCGCCGCCGCTTTGTTTCTTCGCGTTCTTGTTGAGTGAGATCGCCGCGCCCTCGCCTTTTCCGGTGGGCGTGGCCTGGATGTCCCAATGGTGGTAGTAGCGGTAGTCCAGCGCACGTTGCTGGCGCGGGTCTTCGGAGTTTTCAATGGCAGCCATCAGCGCCACCTTGGCCTTTTCGATTTCCTCCCTCGCTCCGGCGGCGAAGAGTTCGAGCCCGGGATTGAGCCCCTTTTCCACTAGCGCCCAGATCGCGCTGTGGCTGCGGTCCTGCTTCATCGAAAGCTGATAGCGCCAGCCACCGATGTCGTGATCCATGGCACGGTTCAGTTCGCGCTTGGTGCGCTCTGCCTCGTCCAGTTTTTCCTTCAGCACATCGAGCACCTGATGTTGCAAGCGATCTTCCCATTCCCTGCGAGCGTCCTCGGCTGCAGCGCTGTATTTTTCGAGTTCGTGGGTTTCCAGTTCCGTACGACGCGCGTCGTAGCGGGAATTGTCATCGTCATCGGGATCAAAGGCATCGGCGGTTTCCGGGTGGGTCTCGGCCAGGGCGCGGCGTTCCAGATCGCGGTCGCTGCGGGCCTTGTCCGCTTCGTATTGGCGGATGCGCGCGGTTTCAGCGGCGATTTCGAGACGTTGCTGCCATTTGGGAAACTGGTCGCGCGCGGCCTGGATCAATTCCTCGATCTCCACGTCGCGCACGCCATCCAGTGATTCGCGACTGGCATGGCGTTTGATGAGGGCGCTGCGTTCCTCCTCCTCCATCGTTGCGATGGCATCGAGCAGCATGCGTTCCTGTTGTGCGAATTTCTCGATGCTGTTGGCAAGGCGGCCGGTGCGTTCGATGACGCCTTGGAACGTCTTTTCCAACACGCGGAGTTTCTCCACGGTTTCCTCGCGCTCGGGCGTGGCGAGCAAACGGATCGTTTCATCAAGCTGTCCGAGTTCCTTGCGCAGCCGCGGCAGGTCGCGGAGTTTGGAACTTCCGCTTGGCGGCTCCGCTTTATCGAGCGTCCACTGTTCGCCGCGATGCAGAAACGTCCGCCAATCATCGCGCGAACGATTCAGACGGGTGAGTTCATCCTTCACTTCGGCGAGTTCATCCTGCCTTGCGGTGCGCAGCCGGCGCATGCCTTCCTCACCGATGGTGAACTCCTTGGCGGGCTGGAGGCGCAGCCGGTGCGGAGGATCCTTGAGCCAGCCGTCCTTGGAAAACGCGCGGCGGTGCCGGTCCAACTGCAGCACGGAATCCACAGCGACCATGTCTCCATACAAATGATGAAGGTAGGCGTTCGCCAATGCATGCTTGGTTTCAAACAACGCGGCGATCGTTCCCGGTTTCGAATCTCCGGGAGCATCATCGAGTTCCTCCGGATGAACGAGGACTTCCTCCGGATGACCGACGCGTTTGGCTTGCTCCCATGCGGCCTTGAAATCCGCGGCGAGCACGGCCCCGCGCTTGTTTCCTAACAGACTTTCGAGCAGTGGCCACCAGGGTTCGGCCTCGGCCCTCACCTCGATCACGCGCCCCAGCGCGTCCGCCTTCTGTCCGCGGGACTTCAACGCGTCCAGCAGGGGCGACGGCGCGGCGCTTCCCTTGTGATCGAGATCCTCAAGCTCGCGGACCAACCTCGTTTCACGGCCTTCGAGTTCCTTGATCCGCTCGTCCACCGGCCGGAGTTGGTCGCGGGCGTCATTGACCATGGACTGATAGATCCGCGGCATGCGGGCGGCGGCGTCGAGCGCGGCGGTCTCATCGGCGCCTTGCATCTGGCGGATCCATTCGGTGGCGGAATCCGGCTCGTGGAGGCCGAATTCCTTGCCGAGACGCAGCCATTGTTTCCAATACTGGGTGCGGTCATGAAGAAACTGCCGGGCGGATTTTTCGATCTCCTTGAGCGCGTCAAGATCACGCCCCACTTCATCGCGGCGGGCGCGCGTTTCGGCGAGCCGGGTGATCTGCAAATCATTTCCCGCGACGAGGCGGATGGCGGCGAGTTGGGAATCGAGCTCGTTGCGCTCGCCAATGGCGGCTTCGTAATCGGCGCGCTGCTCGGAGTTCTGCGAACGCAGCACGTCGAGTTGATTGCGGCGCTCGGTGAGTGATTCGAGCTTTTGTTCGTGGGCGAGCGCCTCGTGCAAATGGGCATGGAGGCGGGCGTCTCGACGGGCAGCGCGGTACTCCTGGTGTTTGTTGCCGATCCGGGTGAGGCGGGCGTGCTGGTCGCGCATCTTTTCCAGGCGCTCCTGTGCCCGGCGGTGGGCATCCACACTGGCACGGACGGCTTTCACATCGGGGAGCCCCGGCTCTAACAAATATTCGCGGATGAACTTCTCGAACGACTCGACGGGCTGGAAGGCCATCGAGTTCGGCAGGGTTTTGTTCATCTGCACGCGGTCGAAGCCGAGGTGGCCGCGCGATCCCATTTCCTCCAGATAGGAGGCCTGGCGGTCGAACACCTCGCCGCCGAGATCGCGTTTCACATGGACGCGGAACTCATCCTCGGACATGAAGGCGACGGCCTCCGGATCGAGATCGCGGCTGAGGAAATCCTCGCGTTCGAGGCGCTTGGGCACGGTGAACCAAAGCGTGCGCGCCTTGGCGGTGGGGCCTTCGAACTCGATGCGCGCGCCCCATGTCTCGCGGCGCGGGGTTTCCTCATCCTTGGCAAGCGGCCAGACAAATTCGAGGCCCGCGAGCGTGACACCGGACGGGCGTAGGTAACGTTCCTGGCCGTCGTTTCCTTGCGTGTTCGTATCGCAGAGGCAGTAACCGCGCAGCGATCGCCCGCTGCCGGCTCCGGCGGCCGCCTTGTTGAAGCGGCTGAGCGCTTCACCGAGCATGACGAACTGGATCAGGTCTAACAGCACGCTCTTCCCCGAACCGTTGGCGCCGGTGATGAGCGACAGGCCGGAGACATCGATGAAACGGCGGTAGCCATACCAATTGATGGCCAGGATGCGGCTGAGATGGACGCGGGATGGCATGTCAGGCTTCCGGGTTCGGGTTTCCACCATCGGCGGCGGGCTGATAAAGGGCGGCGCGGGCAAGACAGGATTCGAGGCTGTCGAAAGGGATGGCGCGCGGCAGGCTGGGCAGCACCTCGATGAGCGTCTCGCCGAGCTGCAGCGCGCCCTCGGGTTTGTGCGTGCGGATCAGGCGGTGGCGCTTCATGCGGCCGAGCAGGGTGTCGAGGTGGGTCTTTTCGGGTGGATCGATCTTGTCGAAGGTGTTTCGGAAACGGGTCCAGAGCTCATCGACGGTTAGAATCACGGCGCTGGACGCCTCGTTGCTGCGGTGATCGTCCCAGACGCGCCAAAGCACCAGCAGCACCAGCGTTTCGTCCTTGGTGAACTGCGAGAGCAGATGACAGGCCTCCGGACGCGGGCGGGCCTGGAGGAGCGAGAAATCATCATCAATGATCAACTCAAGCCCCAGCGGCGAGAGGTAATCCGCGAGATGCTCGCGATAGTGATCGCGCGCCAACAGGAAATGGTCGCGCCCCAAGCCGCTGCCGCCGAGCAGCGTGCCGCGACCTAACAACTCCGCGAGGATCTCGCGGATGGCGGGCCGGTCCTCATCGGGGACATCGGACCAGAATCGGGGCCAGTGGGGATCGGACATGGGATGTTTCAGATTCGGTGGATGGCGAAACGATCGACGTTCCAGCCGGCGTGCGGATCCGCGGGAATGTCTTCGGGAGTGAGCCCCGCTGTCATGCCGGGTCCGTCGACGCGCCAGCGCACGCGCCGGCCATCGGCGGTGATCGCACTTTCATAGGCGGCGATGGCTAACAGATCGAGCATCTCGTCGAGATCCGTCGCGCTGAAGTCGGAGGTGCTGAGCGTTTTGGATTTTTCAGGCAGCAAGCGGGCCACGAGCCGTGCCGCACGTTGCGGGGTGAGGGCCAGGCGCTGGCGTTCGCGCAGCGCGGCCAGCGTGTCTTCGGCGGATTCATCACGGCCATCGGACTCTCCGCCGAAGGTGAGATCGGCGGGCGCTTTCACGCGGCGGGTGCGGGCCAGGGACTCGACGCCGAAAAAGAAACGCACTTCGGGAACGAGCGGCGCGAAGTCCGGCGCGAGATCGCGCATGGCACCGAGGCGGCCACCTTCATGCGCGGCGTTGATCGCATCGCAGTAGGCCTTGACGACCTCGGGACGGCGGCCGCGGAGTTCGGTCTGATAGCGGTAGCGTTGCTGGGAAAGCTGGTTGAAGGAGGCCATGCGCGCGTCGATGGCATCGGCCACCAAGCGGATCGCGGCGAGACGGTGTTCGAGCTCGCGGAGGATTTTCCCGGCACGATGGTAGGCCTCGTTTTCATCCCAGTGATAATGGGCCGCCAAACCCTCCGCGAGGCGCTCGCGGACCAAAGGATCGTCTCGGCGGTCGGCAATTTGCGAACGAAGCGCCTGCAGGCGCGGCAGCAATCCGTTTCTACGAAGCGCATCGTAACAAACCATGTGCTGCCCGGCGCCGAACTCGGCATAAAGCAGCCGCAAGGTTTCCGCCGGCGATTCGCTGAGACGCTGGCGACGGTCGAAGAGCGAGATGAGTTTCTCCACTCCATGAAGCTGGATGATCGCGCTCTCAAGGCGGGCGTTCACATCGGTGACGGTGGCGCGGAGGAAATCCGGTTCCTGGATCCGCGCGTCCAGAATACCGGGGCGCTCCAGCGTTTCACAAACGCCGCGGACGGTGGCGGCGAAGGTTTTCAGCTCGGCGATTTCATCCTCCGCGAGTTCGCGCAAGAGGCGCAGCAGGGGTCGCAGTCCGGGAGAAACAAGTGCCCAGCGTTCGTGCAGGCCGAGTTGTTGGTCTTCGAGCCATTTGGCATCGCAGAGGCGGTTGAAGATCTGGCCGGCGCGCTGGCGGGCATCGCGCATCGACGCGCCTTCGTCGTCCTCCAGCACGATGTCCGGATGAGCGGAAAGCACCTCACGGATCAGGGCGATGGCCTCGCCGTACGGAATGCGCCCGGCTTCTCCGGCGACGTCGGCGAGGCGTTCCGCGCAATCGACATAGATCGCCGACGATGGCCGGGTGAGCGGACGGAAAAAATCCCGGGACACGGAAACGAGGAGTTTTTCACTGAGACTGGGCGGAAGCATGAAGCGGGCGACATCCTAGGAGCCCGCAGGCTGCAACCAAGCGGGAAATGCGGGTTGGACCGACTACTCCATGCGGAGGAACAAGCACTTGATGACATCGCGGCATCCGGGCGTCACGCTTGGGACATGAAGTCCGCATTGTTCTCCCTTCTGCTCTCGTCCGGGCCGGCATCCGCGGCTCCGATGGTCTTTGATTTCAGCGGACCCGCTTCCATGGAGGCCTTTGATCGCGGCAAAGGCCACGGATTCGAGATCGGCGGGATGCCGCGGAAGGAAAACGGCTTCATCACCGCTGACTCTCCCTACCTGTTCTCGGTGCTTGTGCCCGAGGGAAACTACGGTGTCACCGTCACGCTCGGTGATCCGCAGGGTGTTTCGGACACCACCATCAAGGCGGAGTCGCGGCGGTTGATGTTGGAGAACATCGTCACGTTGCAGGGCCGGCAGGTGACGAAAAAATTCACCGTCAACGTCCACCGCCCCGACATCGCGGGGGGCGGTCGCGTGAAACTCAAGGACCGCGAGAAGGATTACCTGCATTGGGACGACAAGCTCACGCTCGAGTTCAACGGCTCGCGTCCCTGCGTTTCGCGTTTGGAGATCACACCCGCGCCGGATGCGCCGACGATTTTCCTGTTAGGCGACTCCACGGTGACCGACCAAGCCTACGAGCCCTGGAACTCGTGGGGCCAGATGTTCACGCGGTTTTTCAAACCCGGCATCGCGGTGGCGAACTTCGCGGAGTCCGGCGAATCGTTGCGCAGCTCGCTCGGCGCGAATCGCGTGGTGAAGGTGGAATCCATGTTGAGGAAGGGCGATTATGTCTTCGTCCAGTTCGGCCACAACGACATGAAGGACAAACGCGGGGATGCTCTCGCGCAATATGAAAAGAACCTCACCGCCCTGGTGAACCGCATCCGCGGGAAAGGCGCGACACCCGTGCTCGTCACTTCCATGGAGCGCAAGGCGGGTGTGAACAAGAACACGCACGGCGACTATCCGGCCACCGTCAAACGCGTGGCCGCCTCGGAGAACGCGGTGCTCATCGACCTGCACGCCATGAGCCAAACGCTCTACGCCGCGCTTGGAAAAAACCTGGACGCCGCGTTTCAGGACGGCACGCATCATAACAACTTCGGAAGTTATGAAATCGCGAAATGTGTCGTCGAGGG
>DAISZP010000176.1:0-10547 GCA_036824745.1 Luteolibacter sp.
GCAGACATGCGCGGATGGGAAACGATCCAGTCCGTGCCGTCAACCGTGAGCCACTCGACTCTCGGAATTCCGCATGGAAGCCGCCAAAACCACGGTTCCGCGGAGAAAGATCCGAATTTGGGTATTTGCAGGGTTTCGTTAAACCGTTAGCACTCGCAGCAGGGCAAGCTGTTCTTCCGGGCGGCAGCCCGCTCTTTCTGGCTTCATTAGCAAAAAACGGGGAATTTTTTTCGCATGCGCGCCTTCAGATGCCTCCTTTTCACCCTACTCACACTTTTTCCATGTGACTGTCTGATTCAGGCCCAAACTCTGGATGACTCCTTCAACCCGACCGTTGATGGCGGCGTCTCCACCCTCGTAGTTCAACCGGACGGAAAGATCTTGATCGGGGGACATTTTCACTCCGTAAGCGGAGTCATGCGAAACAATATCGCGCGTCTCAATACGGACGGCACGCTTGACGCCTCCTTCAATCCGGACGCAAGCGATCAGGTTGAAACCCTTGCCTTGCAAGCGAACGGGAAAATTCTGATCGGAGGATGGTTCACAAGCATAGGCGGAGCGACGCGCAAGAACATCGCACGCCTCAACACGGATGGCACGATAGACCCCTCCTTCAACCCGGATGCAAACGGCCAGGTCGGCACCCTTGCGGTGCAGGCGGACGGAAAAATCCTGATATCCGGAGATTTCACCAAGGTGGGAGGAACAAAGCGACGTGATAGAATCGCTCGTCTCAACGCGGACGGCTCACTGGACCACGCGTTCGATCCACGGTTGGACGGCCATCTATCTTCGCTCGCGGTGCTGGCGAACGGGAACATTCTGATCGCGGGCAGGAAACAAACCGCGAGCGGGGTCATTCACGAGTGGGTCGTACGCCTGAATGCGGCCGGCAAGCTTGACAGCACTTTCAATCCGGAACTTACCGGCGCCGATTCCCTTGTGGCCCAATCGGACGGGAAGATTCTCGCCACTGGGGGATACATCCATGTCGGAAATTGTCTGTTGCACGGTATCGCGCGTATCAACAAGGACGGAAGTCTGGACCAATCCTTCGATGCGAATGTGGACGGCACCGTTTACAAAGTCGCGGCCCAGTCGGACGGAAAGATCCTGATAAGCGGGGACTTCACCCAAGTGGACGGCGAACCCCGCAGCGGTATCGCGCGCCTCAACAAGGACGGAAAAGTGGACAACTCCTTCAAATTGCATGCGACAGGCCAGATCATGGCACTAACCTTGCAAGCCGACGGAGATCTTCTCATGTATGGCAGCGACCTTAGCTTAAACGGCAGGGTTCGAAACGGGATCGCTCGTCTGAACAACAACATCACTGCCGCATCCTCACTCTCTGTCACAGGAAACACCCAGATCGACTGGATCCAAAGCGGCTCTGCACCAGAACTGGAAAAGGTGACTTTTGAAAAATGGCATCACAACGCATGGGTGAATCTCGGAAAAGCTACCCGCACCTCCGATGGTTGGCGGCAAACCGGCCTTCGTTTGCCGGCCAGTGGCTGGCTTCGTGCCCGTGGCAAATATCCGTCTGGAATAATCGAACGAATCTCACCTTTTGGCTCCCCAGCATCGCCAGACATCACCGTCGCCTTGAAAGGGAGCGGCAATCTGGTCAATGGCATGGCATACATGGACTTCGGAAGGCTGCGCTGGCCTTCAACAGCGGGAAGAACCCAAACGCTAAAGATTACCAACTCTGGCAACGCACCACTCGCAGGTTTGACGCTCAACTTATCAGGAATCGCTCCCGAAGATTTCTCAACTTCCAAGCTGGCATCCAGCATCCTTGAGCCGGGTGCAAGTACTTCAATCAAGGTCAGATTTTCCCCGAAATCTTCCGGACATAGAGGGGCTTTGCTAGCCGTGAAGAGCAATGACCCAGATGAAACCTCATTTTCGATTGTATTGGGTGGATATGCGAACGCAACCGACCGCTTCTTCA
This sequence comes from Luteolibacter sp., assembly GCA_036824745.1. Taxonomy (GTDB): domain Bacteria; phylum Verrucomicrobiota; class Verrucomicrobiia; order Verrucomicrobiales; family Akkermansiaceae; genus Luteolibacter. Next base: position 1,964 of record DAISZP010000176.1, read on the forward strand.
ATCCGGATGCCAACGGAGACGTTGATGCCCTCGCGATCCAGCCGGATGGGAAAATACTGATGGCAGGAAACTTCACGACCGTGGGTGACAAGAAGCGCAGTCACATCGCCCGCCTCAATACGAACGGCACTTTGGATCCCACCTTCCACCTGAATGTGAATGATCGTATCGTCACCCTCGCTTTACAGGCAGATGGCAAAATCCTGATCGCAGGGGAATTCACCAGCTTGGGAGGCAAGAAGCACGACCATATCGCGCGTCTCAATGCCGACGGCACCGTGGACAGATCATTTAATCCCGACGCCAATGATCGGGTTTACTCTCTCGCCGTCCAGTCAGACGGAAGAATCCTGATGGCGGGAGATTTCAGCAAAGTGAACGGCGTAAAATCCAATTGGATAGCTCGTCTCAATCCAAACGGCACGTTGGACAATTCCTTCAGCCCGGATGCTGACTACTACATTGCCTCCATCGCCGTCCAGAAAGACGGCAAAATTCTAATCGGCGGCGGGTTCAACGAGTTGAATCGCGTAGCACGCAGCTACATCGCACGCCTCAATGCCGACGGCACGTTGGACAGATCCTTTGAACCGGTAACCGACGATACAGTACGCTCGGTCGTCGTGCAGACGGATGGCAAGATCCTGATCGGTGGATTTTTCACAACCGTGGAGGAAGCTAGTCGCCAGTGGATCGCGCGCCTCAACACAAACGGCACCCTTGACCGATCCTTCAACGCGCGGGCGGATGATTACATTTCCTCCATTGCGGTGCAAAAGGACGGAAGAATCCTGATTGGGGGCTGGTTCTCAAGAGTGGGTGATCTGGCGCACAACAATATCGCTCGCCTCAACCCGGACGGCACTCCAGACAGCGCCTTCAACCCGGATGTGAACGGCGCCGTACTTGCCCTCGCGGTACAGGCAAATGGAGAAATCCTCATCGGCGGGTGGTTCAGCGCAGTAGCCCGTATGACGCGTAATCGTATCGCGCGACTTCACAATACCACCTCCTCCTCAACAGCCAAAGTCTTGCCTGCAATCCAGAACAGAAACCCGGACATCAACAAACAAACGGCATTCGATCAACCATCCACACAGTCGGAGATCTGGCAGCAAAAGCACTTCGGCACAAATACAACAAACCCGCTGACCTCTACATGGGCCGCCGACCCCGATCACGATGGCATACCGAACCTACTGGAACGCGCCTTCAACCTCGCACCGCTACAAACGGACGCCTCCATTCTCACCGCAGGAACAGGAACCAGTGGCTTGCCCCTCATCCGCCGGACGGAATCTCCTCCCACTTTTTCCATTCAATACATCCGTCTGAAACCATCAACCAACCCCGAACTCACCTACATGCCAGAAGTCTCCTCCAGCCTGGATGGCGCATGGTCGGCATTCACGGGGACGGAAACCGTGGAATCCATCGATGAAAACTGGGAGCGGGTGACTTTACTAGAGAGTGGCAAAAGCCAACAACGACGCTTTGGACGGGTGAAGGTGAGCATCTCAGGAAACTGATTTCTGTTTTGTAATTACCGAAAACCAGTCCGATCACTCACGCGTTCTCCACCCGGGCGAGGATCCACAGCAGATCGGCGAGGCGGTTGAAGAACAATCGGACGCTCTCGGGCACTTCCTCGCCCGATTCGTGGAGTTTCAAAATCGCCCGTTCGGCCCGTCTGGCCACGGATCTGGCGAAATCCACACCCGCACGGGCGGCACAGCCTTCGGCACCGGGGCGCGCCCAGCCTTTGAAACGGATGCCGCGGGATTCGTATTTCCTGGCCTCGTCCGTGACCCAATCGACGTCCGCCTGCTCGATGAGCGGAAATTTCGTCTCGCGATAGCGATCCATGTCTTCGGGAAGCGTGGCGAGCTGGCCCATCAGACCGATGAGTTTTTCCTGAAGCGAGTCGATGAGTTCGATCCACTCCGGGTTCGCCCCTGCGGCTCGGGCGAGACCGAGCGCGGCGTTGAGTTCGTCCACGCATCCGAGCGCTTCGATTCTAACCGAGGACTTCGAAATGCGTTTGCCGAACAAAAGATCGGTCTCCCCGGAATCCCCGCGGCCGGTAATGATGCTCATGGGCGGAGGCTAGGCGGGAGAAAAAGCGATGTCCATCCGTGTTCGTTCGTGTTTCATCGGGCGTGACCATGAAGCTCGCGAAACTCGGGGATGGCCCGGAAATTTTCCACACGATCCAAGGCGAAGGCGTATCGGCCGGCTGCCCGGCGGTCTTCGTGCGCGCCTCGCTGTGCAACCTGCATTGCGTGTGGTGCGATACGGATCACACGTGGAACTTCGAGGGCACGCCGTGGAAACACGAACGAGACACGAAGCACCGGAAAAACGATGTGATCATCGAACTCGAACCTTCCGAGATCGCAGAGCGCATTCTCGCTTTCAATTGTCCGCGTGTGGTCATCACCGGGGGCGAGCCGCTGCTGCAGGAGGCCGGGTTTCTGGAAATGATCGGCCGCATCCGCGAAACGATGCCGGATTGTGTGTTCGAGGTGGAAACCAACGGTACGCGTATCCCCTCGCCGGCTTTTGCGGATGCGGTGGATCAATTCAATGTTTCCCCGAAGCTCGCGAACTCGGGCATGGAGGAATCGTTGCGGTTGAATGTCGAGGCGCTGGGATTCTTCGCGGCGAATCCGAAGGCCTGGTTCAAGTTCGTCGTTTCCACGCCCGCGGACCTCGTCGAGATCCAAACAATCCGCACGCGTTTTGAAATCCCAATTTCCCGGGTGCTCTTGATGCCCGAAGGACGAACTTCCGCGGAACTCGACCGCCACTCCGGCCGACTCGCTGAAATCTGCCGCGACTTGGGCTTCCGCTTCTGCGACCGCCTCCACGTCCGCATCTGGGGCGACAAGCGCGGCGTGTGAAAACCCGCAACTTTAGGGTCGGCACGGGGTTTGCTTCGGTGTAAAACCACCTCGCACCATGAACCGCAAGCCACTCCATACCGACGAATCGTGGGAAAACGACGCCGTTTGGAAACTCCTCGAACAAGCCCCGCCCGCACAGGCGTCGGGACGGTTCTTGGATGATACCGTGCGTGCCGCACGTCTCATGGGCCAGGCCCAGCCTTGGTGGAAACGTTTCTTCGCTCCGCTTCCGCTCGCAGGTCTCGCAGGAGCCGCCGCGGCACTGGTGTTCTCAATTTCGGGACTCTTCAACCAACAGGGAGAATCCATCCCGGGACCGGTGGCGCACGGTGCTTACGCCGAGCAGATTCAAGAGGTGGCCGAAACCGAGGCCCTCATCGCCGCCGTGGAGAATCTCGATCAGTTCAGCGACCGCGAGTTGGTCACGCTCATCGGGTTTTAAGCGCTTTCATCTCCCGGTTAGTCAGGGCAGGCTCGCCGCGTGAAGCCTTGTTTGATCTTCGACCTCGACGGCACGCTCGTGGACTCCCTGCCCGGAATCGCCGCATCGCTGAACCGCTGTCTCGAACTCCACGGTCTGCCCGGGCACTCGAATGCCGCCGTCCGCCGGTTCATTGGCAATGGTCTGAGAACCTTGGTCCAGCGCGCCGCTCCCTCCGGTTCCGATTCCGCGTTGATCGATTCACTGGTATCGCTTTTCAAGAAGGACTATGACCAAAGCTGGAATTCCGGAACACGTCCCTACCCCGGCATTCTGAATCTCCTCACGGACCTGCAGCGCGCCGGTTACTCCATGGCCGTGCTTTCTAACAAAACACACGATTTCACCGTCGCCATGGTGGCCGGACTTTTCCCAAGCATCCACTTCCACAAAGTGCTCGGCCAACGCGAGGGCGTCCCGCAGAAACCCCATCCCGCGGGAGCCTTCCAAATCGCCCAAGCCACAGGTTACACGCCGGAGAGCTGCGTGTTCATCGGCGATTCCACCGTGGATCTCGAAACCGCGCGCAACGCCGACATGCCGGCCATCGCCGTGCTCTGGGGCTATCACGACCGGGTCAAACTCATTGCCGCGGGCGCGGAAATCGTGATCGGAGATCCCTCGGAGCTGGAAGCGCGGCTCGCATCGTTCAATTTCTAACCAAATCTCCGATGAGCGGGAAACTCCTGAAACGTCCTGCCAAGTCCGTGTTGCGCAAACACTGGGGGCTGGATCCGAAAGTGGTTTTCCTCAATCACGGATCCTTCGGCGCCTGCCCGAAGGTGGTGCTGCGATTCCAGGAAAAACTGCGGCGCGAAATGGAATCCGAACCGCTGCTTTTTCTCGGTCGCCAGCACGATGACCGGGTGGATCAGGCGAGGAAAAGCCTCGCCCGTTTTCTGGGAACAAGACCCTCTGAATTCGCATTCGTCACCAACGCCACCACCGCGGTCAACGCGGTGGTGCGATCCTGGAAACTCCGCCGCGGTGATGAAATCCTGACCACCAGCCTGGACTACAACGCGTGCCGTAACGTTCTGATAGAAACCGCCGCCCGCGCTGGAGCGAAGGTGAAGGTCATCGACCTTCCGTTTCCCATCCACAACGAACAAGAGATCGAAGCGCGGATTCTATCAGCCGTTGGAAGACGGACCCGCTTCGCCATGCTGGACCATGTGACGAGCAATTCGGCGCTGGTGCTTCCTGTAGAAAAACTGGCCACCGGGCTGGAAAAACAAGGAGTCCGGGTCCTGATCGATGGAGCCCACGCTCCGGGCATGCTTGCCTTGAATCCATCCAAGCTCGGCGCGAGTTGGTACACGGGGAATCTCCACAAGTGGGTTTGCGCGCCAAAGGGAGCGGCATTCCTGTGGGCACGGCAGGATACTTGGGATGATCTCCAGCCAACGGTCATCAGCCACGGCAACAACACCCGCCGGGTGGGATTTGAAGCATGGCAGGACCGATTCGACTGGCCGGGCACCTTCGACCCGACCGCATGGTTCAGCGTGCCGTGCGCTTTGAATGTCATGTCGAAACTGCACCCCGGCGGCTGGTCCGCGATCCGGAAAGCCAACCGGCGCATGGCGCTCGATGCGCGGGACCGGATTTGTGGATTGTTAGAAGTCGAGCCCCCCTGCCCCGCTCGAATGCTAGGGTCGATGGCGACCATTCCCCTGCCCGGGCGGTTTCAGAACCGCCATCATGCGGGCAGGATCGCTCCCGAGCAGCTGCGGCTCTTCGGGGAATTCGGAATCGAGGTTCCGTTTGTGAAAGTGGGCGATCTGCGTTGTTTCCGGATCTCAGCGCATCTGCACAACGCGCCGGCGGAATACGATTACCTGGCACAGGCCATCCTGCGGATCTAACGGAGCATCCGGTTCCGCTCGTCCACCTGCCGGTTGAGCGTGCAATAATCATAGAGGTATCCGATCAGGAACAGGCCTCCGGTGAAGAGCCAGATCAAGCCGGTGCCGATCTTGCCGAGGTAGAAACGATGTATGCCGAACACGCCGAGGAAGGTCTGGAGAATCCACGCCACCGAGTAGTCATAACGTCCGGTTTGAAACCGGAAATCCGCCTCGCGATCCATGATCGGAATCAGGAACAGATCGATCAACCAGCCGATTCCTAACAAGCCGAAGGTCAGCATCCAGATGACACCGGTCACCGGCTTTCCGTAATAAAACCGGTGTGCTCCGGTGAATCCGAAAATCCAGAGGAGATAACCGATGGTCTTGCTGTGCGTGTCGCCGTTTGGCTGGGTCATGCGGGAAATCTGGCTCTCAGCGGCGTGGCCCGCCATGACAATTCCGATGCGGATTTGGAATCATGGGAACTTTTCCCTTCCTTACACATTCTTAAAACACCCGAAATTGACCCTCATCGGCTGGGATGTGAAATGATTCGGAAAAGGCCCGCATCCCATGAAAACGTTCCTTCACTCTCTCCGCGCCGTCGGTCTGCTGGCACTCGCCTGCAACTCGCTGCATGCCGCAGACCGCGACTACATCGAAGCCGCTGATTTCACCAAAATCGTTCAGATCGAGTTCAACGGCCCCACGGCCAGCGTGATTGACGGTGCTGGCGTGACGATCACCTACGGAGCGACCAGCTCACAGATTTCCATCACCTCCACCCTGCGGGGTGTGGAATATGTATTATCGGGAACCAGCAGCGATGGCTACCTCACGCTGACCAGCACCCACGCCGCGAAGGTAACCCTCGGCGGAGTAAGCCTCGCCAGCACCAATGGACCGCCGCTCACCGTCCTCTCAAGCGAACGCGCCTTTGTGGTCATACCTCAGGGAACCAGCAGCACGCTCACCGACGGTGCCACCTACACCCGGGCCGGAACCGGGACGATCTATGCCACCGGCCCCTTGGTTTTCAGCGGGTTGGGAAGTGTCGGCATCACCGGGGTGAAGGGGCACGGCATCCATGGAAAATCCTACGTTCGCTGTCTTGGCGGAGCCCTCAGGGTCACGGGCGCGGCAAAGGATGCAATCCATTCCAAGACCTACTTCCGGATAGACCATGGAAAACTTGATCTAACAGCAACTGGTGACGGAATCGACGGGGACACCGGCCACATCATCATCAATGGCGGCTCCATCCGCGTGCGCGGTGCCGTGGCAGACACCAAGGGCATCACCTGCGATGGCGACATCACCGTGAACGGCGGCGCGATCGATCTGACCATCTCCGGCACCCAATCCAAGGGAATCAGCAGCAAGGCGAACATTGCCATCAACGGCGGCAGCACACTCATGCAGCTATCCGGCGATGTTTATCTGGAAACCGTGACCGGAACAACCAGTTACGTGGATCCCTCGTATTGCACCGGCATCAAGTGCGACGGCAATCTCAACGTCACAAGCGGCAACATCACCCTCACCCACATCGGACTCGCTGGCAAAGGAATCAGCGTTGCTGGAAACATCGCCATCAGCGGCGGCACCCTCGACCTCGTCACCACCGGAGGTCCATCCAGTTCGTTTACCAATGAGCTCGGCGTGACGGACACCGCCTCGGCGGATTGTTTGAAAGCCGACGGTTCCCTTACCATTTCGGACGGCAGCATCACCGCGCTGAGCACCGGAGCTTCCGGCGACTGCCTCTCATCCGATCTCGCCCTGACCATCAGCGGCGGCAGCGTCATCACTACCGTGTCCGGTCTATCAGGTGACTGCATCGCATCCGCCACCACTCTCGATATTCTGGGAGGGAATCTCAACATGAGCTGCAAGGGAAACGCCTCCAAGGGCATCAAGAGCACCGGAAACCTCAATGTGAGCGGCGGCACGACGAGCTTTGCGATGAGCGGCGCGGTCGTGCTGGAAACCACCGCCACCTCCGGTCGCTATGATCCGTCCTACTGCACCGCCATCAAAACGGATGCGGATCTCACCATCTCCAACGGAATCATCAGCGTCACGCACAGCGGCACCGCGGGCAAGGCGGTCTCCGCGGATGGAAACATCGCCATCTCGGGTGGCACGCTTTCACTTGCTGTCAGCGGCGGCCCGTCCTCCACGTTCACCAATGCCTCGGGAACCACCGACATCGCCGCGGGTGATTGCCTCAAGGCGGACGGCACCCTGAGCATCACCGGCGGCACGATCACCGCCACCGCGACTGGAAACTCCTGCGATGCCATCAGCAGCGACGGAGCCATGACCCTCGGGATTCTTGGAAACGACAGCACGCCCGTGATCTCGGCATCGGCCACCGGCGCGAGAACCTTGGTTTCCGGCTCGGACTATTCCACTCCCAAGGCGATCGTCTCCTTCGGGAACCTCATCATCAACGGCGGCAAAGTCACCGCCAACACCACCCAGAACGGAGCCGAGGGCATCGAGTCCAAGACCACCGTCACCGTCAACGGCGGCATCATTGAGGTCACATCCTATGACGACGGCATCAACGCCGCGACCAAGATCACCGTGAATGGCGGATACATCTACAGTTATGCCAGCAACAACGATGGCATGGATTCCAATGGAACCTTCTCCTTCACCGGCGGAACCATCATCAGTTCCGGGGCCAATGCTCCAGAGGAAGGCTTCGACTGCGATCAGAACAACTTCGCCATAACCAGCGGATCGGGCGGCCCCGTCATGATCGGCACCGGTGGCGGCACCAGCACACCCACCGCCGCCAGCAGCACCCAGCGCACGATTCTCTACAAGGCCACAGGCACCGCGGGCACCATCGTCCAGTTGAAGGCGAATGGCACCACGGTGATGATTTACAAGATTCCCCGGACTTACTCGGGAGGCGGAGGCGGCCCAGGCGGCGGCACCACGCCCATGACCATGTTCATCAGTCTGCCCGGTCTGGCCACGGGCGTGACCTACACGATCCACACCGGTGGCACCGTGAGCGGCGGCACCGAGTTTCACGGCTACTACACCGGCGGAGCCAGCGTATCGGGGACCACCACCCTCGCGAAAACATTCACACTCGGAAGCGCCACCGGCAGCGTGACCACTCCATGAACCCAAAAAAGGAAACCAACATCATGAAAACCTTCCGTTTCCTCGTGGCTCTAACCGCCCTGCTCGCACCCACCGCCATCCTGCGCGCGCAGAGCTTCACCTACACTGTGGAAAACAGCAAAACCACGATCACAGGATTCTCCGCGGAGCCTTCGGGAGCGGTTGTTGTCCCATCCACACTTGGAGGATACACCGTC
>DAISZP010000177.1:0-10545 GCA_036824745.1 Luteolibacter sp.
CGGTGCCGCCCAGAGTGCCGGCGTTGACGGTGGTGGCTCCGGTGTAGGTGTTCGCTCCGTTGAGGCTGAGCGTGCCCGCGCCGGTCTTGGTGAGGCCGCCTCCGCCCGTGCCGTCTAACAAGGCTTGGCCGATGGCGATGTTCTGGCCGTTGCTGTCGATCCTGGCACCACCGGATTTGACGAAGATGTTGTCCAGGTTGGAAATGAAGTCCGGGGACGCGTCGGTTCCCGCGACCAGCAATGTGCCGTTGAAGTTCAGCGTGCTCGTTCCGCTGGTGCCGTCGCGCGCGGTCACCCGCTTGGCGGTCAATGTGCCCCCATTCAGGTTGGCCACCCCGACACCGGTCGTGGTCGTTTCGGTGGTGATGTAGAAACCGCCGCCGCCGACATTGATGCTGCCTCCATTGAGATTGAAGGTTCCGTTTCCTTGCTCTCCAACAGCGAGACCCGCGTTCGGATCGGTCTGGTTGATCGTGCCGCCGTTCATGTTGAAGACACCGACGGAACCCGCACCGCGTCCGATGGTGATGTAGGTGTTGGTGTTGAAGGTGCCTCCGTCCATGTTGACGGTGCCGGTGGTCCCGTTGCCTTTGCCGACGAATACCACACCGCCCGCGGTGACCGTGCCGTTATCCTGGATGTTGAGGGTTCCGGTGGAAGTGCCCACATCGCTGATGTTGAAGTCGCCGCCGGTCTTGCTGAGCGACGCGTTGTTTTTCACCGTGCAGGTGCCGGTGCCGTCGTTGCCGATGGAGAACCAGTTTCCGGTAAGCGTCATCACGGCGTTGTCCTGAAGAATCAGGTTGGCGACCGCGGTGGGGTTGAGGGCCATCTGGAATTGATAGGGCGACGTGAACGACGAGGTGCCGGCCAGCGTCATGGTTGTGGTGTCGTTCTGCTTTTCAGAAAGCGCCGTGCGGCCGACGTTGGTGAACGAGGTGTCTGTCAGCGTGATGAGCTGGGTGGCGTTGTTGTAGCCCAGGTCCCCGTCAAAGCCCGTGCTGAGCTGGTTGCACTGGATGGAGGAACCGGTGGCTGTCAGCGCACTGACCACACCCGTATTCCCGGTGCCGCGCCCCAAGGTGATCCAGGATCCCACATTGAGCGTTGTGTCATTCAGCACCAGATTTCCGGAGGAATCAGGAACGCAGCCGATCCAGAGCTCTCCCGGAATCGAGACCGACTGGGATCCCATGCCATCAAACGTCATGGTGCCGCCGGTGATCTTGTTGACCTGGCCGCTCCCACCGATGGAGACCGAGGGGGCGCTCAACGTGAGATTGCCGGCTCCGGCTTTGACCAAACTGCCGCCGGTGCTGGAAACGTCGCCACTGAAAGCCAGGCTGTTGTCGGTGGAGATGCCGCTGTTAGCCGCCGAGATGGTGAAGCCGCGGTCAGTCGAAACATTGCCTCCGGTGTAGCTGAGCGTGCCTCCGTTGAGAACAAGGTTGGCCTCACCGCTATCCGCCGCGCCGATGGGGCTGGCCATTCCGCCATTTGTTAGAACGCCGACCTTGAGCGTGCCGCCGTTGATTGAGGTGACACCGGTGTAGTCGTTGATCGTGTCGATGGTGACGGTTCCGGCTCCTTGCTTGGTCAGCTTGGTAGTCCCGGAGATCTTTCCGACTCCCCAAAGGCTGTAGTTTTTCGCGGCGTTCGCGAATGTCACGCCGCTGCCTCCGGGAGACACGGTGCTGAAGAGCATTACGGATACTTCCGGGCCGGGATCGATCACCCGGTCATCGAAGGTGACCGGATCCCCATCCGCATAAAGGGAAGCCGCCTCGGAATAGTCGTCCTTCCAGTTCGCGGAGAATGTGTCCCAACTGGAGCCCGTGGCACCGGTCCAATAGGCGTCGTTGACGCGGGTGACATTGAGGGAAACGAGATTCGTGCCGTTGTCCACCAGCGTGGCGACCACGCCGTCTGGAAGGGTTCCGAGAACAAACGCACCCGCACCGGTTTTTCCTCCCGTGTAGGATGCCAGTGGGATGGAGCCGACCGCGGGATAGGCATCGGTCACGTTGACGGTGACAGCGCCATTCAAAACAAGCGCGCCGCTGCCGGTGACATTGAGCGGCGCGTTGTTGGTATTTCCCGAGAAACTGCCGAGATCCAAATCCAAGGTGGTGGCGTCGGATGTTCCGAATGTGATACCAGCGGTAGAGTAACTGTCATCTTGCGCGGACTGGACGAGGCCGAGGCGGCAAATATCCGCAATTGAAATGGCTCCCGTGGCATCGGAAGCGGTGGTCACGACCAGCTTGCCTCCGGTGACGGAGGTGGAGCCGGCGTATGAACTGGCTCCGCTCAAGGTCAGCGTGCCCGCACCGCTTTTAACGATACCACCCGGACCCGTGAAAACCTGGGCGGCGGTTAGATTGTTGCCCATGTCGTCGACCAACAAGCCACCTGAGGCGATGACCGCGGAGTCGAGATTCTGAATGAAGTCCGCGCTGCTGGCGGAAACATTGATCTGCGTGCCGTTGAAACTGGCGTTTGCCGTGCCGTTGCCACCAAGGATGTGGCCGGTGGTGATGGTGCCGCCATTGAGGTTGAGATTTCCGGTGGTGCCACCGTTGACACCGAGCACGAAGCGCTCGGTGGTGAACTGGGCGCTGCCCGAGAGGCTCAAGGTTCCCGTGCAGTTGTTGGTTTCACCCACCCAAGTCACTCCGCGGTCAACCGGTCCGGAGTCCGCCACGCTCACGGAACCGCCGCTCATGTTGAACGTTCCCGTTCCGCTGGAGCCGATGATGAAGTTGCTGTCGCTGGCGTTTTTCGACCACGAGCCGCCGGTCATAGTGACCGTTCCCGTGCCGCCTCCGCGGCCGACTGCGATCCAGTTTCCGACGGTGATCGAGCCACCGCTGAGGTTGAGGGTTCCGTTTCCTGCCTGGCCGACCCAGAGCTCGTTGTTAGTGGTGATGGCGGCGGTGCCGCTCACGTTCACGACGCCAGTGCCGCCACTGGAAACGCGGAAGGTGTTGGAGTTCGTCAAGGTGCCGCCGGACATGGTGAAGGTGCCCGTCGCGTTGTTGAAATCCCCCACCACGAAGTCACCACCGTTGGTCTTGTTCCATGTGCCGCCCGTCATCGTGAGGGTGCCATGGCCGCCGTTTCTTCCAACCTGCGTCCAGCTCTTCGACTCGATCATGCCTTCGCTGAATGTCATGTCCGCGGTGCCTCCGCGGTTGCCGAGCGTGAACTCACCGCCGACCGTCAACGAAGCGTTACTGCCCGAAACGACGATGTGACCGGTGCCGGTTCCATTGGTGCCGAGGAAGTCTCCGTCATCCGTCGTGCCACCCGCAAGCAGGTTGCCATTGCAAGTGTAACTGCCGCCGGTGAGGTTGAACCAGCCTTCACAAGTCGGTGTTCCGACGTACTGGCGGCCGGTGTTGAAAAACGTGCCACCGCCCATGTTCAGGGTACCTTTGCCACCCGTGCCGCCCTCGTTCTTGCCGAAGAAATTCCAGCCGCTGGTGTTGACGGTTCCCGAGTCGATGTTCATCACGCCCGTGCCACCGGCGGTGCCGATCGCGAGGTCGTTTCCAACCGCCAACACACCCGTGGTGTTGACGTTGCAAAGACCCGTAGCGGCACCGGCGAATCCGCCGACATACAAGCGTCCGGCGCTCACCGTCATGTTTCCACTGCCCTGCACGAATCCCGTTAGATTTCCAGTGGCAGGCGTGGTGCCGGTCAGGTTGTAAGTTCCGTTTCCACCGGTGTTGCGACCGACAAACATGTAGTTGGTGGCACCCGTTGCGGCATCTCCCGATGGATGGTTGAGAGTCGCGGCGGCATTGGTGCCCACCATGATATCGACGGGCGGAATGATGCCGAGGGTGATGGTAGCGACGTTCGGCGAGTTGGTGTTGATCACCGCATGAAGGTTCCCTCCCTTGCTCGGCACCACTCCGGCGCTCCAGTTGGATGGTGTGTTCCAGTCACCGGAAGTCGCGCCGGTCCAATTGTTGTCGGTTTGCGCCATCGCTCCGTTGGATAGGCAGACGACGAGGGTTGTTGTGAGCAGGATGGAACCGCCGCGCAGGCGGGCAAGGTGATGCTTGGGTTTCATTAGGATATGGATTTCGGCAAGTGCCCGCGGGTTCCGCCCGTCCGGTCCGGCCAGCTCTGGCAAAATCGGACGCGCGTTGCATAACGACCGCCGATCGAGGGCACTTGACACGAGCGGCGGACGCGATTTGTTGGGTTGGGAAAAAGCTTAGGAAAACCTCCGCTCGTTCCGTTTGTGAAACTGATATTCCCCACCCCGCGCCGCCGCATCCCCCCCGTACGGGGTGATCGTTTTCGCACAACGGAATGGAGAGGCGGAGCGCACGGCGCGTAATGCTGGATGACATGATGCGAACCCTCATCCGACTCACGGCCCTCGCCGCTTCCGCGCGGACACTAACAGCCCAGGGGATTCCTCCCGCATTCCCGGAAGATCCAAGACAAGCGCTCGAACGCACGTGTTTCCAAACATCGAAACCATGGAGTTCAAACGGGAACCTCCGCTCGGACGTGGCGCTGGTTTACGGGATCGACAAGTCGCTTCCCGAACGCGTCGCCGGTTGGAGGAACCGCGGATACCGCGTGCATCTGATGACCGGTGTGGCATGGGGTGAATACCAGGACTACCTTTACGGCCGCTTCGACGGCGTGAACCACGTGGACAACGCGCAGACCGACCGCAACGGCAAGGTCATCAGCCATGGCGGCGATGTGTATTACATGTGTCCCGCGGAAAACTACGGCACCTATCTGGCAAGCGGCGTCCAGCGCGGACTCGATGCCGGCGTGGAGGCGGTGCATCTCGAAGAGCCGGAGTTCTGGGCGCGCGCAGGATACTCCGAGGGATTCAAGCGCGAGTGGCTGTCTTTCTATCAGGAACCCTGGCGGCCTCCGCATGAGTCCGCGGACGCACAGTGGAGAGCGTCGAAACTCAAGTATTTCCTCTACCGCAGGGCCCTCCAGCAAGTCTTCGATCACGTGCGGAATTACAACAAGAAAACCGGCCGCGAAGTCCGTTGTTACGTACCCACCCACAGCCTGATCAACTACGCGCACTGGTGCATCGTGAGCCCGCAATCGAGCCTCGCGAAACTCGATGGCTGCGATGGCTACATCGCCCAGGTCTGGACCGGAACCTCGCGCACGCCGAACCACTTCCGCGGCCGGATGAAGGAGCGCACCTTCGAGACCGCGTTCCTCGAATACGGGGCGATGCAGAATCTTGTTAGATCGACCGGACGCACGGTCTGGTACCTCAATGATCCGGTGGAGGACAACCCGCGCCATGACTGGAACGATTACCGCACGAACTGGGAATCCACCCTCACCGCCTCGCTGCTCCAGCCCGATGTCTGGCGTTTCGAAGTGGCTCCATGGCCGGAACGAATCTTCGGCTGGAAATACCCGCGCAACGCGAAACCGGAGGATCAGAAACCCATCCCGCCGGAATACGCGAGCGAGCTGCAAGTGGTGATGAACGCGCTCAACGACATGAAGCAGGACAAGAACGAATGGGACTGCGGCACCCGCGGCATAGGCGTGCTGATCAGCGATTCCATGATGTTCCAGCGCGAGCAGCCGACTCCGAGCGACCCGAACATGGCGCAGTTCTACGGCCTCGCCCTGCCGCCGCTCAAGCGCGGCATCCCGGTCACTCCGGTGCAGTTGGAAAACGTCACGTTGCCCGGCTTTCTCGATGGACAGAAGATCCTGATGCTCACCTATCAGGGGCAGAAACCGATGTCCCCGGACGTGCATCCGGCACTCGCGGAGTGGGTGAATCAAGGCGGCACGCTCATCATGATCGATGACGACAAGGATCCCTACAACCAGGCCAAGGAGTGGTGGAACGATTTCGGAAAAAACTCCAACATCCCGCGGCGGCATTTGTTCGACGCGCTCGGCATCACGGACGAGCAGGCGGATGGAAAGACGCTGAAGGTCGGTAAGGGCCGTGTGCGTTGGCTGCGCGAGAACCCCGCGCCATTCGCATTGAGCGCCGACGCCGAAGCGCGCCTCACCGGCATCCTCCGCGAATCGGCGAAGGACGCGGGAATCGGGTGGAAGGAAACCAACCATCTCGCCCTGCGACGTGGTCCCTATCAGATCGGAGCCGCCATGGACGAATCGGTGGAGGTCCCTAACAAAGTCTTCAAAGGCCGTTTCATCAACCTCTTCGATCCCGAGCTGCGCGTCATCCGTTCGTTCGAACTCAAGCCCGGCAACCGGTGTTTCCTGCTGGATCTCGATGCGGTGAAATCCAAAAAGCCCAAGGTGCTCGCCTCCTCCTGCAAGTCGCTGCTCACCGCCGGCGGAAACACGGCGCAAACCTGGACCGTCGAGGGCGTGGGGGAAACGCCGGGACTCGTCCTGTTTTCATGCGACAAGCAGCCGGAGAAAGTCACGCTTGATGGCGCGCCCCTAGCAGACGTCCGCTTTGATCCCGCGGAGAAACTCCTGCGGGTGCGTTTTCCCAACGAAGCCCGACCGCGTGCCTTAAGCGTCTCGTTCTGATCAAGGCCGGCAATTCCGCGCTTTCCCCCGGATGTGCGACGTGAATGATGGAGCGGTCCGATGCCCGCGCTCTTCCTCATCCTCGCCTGCGCCCTCTGGGGCTTGAGCTTCCCGGTGGTGAAGGCGCTGCATCTGGAACAAACGCAGCGCCTTCCGGGCGTGGGCAGCGAGTTCCTCTCCGCATGGATGCAGGTGGCGCGCTTCGGACTCGGCGCGCTGATCCTCCTGCCCTTCGTCCGGCACAAGCGGTTTCCTAACAAACTGGAACTCAAACAAGGCCTCGTGCTCGCCTTCTGGGGCGGCACCGGCATGGCCCTGCAGGCGGACGGCCTAGCGCACACCGCCGCCTCCAGCTCGGCCTTTCTCACCCAGGCCTACTGCGTGATCCTGCCGCTCATCGCCTGCGTGAAACTCCGCCGCGCTCCGGAGCTCCGCATCATCGCCGCCACCTTGCTCGTCGTCGCGGGCTGCGCCGTGCTATCCGGCATGAAACCCGGCGATCTGCACATCGGCCGCGGCGAATTGGAAACCATCCTCGCCTCCGTGCTTTTCACCTTCCAGATCCTCGCCTTGGAAAACCCGAACTACCGGAAAAACCGCGGCCTGCCCGTCACCTTCGTGATGTGCCTCGCCATCGCCGTGATCCTGCTGCCCGCCGCGTTTCTAACCGCCAGGTCCCCCGCCCTGCTCATCATCGCCGGGGCTTCATGGCCGTCGTTCATCCTGATCGCCACACTCGCGTTGTTCTGCTCGGTGGGCGCTTACCTGCTGATGAACCACTGGCAGCCGCGCATCAGCTCCACCGAAGCCGGACTGATCTACACCACCGAGCCGGTATTCACCGCGCTCTATGTGATGTTCCTTCCGCAATGGCTCGGCCTGATGACCCGCAGCACCTATCCGAACGAACATCCCGGCTTCCCCCTCATCGTCGGCGGCGGCATGATTCTCGCCGCGAACTTGCTGATGCAGCTCAAACGAAAACCCCACAAACCGGCCATCGCTCCGATGCCTTGAGACTGGTCTCACTTGAGCAGCGTGAACGACAGAGCACGCGTGGACGCATCCACCTCGAACTTCTGATCCAGATACTCGATGAAATCCCCCCACCTTGTGGCTGCTCATGCCCAGCGCGTCGCTCACCACGCTCTCAGCGCCACTCCTCTCCACTACGTAGGTCACGAGGGTGTGCCCGCCGTCCATCACCGAATAAACCTTAAAAACCTTGGCCGGGCTGGTGGTGTAACTTGATTTCGGAATCTTACATGCCTCAGCAGAACCAAAATCAACGCGGCGACCAATGTTGGAAATGCTTTCGTGAACTTGACCTCTCATACCAATGCAAGCACTGGAGAGGAAGCCCGGATTCAATTCGCCGGCTCTTCGCCGCGCACTTGTCCTCCACTTCGTCGCGTTCGACTTCGGATGAATCTCCAAACCAACCAAGTTCCGAAGGCAATTGCCACCGTCCAATTGTGAATTCGGCGTGTCGAAAACTCCTTCTCATACGGAAATTTCCCAAGTCCACTTGGCGCGGGCAACGCTGAACCCGCCTTGTCGAAAATGGATTTTGCGACCGTTGGAGAAAGGCGCACAAGCTCAACTCCCGTGCCCCTGATCACCGCCAAGGCATACGAGGGATCTTCGAGATACTCGGAATCCCCACCAATGATTGGCCGGGTCCTCCAACCCATCGGACTGAACGCATCCCGCGAGATTGCCACCGCCATCCCCGGGTTTCGACCCGGCAGCTCGATGGGCGGATTGACCAGTGCCATGCGCTTGGTGGGACTAAGCCCGGAATATCTCGCATCCAAACCCGGCGTGACTTTTTCAAGGTCATCCCACGATTTCGGCCATTTCCCCTCGTGCTCGTGATAGACCTGTATGACATTCCCCAGTCCCACAATCTCGTTCGTGAGCGGGGCTCTACGGGTCGTTGCTTCAACAGTCCCACAGGCTATCAGAAAAACACCGGCTAGGGTGCGTGAGATCATTTGGTTGGCGAGTGTCATAAACTATCCTGCGGCTCTCTGGAAGCCCGGATTTGAATTGGCGGTATTTCACCTTCGTCTCCAGCCGCAATCCGAGCTGTTGGAACCACTGAATCACTGAGCACCGCTGAGAGACTGAATGAATTCTCCGGTATCTCTTTTGGTGCGGACGCCTCGATATCGAAATCCCTCAGTTTCCCCAGTGGCTCAGTGATTTCAGTAGTTCCAAAAACGTAGATTCCCTCTCAAAACCCTATTGTCCTCCATGCCCCGATCGGGGCGGATGACAAAGTTTCCACTCGCCACGTAAGCAACGGAGCCAGCGGCAACGTAATTTTCCACCTCACACCATGCGCCCCATGAAAAAATCCATCCTCCTCTTCTGCTCCCTCGCCGGCCTCGCCCATGGCGCTCCCGCCAAACAATGGACGCCCGAGCAAGCCAACGCCTGGTATGCCAAACAGCCGTGGCCCGTCGGCGCGAACTACGCGCCCGCCACCGCCATCAACCAGCTTGAGATGTGGCAGGCCGAAACGTTCGATCCCAAGCGCATCGACCTCGAACTCGGCTGGGCGGAAAACCTCGGCTTCAATACCATGCGCGTCTTCCTCCACGACATCCCGTGGCAGACCGATTCCGAAGGCTTCCTCAAGCGCATCGAGCAATTTCTAACCATCTGTGAGAAACACAGGATCCGCCCCATGTTCGTGCTCTTCGACAGCGTGTGGAACCCGCTGCCCAAGGCCGGCAAGCAGCCCGAGCCGCGCCCGCACGTGCACAACTCCGGCTGGGTCCAGAGCCCCGGCGCCGCCATCCTCGGAGATCCCGCCAAGCACGACAGCCTGCGCCCCTACGTCTTCGGCGTGATCCATCACTTCCGCAACGACGCACGCATCCACTCCTGGGACCTCTTCAACGAGCCGGACAACGACAACGGCGGCCGCTTCACCGCCGATGAAGCCAAGGACAAGGTCGCCAACGCCACCATCCTCCTCAAAAAAACCTTCCAGTGGGCGCGCGAGGCCGAGCCCACCCAGCCACTCACCTCCGGCGTCTGGACCGGCGACTACGGAAACCCCACCGAGATCATGAAAGTGCAGCTCGAGAACTCCGACATCATCAGCTTCCACTCCTACGATCCGCTCGATAAAGCCAAGGCCCGCGTCGAGAAACTCAAAGTCTGGCAGCGCCCGCTGCTCTGCACCGAATACATGGCGCGACCCGAAGGCAGCACCTTCGAAACCATCCTCCCCTTCTTCGCCGAAACCAAAACCGCCGCCTACAACTGGGGCTTCATCGATGGCAAGAGCCAGACCATCTATCCGTGGGACTCCTGGAAAAAGACCTACACCGCCGAACCCGAGCCCTGGTTCCACGACATCCTCCGCCGCGATGGCAAACCGTATCGCGAGGAGGAAGTGAAACTCATCCGCTCGCTGACGAAGAAGAACCACTGACGCGGGCGGGAAAACTTCCGCACGCTCACAAGAGTTCCCGAACCGGGAACAAACTCCTTGCGCCGCTTCCTGCATGAGGCCATGCTGCGGCGCGTGCAGATCCTCGGAAAGGACATCCTTTCGGCCTTCCAGCGCAAACACGCGGCGGCGGAAAAACCGCTGTCCGCATGGCGCGCCTTCGTGGAACGGGCGGATTGGAAAACCACCGCGGACGTGAAACGGGACTTCGTCACCGCGAGCTTCCTTTCACGGAACCGCATCGTCTTCAACATCGGCGGAAACAAATTCCGTCTGCTGGTGACGGCCGTTTTCTGCAAGGGCCGGGTCCTCGTTGAGAAGATCGGCACGCACGCCGAATACGACAGATGGAAGCTCTGAACCAAGGAAACCCCATGAAGATTGAAATTGAAAAAATCACCAACCAGCGCGGCCACAAAAAGGCGCTGGCCCGGCTTTCCGCGTTGATGGGCGCCCATCCGCGGCTGACTCCGGCGGAGGAACTGGAAATGGACCTGCTGGCCCACCTGGTTTCCCAATACGAGGAAAAGCGTTTCCCT